>JBJEKS010000275.1:0-9075 GCA_051878755.1 Bacteroides sp. | reverse complement strand
CACCTTCGCATTGGCTCAGCTCTTCCTCGACAAGCCCCATCCCCTCCACGACCTGCTGCAGAAGGCCGTCGGCTGGTTGCTCCGCGAGGCTGGTAAGCGCGACGAGGCCCGTCTGCTCAACTGGCTTGCCCCACGAGCCGCCACTATGCCCCGCACCATGCTCCGCTACGCCATCGAGCGCCTCTCCCTGCCCGAACGCCAAAGCCTGATGCAAGCCAAGCAACAGATGTCTTTATAATTAGGTATAGTGGCACCAGCCATTTATTTCACGGCATGTATTTAAATTTTTTGCTAAATATATTCCTGTGTACTTTGAATTTCAAAAAATTAGCGTAACTTTGTAACCGAGTTTAATCAAGAATCTAATTTCACTAACCCAAAAAAATAGTCTATGCAATTTCAAAACTTACAGAACGATTTCAAAGGTACTTCATGGAAGCACGAGATTGACGTGCGTGATTTCATCCAGCACAACTACGAGCCATACGATGGCGACGAGAGTTTCCTGAAACCGGCTTCTGCCAAGACCACCAAGCTGTGGAACATCCTGAGCGAGATGTTCAAGGTGGAACGCGAGAAGGGTGTCTATGATGCCGAGACACGCCTGCCCCAAAGCATCGACACCTACGGCCCCGGCTACATCAGCAAGGAAGACGAGGTCATCGTAGGCGTACAGACAGATAAACCTCTGAAGCGAGGCATCTTCCCCAAGGGAGGAATCCGAATGGTGGAGTCAGCCCTCAAAGCCTACGGCTATGAGCTTGACCCCTGGACAAAGACCATCTACACCAAGTATCGCAAAACGCACAACGAGGGTGTCTTTGCTGCCTACAACGACGACATCAAGGCTGCCCGTCATGCACACATCATCACGGGCCTTCCCGATGCCTACGGCCGTGGCCGCATCATCGGTGACTACCGCCGTATCGCCCTCTATGGTACCGCCAACCTCATCGAGGAGAAGAAACGCTTCCACAAGCGTATCGACATCCAGGAGTTTACCGAGGAGATTGTACGCTGCCGCGAGGAGATTACCGACCAGATCAATGCACTCAAGGAGTTCGAGCGTATGTGTGCCGCCTACGGCTTCGACGTGACACGTCCTGCACAGAACGCACGTGAGGCTGTACAGTGGACCTACTTCGGCTACCTGGGCGCTGTCAAGGATCAAGACGGTGCAGCCATGTCCATCGGCCGCATCTGCACCTTCCTCGACATCTATATCCAGCGCGACCTCAAGAACGGTACCCTGACCGAAGAGGAGGCACAGGAACTCATCGACCAGATGGTCATGAAGCTGCGCATCGTACGCTTCCTTCGTACCCCTGAATACAACGACCTCTTCTCCGGCGACCCCATCTGGGCAACGGCATCCGTAGGCGGTATGGGCATCGATGGCCGCAACATGGTCACCAAGACCGACTTCCGTCTGCTCCACACCCTCTACAACATGGGTCCCTCACCCGAACCCAACATCACCGTGCTCTGGAGTGAGCGTCTGCCCGAGGCCTGGAAGAAGTACTGCGCCAAGGTCAGCATGGACACCAGCGCCATACAGTATGAGAACGACGACTTGATGCGCCACGAGCTGGGCGACGACTACGGCATTGCCTGCTGCGTAAGCCCCATGAAGATTGGCAAGCAGATGCAGTTCTTCGGTGCACGCGCCAACCTGGCCAAATGTATGCTCTATGCCATCAACGGTGGTAAGGACGAGGTGCACGGCAATCAGGTGGGTCCCTGCTTCAGCCCCATCACCAGTGACTACCTCACCTACGAGGAGTTCTGGCCTCGCTTCGACGCCATGATGCGCTGGCTGGCCAAGACCTACGTCAATGCCCTGAAGATTATCCACTACATGCACGATAAGTACGACTACGAAGCCTTCGAGATGGCTCTCCATGATGGCGACGTACAGCGTACACGCGCCACGGGTATCGCCGGTATCTCCATCGTCACCGACTCCATCGCAGCGATGAAGAACTGCAAGATACGTATCGTACGCAACGAGGCTGGCCTCGCTGTTGACTACGTCATCGAGGAAGGTGAGTACATCCCCTTCGGCAACAACCATGATGAGACCGACCAAATAGCTGTCATGCTTACGGAGAAGTTCATGGAGTACCTGCGCCAACACCGTACCTACCGCGATGCCATCCCCACGCAGTCGCTGCTTACCATCACCTCCAACGTGGTATATGGCCGCAACACGGGTGCTACCCCCGACGGCCGCAAGGCTGGCGTGCCCTTCGCTCCCGGTGCCAACCCCATGAATTCCCGCGACCTCAAGGGTGCCGTGGCTGCCCTGGCTTCCGTAGCCAAACTCCCCTTCCACCACAGCAAGGATGGTATCTCCTACACCTTTGCCATCAGCCCCTCTGCCCTGGGCAAGGACCGCGAGACACAGGCTCAGAACCTCGTCAACCTCATGGACGGCTACTTCACTCCCGATGGTGGACAGCACCTCAACGTCAACGTCTTCGACCGCGACCTGCTGATGGATGCCATGGAGCATCCCGAGAAATACCCGCAGCTCACCATCCGCGTCAGCGGCTATGCCGTGAACTTCGTGAAGCTGACACGCGAGCAGCAGCTTGATGTGCTCTCACGCACCATCAACCACTGTATGTAATCTTCTATTTACACACTACAAGGACAAGGGGAGGGTTTCGGCCCTCCCCTGTCCATATTTCCTCAACATAACCTCACCCCCTCATGCAAATTCCGACCGAAGGGCTTTTGGCCCGCATCCATTCCTTAGAGAGCTTCGGGACAGTAGATGGTCCTGGCATACGCTTTGTCGTCTTCATGCAAGGTTGCCCCATGCGTTGTTTGTACTGCCACAATCCCGATACATGGGCCCCTTCTCCCCAGGCAGAAGGCGGAACGAAGGCTAGTGGAGCAGGGCTTTGGTCGGCCCCCCAACTGCTGGAGGAGGTGATGAAATACAAGTCCTTCATCCGCACGGGCGGTGTGACCTGCTCGGGCGGCGAACCGCTGATGCAGGCAAAGTTTGTGGAAGAGTTCTTCAGGCTTTGCAAGGCAGAGGGCCTACATACCTGTCTCGATACGAGCGGCGTCTATTTCAACGAACAGGTGAAGCAGACACTGGAACAATGCGACCTGGTGATGCTCGACATCAAGACACTCGACGATGAGCTTCACCCACGTCTCACAGGACATACGCGCCAGCACAATCAGGCCTTCCTCGACTATCTGGAAGAGTCAGGCAAGACATTCTGGATACGGCACGTCGTAGTGCCTGGGCTCAACGATGACGAGGCCCACCTCACAGCCTTGGCCAACCACCTGAAGCAATACCGCCATCTGGATTGCGTAGAGATTCTGGCCTACCATACCATGGGCGAGATGAAATATGAGAAGATGGGCATCCCCTACCCCTTGAAGGGCGTGCCCGCCATGACGAGGGAACGTGCTCAGGAGATAAGGGCTCTGTTCAGCAGCATACTGGAATGCAAAGTGCAGTAATTAAGCTGGTGTACATGATGGGCAAGTCAAATAGTCATCTATGCATCCCAATCATGCAGCATAAACGAAAAAACCATGGATAAATTGCAGGAATGATTATATTATTTGTACTTTTGCATCCTCGTAATAAATGACTTCTATGACCTCAAATACGACATCTTGCCATCTGCTTTCCGAGGTCAGCGCGTGGCTGGCCCGTCATGCTTCGCTCTTCATCATTGCGGTGGCAGCGTTCACCCTTTTCGTGCCCAACACCTTCCTGTGGGTAAGGGGAACCACGCAGACAGTCATCCTCGGACTGATTATGCTCACGATGGGACTTACGCTCACCACGGAGGACTTCCTCGTAGTGGCCCGCCGACCGCTGGACATCTTCATCGGAGCCTGTGCCCAGTTTCTCATCATGCCTGGAGTAGCTTGGCTGCTGGTCAGCGTGTTTCACCTGGAGCCTGCCTTGGCATTAGGCATTCTGCTCGTAGGGTGCTGCCCCGGAGGCGTGTCGAGCAACATCATGTCCTTCCTCTGCCACGGCGACGTAGCCTTCTCGGTGGGTATGACCTGTGCCTCCACACTGCTGGCTCCCGTCATGACACCCCTGCTGCTGGAGCTGACCGCTGGCGAGATCATCGAGATAGATGCCGTGGGGATGTTCCTCAACATTCTGATTGTCACGATACTGCCTGTGGGCTTCGGCTGTCTGCTCAACTACCGCTATTCCCATCACAAGGCCTTCCCCGTGGTGCAGTCGCTGATGCCGGGGAGCAGCGTCATCTGCCTGGCCTGTATCGTAGGAGGCGTCATCAGCACGGTGCATGATGACCTCCTGGCCCGTGGCTTCTGGCTCTTCATCGTCACCTTCGGCGTGGTGCTCTGCCACAACACGTTGGGTTATCTCCTGGGTTGGAGCGCAGGGCGCATAGCAGGCTTCGGCAAAGCCAAGAAGCGTACCCTCTCCATCGAGGTAGGGATGCAGAATGCTGGACTGGCCACGGTGCTGGCCGGCACCTTCTTCGCTGCTCAGCCCCTCTCCGTACTGCCCTGCGCCATCTCCTGTGCCTGGCACAGCATCTCAGGCACCCTCCTGGCCGGCCTCTTCCTCCGCTCCGACCGCAAGCACCGATAGTAGAGTGAAAACATGGCAAAACCTTCGAGTTTGTTAACTCCACTTTATAGAAATTACCTAGTTTTATAAACCAAACTTAATAAAACCAAGGAGTCGTATGGCCTGTAAAAATAAGCATGTTTGAACAGGCTTATTTGAAAAATCGTGTTCAAGCAGCTGATTACTTGCATATTACAAAGGTACAATAAGAAAACACCTATAAAATAGTTGCTCCCTCGCGAGGAAAAATTTGTTTCCACGCGAGGGAGCAAATGCAACCACGTGTCATACCCTATTTACTCCTGGAGGTCACTTTAGTCTTACTATCATTCAACAACTACTTCTGTGTTATTTGCAATCATTGCTTCATATTCTCTACCAGCCTGCAACACAGCTTTCGAGCCACAAGAACCCTCTATTTTTCTATTTCATAGATTTTATCAAAATACATATTCCATTTACTTGATTTATATGCATCTTTACAGTTCTTGGGCACGTATAAAATCAGGTTGGTTGCTTTATCAAAGACATGGTGTGATGATATTGTGGGTGGAGTTTGAGCATAACAATAGACCTTTTCAAGTGGGGTAGCTTCAAACGCATAACTCTCGATAAATTTCACATTTTCAGGAATGCTGATGCTTTTTAAGCTTTTACAGTATGCAAATGAGTAATCGAAAATAGAACTAACACTATTTGGAATCTCAATTATATCCAACTGTTTGCAAGCATAAAAAGCATTCGATGGAATAGATGTTAGTTTTTGGGATAATTTAACAGTCTTTAGGTTGTCACAGCAAGAAAAGACCCCACTTCCTAATCTTTCTATATAGTCTGGTATTGTGAACTCTGTTAAACTTGAGCAATCTGCAAGAAATCCACCTGGAAATTCAGTAATGTTGTTAGGCAAATTTACTTTTTTCAAATTATAACAAGAACGAAATATAGCATCTCCCATTTTGTGCACACTGTTTGGTATGGAGATCTCTTCAATTTGTGTTCCAGCGAAAGCGCTTTGCTCTATTTCAATAATATTATTGGGTATTTCTATTGTTTCTATGCTTGAGCATCCATGAAAAGCATATGCGGGTACTATCTCAATATTGTTGGGTAACGAAAGATTGGTGAGCAAATTCCCGTTTATGTATAGTTTTCCCATCTCGTTAAAACCTGTATCACGAACTATTTCTCCATTCACAAAGCCTCTTCCACTTGCTTCAAATGGATAATTTGGATTATACCAATTATAATTTAGCCATTGGTTTAAGTCATCAATATATATTTCTTTTAACCCGCCATAAGAGAATGCATTATTTATGTAGGTTACACTTTTAGGTATTATTAAAGTTTTTAATTCATCACAAGCGAAAAACGCTTCTCTTGGTATATATGATACTCCATTTTCAATTATAATTGTATTTACGCCACTTTTACCAAGCTTATTCCACTCTTTTACGTTATGAGGAATTGTTAAACTGTCAAGAGAAGCACAACCTTCTATAATACTTAATCCAAGTTTACTAATACTACTCGGTATTGTGATTTTCTTTAAATTTGAGGCATTATAAAAAGCAAAATCTTCTATTTCGGTAACGTCTTTAGGCAAATGCAATTCTTTCAAAGAAATACATCCTTGAAACATATATGATCATATAAAATTATCTTTGGTTGTTTTGGAGAAAATATAAGGGTTTCCACCTTCTTTTATGTTGCATTCTGATATGTCCAAAATTTGAAGTTTTCCATCTGTGTAGTTCCCATTTGCATCATTTCCTGACATTTCACGTAAGAACTGGATATCTGTACCGTTTATATTGCCTTTAACTATTAATTCTGTAATTTTGTACTTTGAATCTTTATTTATAATTGAAGGAATATTACCAGTTGATTCCGTATTAATTTGTAGATAGCCACTATGGAATTGTTTTATTTTTAAAGTGTCTTTTATATCGCTATTCTTATCATAAAAAATAATCTGTGAAAAACGGTTTTCTGTTTGTTCATTTGCATCTATCACATAGCTCAACGTATGGCTGGATAATCCCCGAGTTGAAGTCATATCATGAATCCAATCTACGTTTGGTACTTGTACCTCAAAATCAATATTACTTTTAATATCTATAGAAATGGTATCTCTTTGACTACTAATTAAGTATTCATTTTGTGAAAGCAAAATAATTGCTCCGCCAGATTGATACACTTTTACAGTTTCTGCCTTATCACCACTTTTGAATAATATTTCGCCTTCTCGTTTTTGAACATTTTCATTCATAGCAATATTGAACGTATGCTTGTAATTAGACAATGCTCGATTTGAAATTTCATTAATCCAATCTTTAGAATTCTCTGAAATTTCCATAGTATAATCAATATTGGCTTTAACTTCAATGTTAATATTACCACCTTCTTGGCTAAGATCATATTTATTCGTCGTTATAAGTAGAGCATCTACACATTTTTGAGATATTGAAAATGTTTTAGTTTCAGCTCCTGATTTAATAGTTACTGATACAATCCGACTATCATATGATGTATTTTCTGTTACTGCAAACTTAATTGAAGTGTTACCTTTTCTTCCACTTGTAGCCGAAGCTGTGCACCAACTAACTCCACTGGTGGTACTTGCAATGCTTAAAGTCCAATCCTCACTTGTAGTAAATGAAACAGTTTGCTCTCCTTGCAAATTTGAGAAAGATAAACCATCTGAAATAATACTTGAATCAATCGTGATTCCAGACTTATTATCCTCCGGGATAGATATATTCTCATTAGAATCATCATTCCCACATGCATATAATAATAACAAATTTGTTAGTAATGCATACACAAATAATCTAAGGGTTTTCATCTTGATTAATATACACTCTTTAGTTTCCTGATAGAGTCTTTAAAAAAACATAAGGCGTGGAAACTTTAACTTATTATCTTGTTGGGGCTCTGGACTGCCTTGACTGTATAATAAGCAAAGTCCACGCCTAATGATAAATACATCATACTAAGGAGATATAAATATCAAAGACGCAGACGTTTCTTGCCTATTATCCACAGTCTAGAATTGTCCAGATTCCAACAAGGGATAATATTGATAAACGCCTTAAACTTCTATGTAATGTCCCGAAGAACGATGCAAAAATAGAAAATATGTCTTATATATGCAATAATAAATTCGAGAAAAGATATATAATTAATATAAGTTAAGAAACCTAGAAAAAGAAACATTGTAACTAATGGATGTTGCACACAGATGCACTGTTATTTTGGGATATACAGCAGGCAACATTGACTCCCAACATCTTCACGATGAAATTATCAAAGCATCTGCGTACAGAATACTCCACTTGTGCAGTGCTTTCGATTCTTCTTTTGTGGAATTAAATAATGGCTCTCTTCCAGAGAAGCAATCTGTCGGGCACAGATTCAACAACGCCTTTTTCATGTATTATTGGGATAGTTATAAGTTACATGATATCCACAAACAGGCTTTGGAAGAGATTGTTTTCGACATATCTGTCTAAAAAGAGGATTTTGACAATATGGTTAACCTCTTTGAAAACAAGATTCTGTTTGAAGAAAAACTAAGTATATTAACCTTGCAAGACTAAGGTTATTAATCTTGCAGCGGTAAGGTTAATAACCTTAGTGAGATATAATACGCCAAAGCAACGCATCCTGCCTATATATAACAAAATCATATTTCCATTTTTACTCCAAAGTGACTAGAGACATATCCACAGCTTTTCCTCCTCCCAACCATTTGGAAAACCCATCAGATGGGAGTTTACTGTTGGATGCTTATAGAAATACCATCCACCATTTTGGTAATCAGGAGAGCATCTTCCAGTCGCTGATGGTGCGGCGATTGGAGTCGAATGGGAGTTTGAAAAATCGCACTATATTGTGATTGTACGCCAATTATGCATCTTTTCGGGTAAATCGAAGCTAAAAATACCATTTTATTGCGATTCTTGTATCGTATTTGAAAATTTGTTGCTAACTTTGCATCGAAATCGCAATATAATAGGATTATGACACAGCAAGAAATTGGGAATACCATCAAGGAAAGGCGAAAGAAATTGGGTATCAACCAACAAACGTTGGCAGACTTGGCAAGTGTGGCTGTAAACACCGTTGTTGCAATTGAACGAGGTGAGGGTAATCCTCAGCTCGCCACTTTGCTAACGATACTGGAAACTTTAGGCTTGCAAATAGATATTAACATCAAGCAACTTGACTATGAGACAGTGTAAAGTTTATGTTCACGACATGGAGGCTGGCATCCTGCAAGAAACGGATGCCAGAGAATATGTATTCACTTATCTTGAAGCCAGCACCATCATCGTATGCTTTGCTGGATCGCAAGCATTGTCCTGCTAACGAACATCTGACCATGCAGTTGGCCTCACAAGTATATCATATAGAAACTGCGGTCAATGCCCTTTGCTTTTTCCGAGACGGGGAAGCTGCCTATCTTTGCCGACGCTTTG
>JBJEKS010000274.1:0-9099 GCA_051878755.1 Bacteroides sp. | reverse complement strand
ACCCACCTTCGAGAACACCATCGAAGCCTATGAGGCCTCAGGCGAACTGCTGGATCGCGTGAGCAGTGTGTTCGGCAACCTGATGAGCGCTGAAACAAACGACGAGATGCAGGCCCTGGCACACCGGCTGATGCCCATCATGACGGAGCACGGTAACAATATCAGCCTCAACGAACGGCTCTTCGAACGCATCAAGGCGGTCTATGACCAACGACAACAACTCCTGCTCAACGCCGAGCAACAGATGCTCCTCAAGGATGTCTATGAAGGCTTCGCACTGAATGGAGCCAACCTGCAGGGAGCCGACCGCGAGACCTACCGCGAGCTGAGTAACCGCCTCAGCCTGCTCACCCTGCAATTCAGCGAAAACCTGCTCAAAGCCACCAACAGCTACCAACTGCTCCTCACTGACCCCACCCAACTGAAGGGACTGCCACAGACGGCCCTCGATGCTGCATGCGAGAGTGCCAAGCAGAAAGGAGTGGAAGGATGGCGATTTACTCTTGACTACCCCAGCTACGTCCCCTTCATGGAGTATGCCGACAGCCGTGAGCTGCGCCGTGAGCTCTACACCGCCTACGCCTCACGCGCCTGCGGGGGCGAGACTGACAACCGCGATATCGTGAAGCAGATTGTCAACACCCGCATGGCCCTGGCACAGCTGCTGGGCTACCCCGACTATGTATCCTACAAACTGACGCAGCGCATGGCCCGCACCACAGAAGCGGTCAACCAACTGCTTGACCAACTGCTACAAGCCTATACCCCCGCTGCTCGCGAGGAGGTGGCCCGCGTGGAAGCCCTGGCCCGCAAGGAGCAAGGCAACGACTTCATCCTCATGCCCTACGACTGGAGCTACTACGCCCACAAGCTGAAGGATGCCACCTACCAGCTCAACGATGAAATGCTGCGCCCCTATTTCCAACTGGAAAAGGTTATCGACGGTGTCTTCGGCCTGGCTACACGCCTCTACGGCATCACCCTCCGGGCCAACCCAGAGATTCCCGTCTATCACTCCGAGGTGAAAGCCTACGAGGTACTGGACCGTAACGGAGAGTTCCTGGCCGTGCTCTATACCGACTTCCATCCTCGCGAAGGCAAGCGCTCAGGAGCCTGGATGACGGAGTATAAGGGCCAGTGGAGCGAGAAGAGCGTCAACGCAAACGGCGAGGAGAGCGTGGTGAACAGTCGTCCCCACGTGTCGCTCGTGACCAATTTCAGCCGCTCCACAGCCACCAAGCCCGCCCTGCTCACCTTCAACGAGGTGGAGACGCTGCTCCATGAATTTGGTCACTGCCTCCATGGCATCTTTGCCAACACCACCTACCGCAGCCTGAGCGGCACCAACGTCTATTGGGACTTCGTGGAACTTCCCTCACAGATTATGGAGAACTTTGCCACTGAGAAAGAGTTCCTCCACACCTTCGCACGCCACTACGAGACCGGAGAACTGATTCCCGACGAGCTCGTGGAACGCATCATTGCCTCTGCAAACTTCAACGCTGGCTACCTCTGCCTGCGCCAGGTGAGCTTCGGACTGCTCGACATGGCCTGGTACACCCGCACCACTCCCTTCCAGGGCGACGTGAAGCAATATGAACGACAGGCCTGGCAAAAGGCCCAACTGCTCCCCACGATAGATGAAGCCTGCATGAGCACCACCTTCTCCCACATCTTTGCCGGAGGCTATGCGGGGGGCTACTACAGCTACAAGTGGGCCGAGGTGCTCGATGCCGATGCCTTTGCCCTCTTCAAGGAAAAGGGTATCTTCAACACCGATGTGGCTCAGAGCTTCCGCGACCACATCCTCTCCAAGGGCGGCACCGAGGACCCCATGAGCCTCTACATCCGCTTCCGCGGACAGAAGCCCACCATCAACGCCCTGCTCCAGCGCAACGGCATCAGTCAAGAAAAGCAGATGAAGTAGTCAGCGCTTCGGAACCTCGCGCGTACATTATATATATTATATAAGTAACCTATTAGTGAAACCGTATGATGAATAGCAACAGTAAACAATACAGCAAGACGTTTTCAAACGGTCGCTTCATAGTGACCCTCGGCATGATGCTCTGCCTCACCCTGAGCCTTGCCTTGACCAGCTGCAGTAACGACGACGATGTGATGGACATCTTCGTAGGCGGTGGGAAAACCTGGAAACTGACCTATATCAGCCGCGACGGGAGCAACCAGTGGTACGACTTCTGGGGCGATAACGAAGCTGCACGCAAGGGCAGCGAAACAGCGATGGAAAACGAAAACAACTTTGTGCTCAACTTTGAGGGAGGTGCTACAGGTGTCTCCACCGGAGGCGCCATGAACGGACGCGGAATCAAAACGCCCTTCAATGGTAGCTGGACCATCGGTGAAGGACGTAACCTCACCATCATCCTGCAGAATAACCCCTCAGAGACCGATCCACTGGCTAACGCCTTTATCAACGGGCTAAAAGGGGTAACCCGCTACGAAGGTGACACACAGAATCTTTACCTCTTCTATACCAGCGGAGAGATTACCATGCGCATGAGCTTCCATGTACAGAAATAACCCCATATACCATCAATAACAATGGAAAAGAACGCAAGCGAGAAACAGCAGGCCCTGGACAAGCGTTACCTGCGCATGGCCTACATCTGGGCTGAAAATTCCTACTGCCAACGGCGGCAGGTAGGGGCCTTGATTGTGAAAGAGAAGATGATTATCTCGGACGGCTACAACGGCACCCCTTCGGGATTTGAGAACGTGTGCGAGGACGAACACAACACCACCAAGCCCTACGTGCTCCACGCTGAGGCCAACGCCATCACCAAGATAGCCCGCAGCAACAACAGCAGCGACGGAGCCACCATGTACGTCACGGCCTCACCCTGCATCGAGTGTGCCAAGCTCATCATCCAGGCCGGCATCAAGCGCGTGGTCTATTCCGAAAAATATCGCCTGGAAGACGGCATAGAGCTCATGAAGCGAGCTGGCATCGAGGTAGTCTATATGGAGGTAGAAGACCATCACTAATCATTAATCACTAATCACTAAATCCCTAATCACTGAATAAAAATGTCATCAAGAAACACCAACCGATTCATTCCGCTGATCATTGCCGTGAGCGTGGTGATTGGCATCCTGATAGGAACGTTCTATGCACAGCACTTTGCCGGCAACCGCCTGGGTATCATCAACGGCTCATCCAACAAGCTCAACGCCCTGCTGCGCGTCATCGACGACCAGTACGTGGATACGGTCGATATGACCGAACTTGTGGAGAAGGCCATGCCACAAATCCTGGCCGAGCTCGACCCCCACTCTGTCTATATCCCTGCACAGAACCTGGAACAGGTCAACTCCGAGCTGGAGGGTAGCTTCAGCGGCATCGGCATACAGTTTACCATCCAGGATGATACCGTACACGTCAACCGCGTCATCAAAGGCGGCCCCTCAGAGAAGGTGGGCCTCATGGCCGGCGACCGTATCGTCAGGGTCGATGACAGCCTCTTCGTTGGCAAGACGCTCAACAACGAGCGGGCCATGCGTACCCTCAAAGGCCCCAAGGGCAGTGAGGTGAAGGTGAGCGTGAAGCGCATGGGTGAGCCTGAACTGCTCGATTTCCTCATCGTACGGGGTGACATTCCTCAAAACAGCATCAACGCCGCCTACATGGTGACAGACGACTTTGGTTACATACAAATCAGCAAATTTGCACGCACCACACATATCGAACTGCTCAACGCCATCGCCCAACTGGTACACCAGCAGTGCAAGGGCCTCATCATCGACCTGCGCGACAACACCGGTGGCTACATGGAGGCTGCCATCCGCATGGTCAACGAGTTCCTGCCCGAAGGGCAACTCATTGTCTATGCCGAGGGACGCAAGTTCCCGCGCACACAGGACTATGCCAACGGTACAGGCAGCTGCCAACGCATGCCCCTGGTGGTACTCGTGGATGAGGGTTCGGCCTCGGCTAGTGAAATCTTTGCCGGAGCCATACAGGACAATGACCGCGGCATCATCGTAGGCCGACGTTCCTTCGGCAAGGGCCTTGTGCAGCAACCCATTGACTTCAGCGACGGCTCGGCCATCCGGCTCACCGTGGCACGCTACCACACCCCCTCGGGCCGCTGCATCCAGCGTCCCTACGCCAACGGTAACGACAGCCAGTACGACCGCGACTGGCTCACGCGCTACGAGCATGGCGAGTTCTTCTCCAAGGACAGCATCAAGCTGAACGAGGACGAGCAGTTTGAGACCTCTCTGGGCCGCCCCGTCTATGGCGGAGGAGGCATCATGCCCGATGTCTTCGTACCTCAGGACACCACAGGCGTCAGCTCCTACCTCATCGAGGCCAGCAACCGCGGCCTCATCATCCGGTTCAGCTTCCACTACTCCGACACCAACCGCCCCAAACTGGAAACCTACGAGGAGTACGAGCCACTGCTCAAGTATCTCAAAGGTCAGAACGTGATGGAGCAATTCATTCGCTATGCCGAGAGCAAAGGACTGAAACGCAGGAACCTGCTGATACAGAAGTCGCGCAAGCTCCTGGAGCGCCACGTCTATGGCAACATCATCTACAACATGCTGGGCCAAGAGGAGTACATACGCTACATCAACACCGAGGATGCCACCGTGAAGAAGGCCCTCGAGATACTGGAGAACGGGAAAGCTTTCCCCACCGCTCCGGAACTTAATGAGGATGAAAATGGACAGAATGACGAAAAAAGAACTGCGCAAGCAGATGGCGGCATTAAAGGCTACCTACCGGAATGCCGGACTGCTGACTTCGCTTTCTGCTGAGGCGCTGAAGCGGCTAGAGGCCTCTCCACGGTTCCAGGACGCTCAGGTAGTGATGCTCTACTACTCCCTGCCCGACGAGGTGCAGACGCATGACTTCGTGGAGCGCTGGGCCAGCAAGAAGCAGATTATCCTTCCCGTGGTGGTAGGTGACGACCTGGAGCTACGCTCCTACCATAGCCGCCACGAGCTAGCTACAGGGGCATACGGCATCGAGGAGCCCACCGGTCCACCCTTTCTACACCCGGAGCAGATAGCATGCATCGTGGTGCCCGGAGTGGCCTTTGATGACCTAGGCAACCGCCTGGGCCGGGGCAAAGGCTACTACGACCGGTTGCTACCCCGCTTGCCACAGGCCTGGAAGATAGGCCTCTGCTTCCCCTTCCAACGAGTGGAAGAGGTACCCGCTGAGCCCTTCGACATCCGCATGGATGAAGTAATCAGCTAATCGAATCCATACAAAGATAAATCTTAATCAATTGAAAAGATAATGAGAACCAACTACCATACCCACACCACCCGCTGCATGCATGCCAAAGGCACAGACGAGGAGTTTGTGCTCAGCGCCATCAAGGGTGGCTACGACGTGTTGGGCTTTTCCGATCATACACCCTGGAAATACCGCACCGATTTTGTGGCCGGCATGCGCATGCTGCCGGCCGAACTGCCCGACTACGTGGAGAGCATCAGTGCCCTGCGCGACAAATACCACGACAAGATAGATATCAAGATTGGACTAGAGTGTGAATACTTCCCCGACTACCTCTACTGGCTGAAGGAACAAATCAAGCAATACCACATCGACTACGCCATCTTCGGCAACCATTACTACCATACCGACGAGAAGTTCCCTTATTTCGGAAGCCACACCCACAACCGTGACATGCTCGACCTCTATGAGGAGAGTGCCATCGAGGGCATGGAGAGCGGGCTCTTCTGCTACCTGGCCCACCCCGACCTCTTCATGCGATCCTACCCTACGTTCGACCACCACTGCAGCACCATCAGCCGCCACATCTGCCGTGCCGCTGCTCGTCTGCATATCCCCCTGGAGTATAATATCGGACGCTGGTACTTCGGCGAGACTGAGGAGAACGGACGACTCACCTACCCCACCCCAGGCTTCTGGAAGATAGCTGCCAGCGAGGGATGCACCGCCATCATCGGACTCGATGCACACGACCACCGCGAACTCCTCAACCCAGCCAGCTACCTCAAGGCACAACAAGACCTAAAGGCCTACGGCATACCCGTACTTACCACGCTGCCTATCGGAAAATGATATTCGTAATAACTTGAGCACCCACCTTGGCATTCAGGTTGCGCACCAGGATTTCTCGCCCCATCATCAGCTCCTGCCTAAGTACCGCCGACGTGAGATGCACGTAGAGCACCTGGTTCTTGATGTAAAGCTCCTTGGTATAACTGCTGATGACGGGCCCCAATACCTCGGGCCAGGCCTTGATGAGCCGCACCTCGTTGAGCGGTGTCTCCAGGCTCTCCTGCCGCAGATAGTGGCGTATCAGCTCGCCGATGGGCTGTGCATTGCTACGCTTCATACCTCGCCCTCCGCTGCTATGTCATTAGCCGTATCGCTCACCACGCCGTTATCGACCCTGAAGATACAATAGTCACTCCCCACCTTCTGGAGGATGCTATCCAAGTGCTCGCGGTTGGTGTCGGTGATGAATATCTGGCCGAAGCGCTCACCAGCCACCAGTTTAACAATCTGCTCTACACGCTGTGCGTCAAGCTTATCGAAGATATCATCAAGCAGCAGCAGCGGCGTGGTGCGCCCCTTGCGCTTCAGGAAATCAAACTGCGCCAGCTTCAGCGCCACCAGATAGGTCTTGTTCTGTCCCTGCGACCCCTCACGTCGCAACGGATAGCCACCCAACTGCATGGTCAGCTCATCCTTGTGGATGCCTTTCAACGAATATCCCATAATCAAGTCGCGCTGACGACTCGCACGGATGACCTCATATAAAGAGGTGTCGCGCGCATGCGACTCATAGCTAAGTGACACCTCCTCCCGCTCCTGCGAGATGAAGGCATAGAAATCCTGAAAGATGGGGATAAACTCACGGATAAAGGCCTCACGTTTGGCAAAGACCACCTCACCTGCCTGTGCCATCATCTCCTCCCACACCAGGAAGAGCTCCTCATCCACTGGCATCTCACTCTTTAGCAGCACGTTGCGCTGACTGAGCGCCTTGTTGTAGCGAATCAAGGCATCAAGGTACTCCTTGTCCGACTGCGAGATAACCACGTCCATGAACCTGCGGCGCTCCTCACTCCCGCCCAGCACCAACTCTGCATCGGCCGGCGAAACCATCACCAGGGGTATGAACCCGATATGGTCTGATAGACGTTGATACTCCTTCTTGTTACGCTTGAACTGCTTCTTGGCCCTCCGCTTCATGCCGCAGTAAATCTCTTCGCGCTCCCCATTATCCTCTTCATAGAATCCCTGAATAACGAAGAAGTCCGCATCATGGCGGATATTCTGCGAATCCACGGGGTTACCCGCACTCTTACAGAACGAGAGAAAATAGATGGCATCAAGCAGGTTGGTCTTGCCCATGCCGTTATGACCGAAGAGGCAGTTAAGCTTCGGCGAGAAGCTCAGATCCACCTGCTCCAGATTCTTATAATTAAGTATAGAAATGCGATTCAATATCATAAAAAAAGCTGTATTCAAACGTTATCAAACGGGAAAATCGATGCAAAAATACAATATTTTTCCCCTTTTCTACGCTTGATTAAAAAAAAGTAGCCCCGAAATTTCGCTAGATGCCATAAATAATGTACTTTTGCCGTTCGAAAAACTCTATTATCGGAATAATAACAAAAAACGAAACATAAAAATGGCAGTAGAAAAAAAGCAAAATGAAGCCTTGAATGTAGAAGAGGCACTGACGCAGTCGGAAGTATTCTTCTTGAAGAACAAGAAAACAATCATTGGTGCCGTATTGGCAGTCATCCTCATCGTAGCCGGTGTGGTGATGTACAAAAACCTCTATGTAGAACCTCGCGAGGAGAAAGCCCAGGCCGCTCTCTTCAAAGGCCAGGAATACTTCGAGGCTGACCTGTACGAATATGCCCTCAATGGCGACAGCATCAGCTACAAAGGTTTCAAGTATGTAATCGACGAGTTCGGTGGCACGGCTGCCGCCAATTTGGCACAGGCCTACAGCGGCATCTGCCTCTACCACCTGGGTAAATACGAAGAAGCAGTGAAAGCACTCGACAAGTTCGACGGCGACGACCAGCTGGTTGCTCCCGCCATCCAGGGTGCCATGGGTAACTGCTACGCCGAGATGGGACAGTTGGACAAAGCAGCCTCGCTGCTGATGAAGGCCGCTAAGGCTTCTGACAGCAACAGCATCAGCCCTATCTTCCTTATGCAGGCCGGCAAGATTTACATGAAACAGGGCAAGTATGACGATGCCCTCAGTGCCTTCACCACCATCAAGGAGAAGTACTTCCGCTCTTATCAGGCTATGGACATCGACAAATACATCGAGCAAGCCAAGCTGAGCAAGAAGTAATAAACCATCATTGCATCACTGTACACCTCATCAATTGACAAAATGGCAACCGCATTACATAACTTATCAGACTACGACTTCTCTAAAGTCCCTAGCGCAGAAACGATGAAATTTGGCATTGTAGTATCCGAGTGGAACCCGGCCATTACCGGCGCACTGCTTGAAGGAGCCGTCAGCACCTTGAAGCGCCATGGAGCGAAAGAGGAAAATATCTTGGTAAAGCCCGTGCCCGGTAGCTTTGAGCTTACCTTTGGTGCTCACTGCCTCATCGAGAGTGGTCAGGTGGATGCCGTTATCGCCCTGGGTTGCGTGATTCGTGGTGACACACCCCACTTCGACTATGTCTGCATGGGTGCGACACAAGGTATAGCCCAACTCAATGCCACAGGCCAGGTACCTGTCATCTTCGGACTCATTACAACCAACAATTTGACCCAGGCCGAGGAGCGTGCAGGGGGTAAATTGGGCAATAAAGGCGATGAATGTGCAGTAACTGCAATAAAAATGGTCGATTTTTTTTGGAGTTTAAAAAAATAGTCGTATCTTTGCACCGCAATTCAGAAAGCAAGGCATCTGAAGCCTGCTGAATGAGGCGCAAAAGGGCAAATACCAGAGTGGCCAAATGGGGCAGACTGTAAATCTGCTGGCTTACGCCTTCGGTGGTTCGAATCCATCTTTGCCCACAAGTCCGGTTCTAAAAGCTGGATGAAATTGCGGAAGTAGCTCAGTTGATAGAGCATTAGCCTTCCAAGCTGAGGGTCGC
>JBJEKS010000273.1:0-9104 GCA_051878755.1 Bacteroides sp. | reverse complement strand
AAACATGCCGTAGCCGATACCGAAGAGCAAACCGGCGCTGACCACGCCCACGATGTTGTGGGAGGTGCCGAGCAGCACGAGCGAGGGAATCGTGAGTGAGAGACCGATAGCGCTGGTATAGACGCGTCCACGCAGATTGACCTTCACCCACTTGTCACTCATCACACCACCGATAATCACACCAAGGAAGGAAGAGAAGGCGATGGTGATGGTGCTCATCGGGCCTGCCTGCGACATGGGGATATCGAGGCTGTTGGCAAAGAGCGTGGGGAGCCAGTTCTTCGTGGCCCATCCAGGCAGACTGAGCACGGCAAAATAGAAGAGGATAACGCCGAAGGCCAGGCTGCTGAAAAGGATGGGGAAAGCCTTCCAGATGCTCTCCTTGGGTTGCTTGGCAGCCTGTTGAGCCGCCAGCTGAGCGGGTGAATCCACCTCACGTCCCCTACCCTTATCGTGCAGGAAGGCGATGAGAATCAAGGAATAGACCACGCCAATGAGACCGAATCCGAGGAAAGCCTCATGCCAGGAGAAGGCTGCAGCTACCGTAGCGCCAAAGCCTCCCACGGCCTGACCGCAGTAGAGACCCGTCATGTGGATACCCACGGCCAGCGAGCAGGACTTACCCTGGTGGTAGTCGGCGATGAGCGAGAGGGCAGCAGGCATGTAGAGCGCCTCGCTGATGCCCATCACGGCACGCAGCACCAGTATCTGATTATACGACTCGGCAAAGCCCATGGCCAGCGTGACCGACGACCAGACAAACAGGCTACCCACAATGAGCCACTTCCGGTTAAGCCGGTCGCCAATCACGCCCGACACGGGACTCATCACGGCATAAATCCACAGGAACACCGACATCAGGAAGCCGAACGCCTCGGCATTCTGCAGCTCCACAATGTCATGTCCCATGGCCTCCTGCATCGTGGAGAGCATCTGCCGGTCCATGTAGTTTAGCAACGCCACGACCCACAGCAGGCCCACCACCACCCAGGGATATACTTTTGAGTTTTTCATCATCAATTATTGGATTTTTAAGTTATTACAGGTTGAAATCGACACTCATTCGGCCAGCAGTTCATCGCAGAGCATGGCGGCCTTGATGAGCATACGGGGGATATGGAAGGGCCCTTTGAAGATGTTGCCCTTGGCCGGCTGAGCCACGGTGCCGTCACGATGCAGGTAGCCGTACCACTCGGGGTACTCCTGGTCCTTGAAATGGGCAAAGGCCCATTCGTTGGCCAGGCGGTGCATCTCCAGGTACTTCTCGTCACCCGACAGCTGATAGGCGTAGAGTGCGGCGATGATGGTCTCGCACTGCGGCCACCAGAACTTCATGTCCTGCGAGTAGTCCTGCGGCGGGAAGTTGCGGCAATCCTTGAAGTTGATGATACCGCCATACTGCTCATCCCAGCCCCACTTCCACGACCAGTCGAGGATGCGGAGAGCCACTTCATTCAGGTGCTCGCGGTCGGGGCGACCCTTGGCACACTCCATGATGAACCACGCCGTCTCGATGCAGTGCCCGGGATTGATGACACGACCGGCAATGGTGTCAATCAAGCCACCCTCAGGGGTCACACTCTCCAACAGCGCCTCAAACTCGGGGTGCATGAAGTAGTGCTCGATGTCGTAGAGCGAGCTCTCCACCTGCGCGTCGAGGTCGGGATGCTGAATGACCCGCTTCACGATGACGGCTACGTTGATAAGCATCATCGTGATGCTGTGGCTCCGTCCGGCCACAGTGGTCTTGGGGGGCAGGAAGCCCGGCGTAGCCATCATGCGGCGGATGTTCTGAAACTCCTTGAGCGCCTTTTCGGCATACTCGCGGCTTCCCGTAGCCTTGGCATACTCGGCCATGGCCATGGCACAGAAACATTCGCTGAAGACGTAGCGCCGCTTCTGTATGCCCTCCCCTTGAGCCGTGACGGTGAAGAATTTGTGTCCATCCGTATCGACACAATGCTCCTCCAGGAAGCGGATGCAGCTGAGCGAAGCCTCCAGCCACTCGGGGCGTTGCTCCACGTGGTTGTAGGCGTAGGCGCAGATAAAGCCGAAGCGACCTTGGAACCAAACCGACTTGGTCGAATCCATCAGCGTGCCATCACGGTCCAGGCAGGTATATACCCCATCGTTCTCGCGGTCCAGGCCATGCTCCATCCAGAAGGGCATGATATTGTCCAGCAGTTCGCTGCGGTACGTGTCGCGCCACTGCTGGAGGTATTTTTTCTGAGAATCGTTCATTTTCTTTTCAAGATTAGTTTGAGTCGTTCAGAATGAGTCTAGTTGTTCAGAACTTGTTGCAACGCTCGAAGAAGTTGATGGCTTCGAGCTGCTTCTTGAGTTCTACCTCCTCCTCGTCGGTCACGGTGCGGAAAGGCACGCGGTTGGGACCGAGGTCGAGGCCGATGAGCTTCATGATGCGCTTGCCACCCACGATGTTGCCACGGAAGTTGCAGATTACGTTGATCACCTCCTGCGAGAAGTTCTGCAGTTCGCGGGCTTTCTCCAGGTCGCCAGCCTTCCAGGCCTCGATGATGCCCACCAGGTTGCAGCCGTTGTAGTTGGTCGTGCCACCGATGCCACCCTGTGCGCCGCCTTGAGCCAGGCTCGGCAGGATGGTTTCGTCCTGACCGTGGAGCATGTCGTACTTGCCGTTCTTGTAGAGGCGGCACTGGTTGTACTCATAGAGGCTCTCGAAGGTATATTTGATACCGGCAAAGTTGGGAATGCGGCCATCCACGGCCTTCAGCAGGTCAAGCATAGGCAGGAAAGCGCCGTTGAAGGCAGGGATGTGGTAGTAGTAGAAGGGAAGCTCGGGTGCAGCGGCACAGATGGCCTCGCAGTACTTCACCAACTCCTCGATGCGGCCAATCTTCGGGAAGGGAGGCGCCATGGCACCAATCGCATCAGCACCAATCTGAGCGGCATGAGCAGCCAGCTTGGCACTCTCGCGCAGGCAGCAGCTACCCACGTGTACAATCACCTTGAAGCCCTCGGGCCGAGCAGCCATCCAGGCCTCAGCCAGCTGCATACGCTCTTCGGTGGTGAGCATGTAGCCCTCGCCGGATGAACCGTTGATAAACACACCCTTCAGCCCGTTCTTAGCCAGCATGGCAGCATACGCGGGAATGGGTTCGAAATTCACGTCACCGTTTGCATAAAACGGAGTAAAAGGAGCATTGATAAGTCCGATAATTTTTTCCATATCAGTATATTATAAAGTTAACTAAAATAGTTTGTTTACTATTGGGCGTAAAAGTACGATACTTTTCTGATACCGCCAACTTTTTACCTAGATTTCTTGCAAAAAGAGATGGATTTTTTTTGCTTTATGCAGCTCAATAAAAACAGCATTGGAAGAAGAGACCTTCGCAGACCTCTCCTTCCAACTATTCTTCAATCTATGACTGAAAGGCTGTTATCTGAAAACAAGCGTTATTCATTCATCTCATAGCCAGGAGTCTGCTTCAGCTCGGGGTCGTTGGCCAGGTCGGAAGTGCTGAGGGGCCACAGCACACGATAAGCCAGGTCCGTAGAGAGGATGGGCTCTACCGTAATCGAGGGAGGCTCCTTCTCCGACCAGAGGTTCGGGCTGAGTTCCTTCATGTTCTCGGTAACTTCCAGGCCGTACGCCACACTACCCTCGTTGTGGAACACCAGGTGATCGGTCTCACCACAGGCTGAACTGATGGACATACGACGCACGTCGTACCAGCGTTGGCCTTCCTGTACAAACTCTTTATCCTTCTCGTGGAGGATAGCCACCTCATTCTCTACGAATGAACCTGCCGTGTAGCCAAATTCGTCCAGACTCCAGTCAGCACCATAGGCACGCTGACGGATTTGGTTGATGTATTTCACCACGTTGGCATTGTCACCCTCCATATTGGCGATTTCAGCCAGTGAGAGGATAGCCAGCGGCAAGCGGTAGATGGGTTGGTCGCCATTGTAGCAACGATAGCCCGTGGTAGCCAGGATAGAACCCAGGTTCTTGCAGACAAAGGTACCACGCAGCTGAGTGGCTTCCTTATCGTGCCAGGAGGCTATGAAGGTAGCGTCGCGGCGGGTGTCTTCGGCATCATACTGATACCACAATGCGTTAGTAAATTGATAGCGCGGTTGAGCTCCGGGTATTGTCAGCGGATTATCCCACAGCGTGCCATCAGATTCGTAAGCAGTGCCTATGGTATAACCACCGGTGTAGATGTTATATAGATAGTTTGCAGGAATGGCGTTGGCCACCTCGGTCTCATCGGCATCGAAGGCGAAGATGATTTCGTCATTCTGCTCATTCTCTACGCTGAACACATCGGTGAATTTGGCTTGCAACGAGAGGCCGTAGTTGTTGACCACATTCTGGAAGTAGCTCTTGGCCTTGGCCAGGTCACCAGGAATGATAGCCTGGTCGCCCGTAGCCACCTTGGCACTCCAGAGATAGACCTCACCGGCCAGCATCTCGGTAGCAGCCTTCGACCAGTAGTACTTGGCGTTCTTGCTGCTGCCGTTGAAGTTGAACGAGGTCTGACTGCCAAAGTACTGCAGCGACTTGTCGATGTCTGACTTAATCTGAGCCAACGTCTCCGAAGCCGTAGCGCGGGCCTTGTAGAGCGTGGAGGTGTCGTAGTTGCCATTCTCCACATCAGGTGTCAAGCGCAGGGGTACACCACCGTAAGCACGGTACATCAGGAAGTAGTAGTAGGCACGCATACCATAGACCATACCCAGGCAGTAGTTCTTGGTCTCCTCCGAGGTGAAATATTCTGCATTCTCTACATTATAGATAAAGAAGTTGGCAGCAGAAACCAGTCCCCAGTAGTTACCGAAGTTGGCCACACCATAGTTGGTCTGCGAGAGGTTCTGGTCGCGAAGGTACTGCGCATTGAGGCTGGCACCATCGCTACCACCCGTCTGCGTAGTGTAAGCACCGCCACGGATTTCACCGTAAGTGATATTAATCTGGAAATTGAATTCGCGCAGCTTGCTCATCTGGGCCTGTATGTTACCGATGGCCTGATCTTCGCTCTGCCAGAAGTTTCCGGCACCATAATAGTCGATTGGAGCCAGGTCAAGCCAGTCCGAGCAGGAAGTCAGCCCCATACCTGCGGCCACTACAGCCGCAGATGCCAGCATATATAAATTGTTCTTTTTCATATTCGTCTATCTTTTGAATTAGGAATGATTTAGAAAGTAATATCCAGTCCGAAGAGTACGGTGCGAGGCAGGGCGTAAGCACCACCCCAACCACTGGTAAGACCGCTGGAATACTGAGTGTAATCAGGAATTGCAGACTTGCTGCTGGTCAGGTAACCGAGGTTCTGTCCCGTAACAGATACCTTCAAGCCATTGCAACGGAACTTCTGGCAGATGTTCTTCGGCAACTCGTATGACAGCTGCAGCTCACGGAAGGCCAGGTAGTTACCATTGGAAGCCCAGAATTCGGAGGTACGGATATAGTTGTTCTTGCCCAACTGGTCGGCCCATACGTAGCGAGGATACTTGGCGTTGGGGTTGTCGGGAGTCCATGAATCCCAGATGTCTGTGGTCATGCTGTAGGCACCCTGTGCGCAACCGTCAATCCACTGCTTCAGACCATCGTAGCTCGTGAAGCCAAGACCGAAGTCGGTACGCAGGTAGAGGGTCAGGCCCTTCCAGCTCAACGTGGTGTTGAAACCACCATTCCATTTCGGGGTCTGGTTGCCGATGACCTTGCGGTCGTAAGAGTCGATGATACCGTCCTTGTTGATATCCTCAAAAATCAGGTCACCACAAGCCAGCTCATACTTCTTACCTGTCCAGCCGGCATCCTGCAGTTTCTTCAGACCCTTCTCACCGTAATAGACGGCGATGCTCTGCGACATATCGCAATAGCCATCTACCAAATCAGCCTCTGTGCGAGCCATCTTTTCTACGCCATAACCTACGATGACATTGTAAGGCGTCTTGCCCTCCTGCAGGCCACCTACGAAATAGGTTTCGTCACCGTTGCCAGTGTAGATTTCGGTACCTCCCTGGCGGTTGCGATCCAGTCCGTTGTAAGGCAGTTCGACTACCGTATTCTTGTTGTAGGAGATGTTGGCACCGAGCGTCCAGGTGAAGTCCTTCGTGCGCATCAGGTTGGCGTTGATGTCTATTTCGATACCGCTGTTGCGGAACTTACCGTTGTTGTTGGTGATGGAGCTCCATCCCGTGGTCGAAGGCAAGGAGAGCGATGCATACTTGTCGGACGTCAAGCGGTTATAGTAAGTAAGGCCGAGGGTAAAGCGGTTGTTGAGGAAACCGAGGTCCATACCCACTTCTGCCGTACGGGTCTTCTCCCAACGGAGGTTCGGGTTAGGCAAAGTAGAGAGTCGGAAGCCTGTATTACCATTGTAGGTAGCCGAGCTGTATGCGCCATGCAGCGTATAGATGCCGATGTAGTTGGTATCGATGCTACCGTTCACACCGTAGCTGGCACGCAGCTTACCGTAGTTGACAATCTCCTTCAGTGGCTCATAGAAGCTTTCGTCGGAGAATACCCAACCTGCAGAGAGACCGGGGAAGAAGCCCCAGCGGTTGTTGATGAGGCGCGAGTAACCGTCTTCACGGAAGGTGAAAGCCAGGATGTAGCGGTCGAGGTAGTCGTACTGCACGCGTCCGAAGAAAGACATGATGCGCTCGCGGGTGTGGGAGCTGTCGATGGTGCGCTTACCCTCTTCCGTGGTCGTGTAACCCAGGTCGGCAAAATCGTCAGTCGGGGCACCCTGACCTTTTGCATAGAGGTACTTGTACTGCTTGTCCCAGAACTCGGTACCGGCCATGGCATTTACAGAGTGGTCACCAAACTTGGCATCGTAGTTGGCCACGACGCTATAGGTCTGATTGAAGTAGCGGTAGAACTGCGACCAGGTGGAGCGGTTGGTGTTCAAATTGGTAGCAGCCTGGTTGGTGTGATAGTCCTTCGTGAAGCCTTCGCCCGTGTATTCGCTGTAGCTCCATGCCATCGTGCCGCGAAGTGTGAATCCTTTGAAAAGCTTGGCCTCCAGTGTCTGCGTCATGTTGAACTTATCGGTCTGCTGATCCACCTGGAACTTGTCGATTTCATACTGGTAGTTACCATCATTTCGCGATGCACCCAGGAGGTAGTTACCCTCTTCATCCTCCAGACGTACCGTGGGAGGCAAGGTCAATACACGACCGAAGTAGTAACTATCGTTCGACTGGAACCCGGGGCCATCCGACCAGTTGGCACGGTTGTAGTTGAAGATGGAGCTGGCTTCCAGCCAGTCGGCTATCTTATAGGAACCGGTGAACGAGAAGGAGTAACGCTTGTAGAAGTTATTTATCTTCAAGCCATCGGCATCATAGTAGCCCAAGCCGGCATAGTACTTGCCGCGGTCGTTACCGCCGGAGAAGCTGAGGTTGTACTCCTGCGACGTGGCGGGCGAATTGATGTTGTAGTCACTCACGTCGGTATTCTTATAGAGAATCTTACCATCGCTCACGGGGTCGTCCATCACCTGCCAACCGTGGTTGTTAATCAGATTCTGCTGATATTCAGAACCATTATAGCCAAGCACGTTATAGACGCTGCTCTTCGACAGCTCGGTAGAACCCGTACCTACGCTACTTGCTCCCGAGGTCAGGTTACCCGTAGCCGTACACCAGGGCGTGTTGGCATAAGCCTGACGCATCCAGTAGATGTAGCCGTAGGCATCCATCATGTCGTAAGTGGGGTTGTAGTACTGCGCACCCACCTTCATGTTGAAGTTGATTGAAGCCTTTCCTGTCTTACCCTGCTTGGTGGTAACCAGGATGACACCATTGGCAGCACGCGCACCGTAGATGGCCGTTGCACCGGCATCCTTCATCACCTCCATAGACTCAATATCGTTGGAGTTGAGGTCGCTCAGACCGTCGGTACGAATCTGTCCATCGACCACTACGAGGGGCGAACCCGTGCCATCATAGCTCGTACCACCACGGAGTGTAATCGAGGGAGTAGAACCGGCGAAACCAGAGGTCTGCTTCACCTTCACACCAGAGACGGCACCCACCAGGGCCTGTGCGGGGTCACCATACGAACCAATTTTCAGGGTCTCTTCGCTTACGCTGGCCACGGAGTTGGTCAGCTTACCGCGTTTCTGCTTCACACCATAGGCCAATACTACCACCTCGTCGAGCGTCTGTGAGTCCTCCACCATCGTGACCTGGATGGAGGATTGACCGGTGTACTTGATTTCTTTGGTAACATATCCAATATAGGAAATCTGGATGATGTCCCCGTTCTTCAAGCCTTGCAGGGTGAAATGACCATCCATGTCGGTCACCACACCATTGCTTGTCCCTTTTACGAGCACTGCGGCACCAATCACGGGTCCATAGGCATCCACTACGGTACCTGTTACCTTCCCTGCTTGCTGGGAAACATGCACGTTCTGTACGTCCGGAATCTCAGCCCGGAGTCCCACAGGATACGCTACGTATCCTGCTAACAGCATCATACTGACAATCTTGTACTTTTTCAACATACAAATTACGTTTTTTATAGTATAAATAAAACCCAGATGCCTCCGAAAAGGACATCCTCAATAATTCAGTTAACTCGGGCTAACGGTATGAGTTCTGCCGGAACTTATACCCCCTTAACGCCTAATCACGCTGCAAACATAGATATTAATTTGGAATTCGACATCGAAATAAGGAAAATTTTTATATAAACATGTTCTAAAACATAATTACTCGTTCAAATATCGCTAATTCTGATAAAAATAAAGAAAATCATACTGACCTGTACTCCCCAAGGGGTATAAGTTCCGGCAGAACTATGGTATCTCAGCAGAACACACTTTATCCTGATAAAATTTTGAAGAAATCATCGGCCATACAAAATAATTCTGTAACTTTGCCCCTGTAATCAGAGCGATTATCGTTACTACTAAGTTACATGAATGACCATTCAATGAAAAACAAGCATTTACTATTGGCAGCTACGTTCTGTCTTGCTGCCTTGGGGCTACAGGCCCAGACTCGTTTCGTGGATGCAGCGGAATTTCCACTGCTTGGTAAGGCGACGCAGCAGACGCTGACGCGCTATGAACGACTGCCGGACTCCTGTCAGACGGTGT
>JBJEKS010000272.1:3848-9163 GCA_051878755.1 Bacteroides sp. | reverse complement strand
AGCAGCGCCTCCTGTACCTGGGTCATTGCCTGCAATGCCGAGGTGTCGTTAAGAAAAGCATTTTCCATATATAATAATGTATTTGTAAATCCTTCGCAAAGTTACTTCAAGAATCATTCCAAAACCAATTTTTCCCTGTGTTCAACTCCTCACTTCGTCGACAATCGGGAAATAATCGCCATCTATCGGGAAATGAGCAGGGAAAAATCAGAGATAATAACTCCAAATTTTGGCCAGATGGGGGTATTTCACTAATTTTGCTCGCTCTATGTGGTCCTTGTGATTTCAAGGTTGGATATTATACGAGGTATTATAATTATACGAGGTATTATAAATGTATGGACAATGCGTAACGAACATAAACTACACCCGGTGATGCTGGCCGGGACGGGGAGCGACGTGGGGAAGAGTGTACTCGCTGCTGCCTTCTGCCGTATCTTCAAGCAGGATGGCTTCAACCCAGCGCCCTTCAAGGCGCAGAACATGGCGCTCAACTCCTATGCTACCCCAGAGGGGCTGGAGATTGGGAGGGCACAGGCCGTACAGGCCGAGGCGGCAGGTGTGCCATGCCACACGGACATGAACCCATTGCTGCTTAAGCCGCAGAGTGACATGACCTGCCAAGTGGTGCTTAACGGCAAACCGGTGGGCAACCGCTCGGCCTCTGAGTTCTTCCGCAAGGAGGGACGCGAACAGCTGCGCAGGGAGGTGTGTGCGGCCTTCGACCGGCTGGCTCAGCGCTACAATCCTGTGGTGCTGGAGGGAGCGGGCAGTCTGGCAGAAATCAATTTGCACGATGTGGACCTGGTGAATATGCCGATGGCTTTGCATGCGGGAGCTGATGTGTTTCTGGTGGGTGATATTGACCGTGGCGGAGTGTTTGCCAGCGTCTATGGCTCGCTGATGCTGCTTCCACCCGAGGAGCGTCGATGTGTGAAGGGCATTCTCATCAATAAGTTCCGTGGCGATATCCGTCTTTTCGAGGAGGGGGTGAAGATGCTGGAGGAGCTATGCGGTATTCCCGTGCTTGGGGTGATACCCTATTTGAAGGATGTGCATATCGACGAGGAGGATTCGGTGGTCCTGGCCGATAAGTCACTCCGCTGGGAGCAGGGCAAGGTCAACGTGGCTGTCATCCTGCTGCGCCACTTGAGCAACTTTACTGATTTCAACCGCTTGGAGCGCGACCCTCGCGTCCATCTGTTCTATACCCACCGTCCCGAAGAGGTGGAGAAGGCGGATATCATCCTCTTGCCCGGCAGCAAATGCACTATCGACGACCTGGAAGAGCTGCGCCGAAGTGGGGTGGCCCAGGCCATTCTTCGTGCGCATCATCAAGGGGCCACGGTGATGGGTATCTGTGGTGGCTACCAGATGATGGGGCAACTGCTGCTCGACCCGCATCATGTGGAGGGAGAGGTAGAGCGGATGCCTGGATTGGGGCTGTTGCCCGTGGTGACTGAGCTGCAGGGGGAGAAGGTGACTCGTCAGGTAAAGTGCCTTTTTGCTGATGAGGCATTCCCCCTGGATGAAACCTCCATGCAGCAGGAGGATGCTTCACCGCAGGGCCTGTTCCAGGCAATGGAGGGATACGAGATTCACATGGGGGCTACAGCTCCGGCTGACGAGGCAGCGTCTCAACCGCTGCTGCGGCTGGCCGACGGCACGCTGGATGGCTACCGTCAAAGCCCCACCTGCATGGGGACTTATCTGCACGGCATACTCGACAACGACCGCTTCATCGACTACCTGCTCCAGCCCCATCAGCACAAGGTGAAGGAGCGCGTGGAGGCATTCGACTATCCTAGCTATAAAGAAGAACAGTATGACCTTCTGGCTGAGCATGTGCGTAAGCACGTCAACATGCCGCTGGTGTATCAAATTTTAACCCAGAACGATGATTAAAGGACACGGCGATGATGCCTATCTATACCACAGCACTGCAGCTGTCAACTTCAGCTCCAACGTCTATCACGGCATGGATCTGAACGGACTGAAGCTGCACCTTGCTCAACACTTGGAACTCATTGGGAGCTATCCTGAACCCGAGCCTTACGAGTTGGAGGCTCGTCTGGCTCAGCAACACCGCTTGCTCCCTGCCGAGGTGTGCGTGACCAATGGTGCCACAGAGGCTATCTACCTGATTGCACAGGCCTTCAGGGAGTCGGTGAGCGCTATACTCCAGCCTACCTTCAGCGAGTATGCCGATGCCTGTCGTATGCATGGGCATCGCATCGTTTCGCTCTATCAGCTCCCCGATGAGCGTATGGACTATCGACTGCCCGAGGAGGTGCAGTTACTCTGGCTCTGCAATCCCAATAACCCTACGGGGCAGGTGGTGGAGAAGAAGCAGCTCTGCCGACTGCTGGAGCAGAACCCCAAGGTACTCTTCGTCATCGACCAGTCGTATGAGTATTTCACACTCCATCCGCTCTTCTCTGCTGAGGAAGCGCAGGGTTATCCGCACTTGCTCTTGCTCCACTCCATGACGAAGCGTTACGCCATACCGGGGCTGCGCCTGGGCTATGCCACGGGCAACGCGCGGATGCTGGAGCGGCTGCGCAGTCAGCGGATGCCTTGGTCGGTGAATCAGCTGGCCATAGAGGCTGGACGTTATCTGTTGCAGCATGCAGAGGAGGAGATGGATATCGTGGCTTACTTGAGCGAGGCACAGCGGTTGCGCCAGCTGTTGATGCAGACGGGAGTGGTAGATGTGTGGGAGACGAAGACTCATTTCATGTTGGTCTGTTTGCGTATGGGCAAGGCTTCGGCGCTGAAGGAGTATCTTTTGAAGGAACATGGTATGCTGATACGCGATGCCTCCAACTTCAGCGGACTCGACGAGCGCTTTTTTCGCATAGCGGCCCAAAGTCCCGAGGATAACGACCGACTGGCTGAGGCAATCACCCAATGGGTGAAATTAGGATAGAATCATAACGAAACAATCATGGAAAAATCATTGACGTTGTTGCTGGCCTGGGTGGCCGACTTGATTTGGGGTGACCCGGTGGCATGGCCTCATCCAGTGGTGGGATTCGGTCGTTTGATTGCCTGGGGAGAAAGACATTGGAATCGCGGAAGGCACCGGCGATTGAATGGGTCACTGTTGGCTCTGGGACTGGTGGCTGCTGTTTATGGGGTCACCGACGGTTTGCTGCAAGTACTGGGTGCGGTGAGCCCATGGTGTATGTGGCCTGTGGAGGTGCTGCTTATCTTCTATTGTCTGGCCGGCACCACGCTGGTGCGCGAGGTGCGTGAGGTGTTTCGTGCGGTGGACCGCTCCCTGGAGGAGGGGCGCAAGCAGGTTGCACGTATCGTGGGGCGTGACACAGAGCAGCTCAGCGCGCAAGAGGTACGCACTGCAGCGCTTGAAACCCTGGCCGAAAACCTGAGCGATGGCGTGATAGCTCCGCTCTTCTGGTATCTGCTCCTGGGGATACCCGGCATGATGGCCTATAAGATGGTCAATACGCTCGACTCGATGATTGGCTATCGCAACGAGCGCTACCGTGAGTTTGGCTGCGTTGCAGCGCGGATGGATGATGTGGCCAACTACCTTCCGGCACGGCTCACAGCCCTCTTGATGCTGTTGGTAGCAGGGAGGTTGTCGCTGCTGGGCTTCGTGGTGCGTCAAGGCAAATGCCATGCCAGCCCCAACTCCGGTTATCCTGAGGCGGCTCTGGCAGGCATATTGGATTGTCGCTTCGGTGGTCCTCACAACTATTTTGGTCAAGAGGTGTGGAAGCCCTACATCGGCATCAACGACCGACCGCTGACAACCGATGATATGCTGCGTGCTGTCAGCATCAACCGCCGTGCAGAGATACTGACGGTGCTGCTCATCGTCCTTATGCAGCTAGTCTGAATCTTTACAGCTCTTCTGAATCTTTACAGCTCGATGCGGATGATTCCGCCGTAGGGGGTGAGGGCGTTGAACGCCTCTTCGGGCGTAATCATTCCAGCATAGATTTGTGCAGAAATCAGTACACCGCCGTGGGCAAACAGGGCCACGCGCTGCCATGGCTTTTGCTTCAGCTCGCTGAGGAAGGCAGAGACCCGATGGAACTGCATCTCAAACGACTCTCCACCTGTGGCTGCTACGTGCAGGTAGTCGGCATACCATTCCTGCAGTCGGGGGTCATGGATTTCATCAAAGCGTTTCATTTCCCATTCTCCGAAGTTGATCTCCATGATGCGTGGTTCGCGCACGGCATCGGGGTAGCCGCAGAAGGTGGCCAGGCGTACGCAGCGCGACAGCGGGCTGGTGAAGACGGCATCAAATGGCATAAGCGCCAGCAGTTGCTCACGGCAAGCTGCGGCTTCGGCCTCGAAGGTGGAGCGCAGCGGCACGTCGCTCTGCCCGTAGCAGACACCTGCAGGTACATCGACAGAGGTGTGGCGTATAAGATAAATTTCCATGTTATAAAGAATATATAATGAGGCAACTGAGGTAAAAACTGAGCTCGCAAAGCAGGAACAGGGCTCCGCAGCAATCTCCGGTGTAACCCTGGATGCGACGCTTCATCAGCAGCGTGAGCAGGCCGAATGGAATCAGCGGAGCAAGCAGGGCGGGCCAGAAAGCTACTGGGCAGCATCTCGTCGTCATCATCCCCAGCCAGGGGAGTACTCCTCCCATCAAAGCCGTCATCTCCTCGCTCAGGCTCATGCGGCGATAGACCACACGGGCCTTGCTCTCCTCTTCCTTGCGGGCATAGGGCAGGAGGTTGATGAGCTGCGAGGCCACGCACTTGCTCCAGCAGTCACCGCAGGCAACGAGGGCGCAGAGCAACTGGAGGGGCAGGGTGGAGAGCTGGAAGAGCAAGAGGAGGTAGATGATGAGGCCGATGACTCCGTAGGTGCCGATGTGCGAGTCCTTCATGATGGTGAGGATACGTTCGCGCGAGGTACCGCCGCCAAAGCCATCGAGGAAGTCGGCCAGTCCGTCTTCGTGCAGACAGCCGGTGATGAGCAGTCGGCTGACCAGAGCGATAAGCCACGCCGTAGCCATGGGCAGCACCTGTCCGCAGCACCACAGCACCGCAGCCGTTACGCCTCCGGTGAGCCAACCCACCAGTGGCCAGTAGGGCACTACGTGCTTAAAGCACTCCGCCGGCACCTCGCGGAGTCGCCAGAAGGGGAGCCGGGTGAAGAAAATCAGTGCAGCAAGGAGGTTCATAAGGCGTGACATAAGTAGGGAAATCTCAGAAATATTTGGTAATCGAGGCGTTGGTAAACGAGTCCATCTCGTTGATCATCCTTACGGCCGAGTCGATGATGGGGTAGGCGCAGATGGCACCAGTTCCCTCACCAAGACG
>JBJEKS010000272.1:0-3748 GCA_051878755.1 Bacteroides sp. | reverse complement strand
GATAGTTGTCAAGAGCCTGTTGCAGTACCTGCAGCTTGTGGTTGACCCCTTCGCGGTCCAGTCCTGCACCGGCTCCAACGCACTCCTTTAGGGGAATGTCCGTCAGGCAATGCATCCACATGGATGAAGCTGAGGTGTTTCCGATGCCCATCTCGCCGAAGCTCAGCACGTTGCTGCCCTCCTCATGGCATTGATTGACCACCTCAGCGCCATACGTCAGGCAACGCTCCATCTCCTCCTCCGTCATGGCCGCTCCGTGCAGGAAGTTGGCCGTGCCTCGGCGTACTTTGCGGTTGATGATACCCCGTTCGTAGGGGAGGTCGTAATCCACACCGGCATCCACAATCTTCAGTTCGAAGCCGTGCTGACGGCAGAGGAAGTTGACCCCAGCCCCTCCTTGGAGGAAGTTGTAGATTTGTTGCCAGGTAATCTCCTTGGGCGAAACGCTCACCCCCTCGGCCACGATGCCGTGGTCGGCAGCGAAGATAATGTTTTGCGGATGGCTTAGCTTGGGTGAGAGGGTCTGCTGAATGAGGCCAATCTGGAGGGCCAGCTCCTCCAACATGCCCAGGGAGCCTTTGGGTTTGGTCAGGTTGTTGATTTTGCCCTCCAGCTGGGGGCGGATTTGCTCATTGGGAGCAGTGATATGGAATTCCTTCATAGCGATTGAATATTTTTATTTGATACGGATTGGAATGCCTGATACCATCAGATAGACCTCATCGGCCCGCTGCGCAACGTATTGGTTCATCCACCCCTGTAGGTCGGTGAACTTGCGCTGCACCTCGTCAGTCGATACGCCTCCCGAGCCGATTTCGTTGGTCACGAAGAGGAAAGTGGCCTCTTGTGCAGTGAAGCGGTCGAATTCCGTTTGTGCGGCTTGGAGCGCTTGCTCTACGTCGGCACCGAGGTCGAAGAAGAAGTTGGTACACCACAGGGTGAGGCAATCCACGAGTACTACGTGCCCGGAGCAGTTGTGGAGGCTGAGTTGTTTCTCCTCCTCGATGTTGGTCCATTGGGGGCCTCGGTTTTGCTGGTGTCTGAGGACGCGTTGGCGGAACTCCTCGTCCCAGATGCGTGCCGTGGCCATGTAGATAGGGTTGGGGGCAAGGCTCAGCGCCATCTTCTCCGCCATCGAGCTCTTGCCCGAGCGGGCCCCTCCGGTGATTAATATGATGCGGCGATTCATTCTTTCATTAAACTAAAAACTAAAAACTATAAACTAAGAACTAAAAACTGACCATGGGGAATTGGTGTTTGCTTGTGCTCATGGGGTGCGTTTTACTACGCCCCGGGTGGGTGGAGCTTCGGTGGGGGTGTCGGGCCAGAAGTGTTTGGGGTAGCGGCGACGGAGCTCCTTGCGTACCTCGAAGTAGGTGCTCTGCCAGAAGCTGCGCAGGTCTTGCGTGAGTTGTACAGGCTTGAAGCCGGGTGAGAGTAGCTCCATCAAGACGGGGCGACGGCCTTCATCCACACGTGGGGTGTCGCTCATGCCGAAGCACTCTTGTAGGCGGACGCTCACTATCGGGGCTTCGGCCCCTTGTCGGTAATCTACGCGGATGCGGCTCCCTGTGGGTACCGTGATGTGAGTGGGAGCCAGAAAGTCGGCTCGTTGTTGCTGCTCGTAGCTCAACAGGCCCCACATCACCTCGGTGAGGTCTATCTTCTTCAATGCTTGGGCTGTGGTGGCCTTGCCGATGTAGAGGGGAAGCCATTCGTCGGCACGCTGGAGCAGGGCTGCAGTGCTTAGGTCGGGCCACTCCTCCTCGGGGTGCCAACGTTGCAGTGAGGCCAGTCGGAGCTGGAGCCGTTGCACTTCGGCAGCGGCAAAATCGAACATGCTGAGGCCGTCGCGATGAGCCGCTTCACACACCACGCTCACTATCTCATCGCGAACGTCGTCCATCGCTATCGGTCGCCATTCCAGGGTGAGTGCTCCTATGCGCAGTTCGCGACGGGCTATGACCTCGCCCTGTTTGCTGTCCCAGTTGACTTGCCTGCGCCATTGGGCCATCTTTGCCAAAGCGTCACGCTGCAGGGGAGCAGCCAGGAAAATGCGTTTGTCCATCGAGGCTACGGCTATCAGCTCCTCGCCTGAGAGGTCGTCGGCTTGCTGCAACGTGGCCACTTCGCCGTTGCTCAGCTTATAGCGGATGGTGTCGCCCAATGGCACGGTGCTACTGCGGTTGCTGCTGCGCACGTTGCGCGAAGCTTGACCGTCGGCATCCATGCGGAGGGCTATGCGCTCGGGGTAGGCCGAGGCGATGAGGGCACCCGTGTCATAAGGATTGGGGAGGCTGTTGTCGCTCTCTTTCAAGTGTATGAGGCGACGGTACTGCTCGGCGTTGCGGAGGATTTGGGTATAGCGGCTGTTGTTGCCCTTGTTTCGACTCTCGCGCAAAAGGCGGATGCGGCTGTTGAGGTCGGCATCGGCGGTGTCGGTAGGAAGAATGTCACGTTCGTCGAGTAAAGCGGCCACATCAGTAGCCAGGGCTTGCTGGATAGGGCCCGAAGCTGCTGTCAGCATCTGCGCTATGCGGGGGTGGCAGGGCAGTTGAGCCAACTGACGTCCATGCGGGGTGATGACCCCTTGCTCATCAATGGCTTGGAGGAGCTGGAGTAGTTGGCGGCCTTGAGCCACGTGGGCTCGCGGGGGAGGTGTGAGCCAAGGCAGTTGGTAGAGGTCTGTTTCACCCCATGCTGCTACGTCGAGCACTACGGGTGCCAGGTCGGCCTCCTCGATTTCCGGCTTGCGACAATCGTCCATGCGCAGTTCGGTGGCGCGGCTCCAGAGTCGGTAACAGACTCCTTCAGCCAGTCGGCCGGCACGGCCTGTGCGTTGTCTGGCCATATCCATGCTGATGCGCACGGTTTCCAGCCGGCTTAGCGAGGTACGTGGGTCGAAGACCAGTTTGCGGCAGAAGCCCGAATCCACCACGATGCGTACCCCCTCGATGGTGAGCGAGGTCTCTGCGATGGGAGTGGCAAGCACCACCTTGCGCTCTCCTTCAGGCGACGGGAGAAGGGCGCGTCGCTGGGCATCGGAAGTCATCATGCCATAGAGGGGGCAAATCAAAGTGGATGCTGAATCGCTGAGCAGAGAGTTGTCGAGCAGCTCCTTGCAGCGCATGATTTCCCCTTGCCCGGGCAGGAAAGCGAGGACATCGCCCTCGTGTTCGCGCAGGGCCCGCTTGATGGCTTGTGCCACGGCGGTAGCACAGGTTGTCGGGGTGGCCTCTTCATCGTGAATCACCTCCACGGGGAAAAGGCGACCCTGGCTTTCGAGAAGTGGGGCATCGAAAGCTTGGCAGATGGCCGTGGTGTCGATGGTGGCTGACATGAGGAGCAACCGCAGGTCGGGACGGATGATCTGTTGTGAAGCGCGAGCCAGGGCAAAGGCGGTGTCGGTGGTGAGGTTGCGCTCATGAAATTCGTCGAAGAGCACTACCGATACACCATCGAGTGTGGGGTCGTCCACCAACATCCGGCTCAAGATGCCTTCGGTGAGCACCTCGATACGGGTCCTGCTGCTCACACAGCGTTCGAAGCGTACGCGGTAGCCCACGGTCTCACCCACGCGTTCACCCAGCATGGCGGCCATGCGCTCGGCAATCTGACGCGCAGCAAGTCGGCGCGGCTCCAGCATCAGGATTTTTCCACAGCATGGCGTTGCCTCTGGAGAAGCTTTTTCCACAGGGCTCTTGGCCTCTTGCTGCAGGAATCCCTGGAGGATAGTCAGGGGAAGCAG
>JBJEKS010000271.1:0-9167 GCA_051878755.1 Bacteroides sp. | reverse complement strand
TCCCATTGTAGTCTTGCTCATAATATATAATATTCATTTACGTATGCAAACATACAAAATAATATTTATTTAATGATATATTGTAAAGCAAGCCCCCAGTGCTTTAAGATTATTTATCATATCACCTCACTACTGTCCCGACAAAGAAAGAAACGATAGTAGATGAATAGGGTGGTCGCACTCGTGCGACCACCCTATAGAAGTCCTATTATTGGTTCAACTGATTGGATATGATGTGACCATCAAACAGGTTGATCACCCGGTGGGCATACTGTGCGTCACGCTGGGAGTGCGTCACCATGACGATGGTGGTGCCTTCGCGGTTGAGCTCAGTAAGCAGGTTCATCACCTCGAGGCCGTTCTTCGAGTCGAGGTTGCCGGTAGGCTCGTCGGCCAGGATGAGCTTGGGACAGGTGACGACGGCACGGGCGATGGCCACGCGTTGCTGCTGACCGCCGGAGAGCTGCTGCGGGAAGTGCTGGGCGCGGTGGCTGATGTTCATGCGGTGGAGCATCGCCTTGACGCGCTCCCTGCGCTCCGATGCCTTCACGCCGAGGTAGGTCAGGGGCAGCTCCACATTCTCGAAGACGTTGAGCTCGTCGATGAGGTTGAAGCTCTGGAAGACGAAGCCCAGCTGCCCCTTGCGCACGCGGGTACGCTCCTTCTCCTTCAGCTCACCCACCTCACGGCCAAAGAGCTGGTAGCTGCCCGAGGTAGGGTTGTCGAGCAGTCCGAGGATGTTGAGCAACGTCGATTTGCCGCAGCCCGAGGGACCCATCACGGCTACAAACTCGCCCTCCTTCACTTCCAGGTTCACCTGTTCGAGGGCCACGGTCTCCACCTCTGAAGTGCGGAAGACCTTGCTGATTTCATTCAATTTAATCATGTTGTTAGTTCTCTTTGTTATTTTTTTGTTATTACCTAATTCTTTATTATACCTTATCCCTAATCCCTAATCCCTTATCCCTAAAAAAGTTACTCCTTCTTTCATCTTTTGCGCGAGCAAAAGAGAAAGAAGCAAAGAGAAAAACGTTGCAAGCCGAGGGCAGAGCCAAGCTTGCTTGAGCTATGCTGAGGCGCAGCACGTTTTATTCAAAACTCGCCGGCTGCACCTCCGGGGCTACTCCGAGGGGAGTCGGGCTAAAGCAGAAAAACTCGCTTCGCTCAAACAGGTTTCTGCTTTTTTACGCCCTCGTTTCCCCTCTACGCTTCACGCCCCTCCGATGAGGCCGGAAACCTATTGATAGTGTTTAGTGATTAGTGTTTAGGGCTTGATTAATCATTAATCACTAATCATTAATCACTAATTTCTCTTCTGTCAATTTATTTGATTCGAACGGCTTCCGAAGGCATTCCGAACCCATTCCGAAGGCATCTCGAAGGATGACTCCCATCCGACAACCATCGTTTTGTCCATATCTTTAACCATTCAGCCGGAGGGCAGAGAAACAATCTGCGTTTCATCTGTCTAATCGGTTCTTCTACAATTTAGCTGAAGTATCGTTTAACATGTCATCGCATGTAGGGGCGGACCTATGTGTCCGCCCTATATACCGCAACAAGGAATGATCACGTGGGTGCATTTGGGCAGACACATAGGTCTGCCCCTACAGTGAAGTAACAGAGGCAAGCTTTCATCTAAATTGCAGACGAACTGTCTAATCCGTGAAAATCTGTGGTTCCTTCAAGCAGGCATCATTCGGCCTTCAGGCTGAGGACGGGGTTCTCGTTGGCTATGCCCCAGGCTTTGGTCACTACGCAGCCTACGATGACCAGCAGCACCACGATGGCTGAGAGCAGATAGACCGCGCCTGACATGGGTATCTCTACCTGGAAGCGCTCCAGCCACAGCCTTCCCACATACCACGAGGCTGCACTTCCCAGCGCCACGGCAGGCAGGGCCACCACCAGAACGTCACGCGTCAGCAGGCGCAGGATGCCCGAGGCCTCGGCGCCATTGACCTTGCGGATGGCTATCTCCTTGCTGCGGCGGTGCACCTCGTCGGCTGTGTAGCCTATCAAGCCCATCAGCATCACGAAGAGCATGCAGACCGATGCCACCAGGGCGGCGTTGCGGAAGATGCGCTCGGAGTTGTAATGACGGGCGTTCATCTCCTCCATCCCCTTGAACTCGACCACCCGCGTGGGGAAGGCCTCGGCCACGGCCTTATTGAGCTGCTGGAGGTTCTCCGTGAAAGGCTCCTTGAGGCGCAGGTGGAGGTAGCCGTAGAAGGCAGGATTGCCGAAGGCGGCGAAGGGCGCTGGCTCGTCGTAGAGGTCGCCGATGCGGAAGTCGTAGAGCTGTCCGACCACCTTGACGTGAGCCCCCTCCACCAGGAAGGTACGGCCCAGCACGTCGTCGCCCCAGTTCATCCGCTGGGCAAAGGTCTCGTTGACGATCACCTCATCATCCTCGCGAGCCATGCGTCCCTGCCTGAAGCGGAAGCCCATCAACTCGACATAGTCCTCGCGCATGAAGTAACAGCAGCGGGCGGAGAAGAGCGCCTGACCGTTGTCGGCCTGAATCATCGAGCCGCTGTAGCCGAAGGAGGGGGTGCTGTTGGCGCTACTCACCTCCTCCACGTAGGGCAAGTCCTTGAAGAACTGGTAGGCGGCCTCGCGCTCCTGGTGGCTGAAGGTGGCATAACCCACGGCCAGCCGCTCGGGGCGGTAACCCAGGTCACGGCTCATCACGTAGCTGTACTGTGCCGATACGACGCACATCACGCCACAGAGGAAAGCCACGCAGGCAAACTGCACGAAGAGCAACGGCCGTTTCCACCCCTTCTTGCCCTCCACGTAGCGGCGGAACACCTGCGTGACGGGTATCTTGGCAAAGAGTCGTCCGGGCAGCACGCCGCCCACCACGAAGAGGAAGCCTACGACCAAGGCAGGTACCCAGAGCCTTTCGGGTGCAAAGAGCAACTGGAGCGGAGCAGAGGTGACATCCTCCACAAAGTCGCTGAAGGCGTAGAGCAGCACGGCCATCACCCCCAGGGCAGCCAGAATGATAAGGAGCGTCTCGATAAGGAACATCCCCATGATGCCCCCTGCCGAGGCTCCGCTGCACTTATGCACGCCGATGGCCTTGGCCCTGCGGCTGAGCGAGGCGATGGAGACGAGCACGTAGTTGAGTGTGGCAATCAGCAGGATGGCCAAGCCCAGCACGAACATCACCTGCGTCATCATCTGCATCCCTTCCAGCTCGCGGTAGGTGTCGGTCAGCGGAGCGATAAAGGCGGTATAGCCATACTGCTTGCGGTCGTCGTCGCTGCGGTACTTATCAATCATGGCGTCCATGCGGCTGTTGACCGCCTCAATCTCCGCCCCGGGGCGCAGGCGCACATACTCCAGCCAACTGTCGCCTCCCTGCCAGGAGTAGTTGAAGCGCTCCTCGGCAAAGAGCGTGGCCATGGAATAGACCACATCGGGATGGATGGTGGTGTTAGCGGGCACATCCTCGAAGACGCCGCGCACGGTGACGTCGCGTATATGCCCCTGGTTGAAGCTCTTGCCCACGGGGTCCTCGTCGCCAAACATCCGTCTGGCCATGGATTGACTCAGGAAGGCGGTACGCAACTGCTGCAGCTCCTGCACGGGGTTGCCGCTCAGCACCTTGATGCCCAGCGTCTGGAAGAAGAGGCTGTCGGCCACGATGCCGCTCTCCACATCATAGCGGTTGTTGCCCAGGAAGAGGGGTTCATTCCACCAGTTGACGAGCGTGGTGGCCGCCTCCACCTCACGCGGGAAGTTCTCCATGATGGCTCCGGCCACAGGGCCGCAGTTCTGCCGTTGCTTGTCGTACTGCTTGCCGTTGACGGTAAAGATGGACCACACCTGGCAGATCCTGTCGGACTCATAGAAGCAGGTGTCGAAACTACGCTCGTAAGCCACACGGCTGAAGAGCAGGATGCTGATGGTGAGGCCCAGTCCCAGGGAGAGCACCTTGATGACGTTGCCCCCACGCCCATGCAGCAGGGTCTGAATGACATAATAAAGTTGTTTCATACCTATTCTTTTATTTACGTTATTATACTGTTCGAATGACGATACTATACTGTACTCTCCATACATTGAGTTGAAAGCCTGCCGCTGTCCCTGCCAATATCATTATCACCGTAACTGTAGGGGCAGACCTATGTGTCTGCCCACATACATGCACTTGAAAATGCACCGTTGCGGTGTTCAGGGCGGACACACAGGTCCGCCCCTACAGGCAATGACGTGCTAACGATACTTCAACTACATTACATGAGCACTTGTTCGACGGCAAAGGTAGGGCGAGGCGGGTTAGCGGCCAAGGTATCGGGGCGTTTTGATGAAAAATCGTCTAAGAATTGGACACTCGTGTCTAAGTTTTAGACAAACCCTTTGGATAATCCGCGAGAAAGAGGTTACTTTGCGCCACAACAGATAGGAAAAAAGGAATAGACGTATGACGAACAAACGTGGAAACATCATCGTGGTGGACGACAACCCCGGGGTACTGATGGCCCTGCAGTTGCTGCTGAAGCCCATATATAATAAGGTAAAGCTGCTGGCCAAGCCCGACCTGCTGCCTGCCACCCTCGGGAAGGAGGAGTGGGAGGTGGTGCTGCTCGACATGAACTTCAGCTCGGGCCTCAACACCGGCCAGGAGGGCATCTACTGGCTCCATCAGGTGAAGCGCCTCGCCCCCTCCCTGCCCGTGGTGCTCATCACGGCCTTTGCCGACATCGCCCTGGCCGTGAAGGGGATGAAGGAGGGAGCATCCGACTTCATCGTCAAGCCCTGGGACAACCACCAGCTGCTGGCCACCCTGCGCCGAGCCGCCGACTTCCCCACGCCGAGCAACCAACCCTACCCCGAAGAACAACTGGCCAACATTCACGCCCAGCTGTCCGGCTCTGCCTCTGCCGACACCCACACCCCCTTATCCCCCTCCCCCCACTCATCGGCCCCACCCCACCCCTCCATGAGCGACATGCCCTCCCCCAAAGCAGTCACCCTGGAGGAGATGGAAGAGCAGATGGTACGCCAGGCCATCAGCAAGAGCCAAGGCAACCTCTCCGCTGCCGCCCAGCAGCTAGGCATCTCCCGCCAGACGCTCTACAACAAGATGAAGAAATATGGGATATAGGAACCTAATCATTAAGGTTCTAATGCAATTTAGTGGAATGGAGTCCCTACAGCAAAGAAGCCTTCAACGAAATGGACAAAGCCCCATCCCTTATCCCTAATTCCTAATCACTAATCCCTAATCACTAATCCCTAATCCCTAAAAAAAATGCTCCTCCCCCGACTGATACTTCTGCTCCTTACCTCCCTCTCCTGCGGAGCGCTTTGGGCCGTCTGGCTGCTACATGCCGCAAGTAGTAGCGGCAAGCCCTGGGCACTCATCCTGGCCACGGGCACCTCCCTGCTGCTGCCCATCATGGTGGTGTGGCACGTACGTGCCTACCATCGCCATACGCGCAAACTGCTCTTCCTTCTCGAGGCCATCGAAAACAACGATACGAGCATCCGCTTCTCCGAACCCGACCGGCCCGACAAGGAGCCTGAACATTCGGTCAACGCCGCCCTCAACCGCCTGGCCACGATGCTCCACCACATCAAGCAGCAGACGGCACAGCAGGAGAAGTACTACGAACTCATCCTGGAGTGTGCCGGCAGCGGTATCCTCGTCATCAACCACCGGGGCGATGTCTGCCAGAAGAACAGCGAAGCCCTCCGTCTGCTCAGCATGGAGGTGCTGACCCACATCTACCAGCTGAGCCGCCTCTCCCCGTCCCTCAGCCAACAGCTGCACAACTGCCACGGAGGCGACACGCTCCACGCCAGCTACAGCAACCGCCAAGGCGAGGTGACCCTCTCCATCCACGTGCGGCAAATCCTCCTGGGCGAAGAGGAGCTGCGCATCATCGCCCTCAACGACATCCGCAACGAGCTCGACCAGCAGGAGCTTGATGCCTGGGTACGCCTGACGCGCGTCCTCATCCACGAGATCATGAACGCCATCACCCCCATCACCTCCATCAGCGACACCCTGCTGCAGCTGAGCTACAACACCCCAACAAAGGTTTCCGCCGCAGGGCAGCCTCTCCCCACAGGACCCCTGCCCGAGGAGGTGACGCAAGGCCTGCAGACCATCAGCAGCACGGGGCAGTCGCTCATGCACTTCGTGGAGAGCTACCGCCGCTTCACCTCCCTGCCCACCCCCTCGCCCGAGGTCTTCGGCGTGAAGGAGTTCCTCCAACGCATGGTCCACCTTTCCCGCCACCAGTATGCCGCCGAAGGCATCCGCTTCCACGTCGAGGTGCAACCCGATGACCTGCTGCTCTACGCCGACGAGAAGCTCATCAGCCAGGTGATGACCAACCTGCTGAAGAACGCCATCCAAGCCATCGAGGAGGGAAAGACTGCCGAAGGCGAAATCCGCCTGCGCGCCTACAGCACCGCCTCTGAGGCCGTCGTCATCGAGGTGAGCAACAACGGGCCGCAAATCCCCGCCGAGACCGCCGCCCACATCTTCATCCCCTTCTTCAGCACCAAGCCCCAGGGGAGCGGCATCGGCCTCAGCATCTCGCGCCAGATCATGCGCCTCAGCGGCGGCCATTTGCGCCTTCTGCCTGGCATTCCCACCACTTTTCAACTCACTTTCGACTAAAAAAAGGCGCTTTACGCGTGACTTTGCCAAAAAATCAACGACATATAGCATGTAATTCAAAGCAAAGAGCTATCTTTGTCAACGCGAAAAGTGCATTATCATTAGGAAGAAAGAATAAAAATAATAAAATAACGTATGAAAGATTTTCTGAAATTCACCCTCGCTACGGTGGTCGGCCTTATCGTTGCCTCCATCGTGATGTTCTTCGTCAGTATGCTGGTCATCTTCGGCATGGCCGCCTCATCGGAATCGGAGACACAAGTCAACGACAACTCTGTCATGACGCTCTACCTCAACGGTACGCTCAACGAACGCGGCAACGCCAGCAGCCCCTTCGACTTCCTGCTCTCGCAGGCCGACATGCAGAACTACGGCCTCGACGACATCCTCTCCTCCATCAAGAAGGCGAAGGAGAACGAGAACATCAAAGGTATCTACCTGCAATGCGGAGTACTGGCTACAGGCTACGCCTCGCTCCAAGCCATCCACGACGCGCTGGTTGACTTCAAGGAGTCGGGCAAATTCATCGTGGCCTACGCCGACCACTACATGCAGGGCCTCTACTACGTGGCCTCGGTAGCCGACAAGGTGGTGCTCAACCCCCGCGGCGGAGTGGATTGGCGCGGATTGGCCGCCGCACCTACCTACTACAAGGACCTGCTCGACAAGCTGGGCATAGAGATGCAGGTGTTCAAGGTGGGCACTTACAAGTCGGCCGTTGAGCCCTACCTCTTCAATGAGATGAGCGATGCCAACCGCGAACAGATCAACGCCTACCTGCAATCCATCTGGGGCACCATCACCACGGCCGTAGCCGAGAGCCGCCACCTGACGCAGGCTCAGCTGACCGCAGCTGCCGACAGCATGATGCTCCTTCAACCCGCCGAAGCCAGCCTCCAGCAAGGCTTGGCCGACACCCTGATGTACAAGAGCGACATGCGCAGCTACCTGAAGCAGCTCATGGAGCTGGACGAGGATGACGACCTCCACCTGCTCGACCTGCAGGCCATGATCAACATCAAGAAGAACGTGCCCCGCGACAAGAGCGGCAACATCATCGCCGTCTATTACGCCGAGGGCGGCATCGACGACGGCTCATCCTCCTACGGCGAGGCGTCCATCACCTCCAACAAGGTGGTGAAGGAGCTGCGCAAGCTGGAGAAGGACGACGACGTGAAGGCCGTCGTGCTGCGCATCAACTCACCGGGCGGTAGCGCCTACGGCTCAGAGCAGATCTGGCACGCCGTAGAGCAGCTGAAGGCCAAGAAGCCGGTCATCGTCTCCATGGGCAACTATGCCGCCTCAGGCGGGTACTACATCGCCTGCAACGCCGACACCATCGTGGCCGAGCCCACCACGCTCACCGGCTCCATCGGCATCTTCGGCATGATTCCCAACATGAAGGGACTGGTGCAGGACAAGATTGGCGTGCATAGCAGCATCGTGAAGACCAACCGCCTGTCCGACTTCGGCGACGTGAGCCGTCCGATGAGCGCCGACGAGAAAGCTCTCATGCAGAAGAACGTGAACAACGGCTACGACCTCTTCCTGACCCGTTGCTCCGAAGGGCGCGGCATCGACAAGCAGACCCTCGACGGCATCGCCCAGGGCCGTGTATGGACGGGCGAGAAGGCGAAGGAGCTGGGACTGGTTGACCTGCTGGGTGGTATCGACACCGCCCTGGAGATTGCCGTCAGCAAGGCCGGCGTAGAGGCCTATACCGTGATGAGCTACCCCGAGAAGAGCAGCTTCTTCGACGAGCTGATGAACAGCGATACCGAAAGCATCCTGATGCGCACCTTCCTGTCGCGCACCAAGACCGGCCGCATGATGCAGCAAGTGCGTCAGATAGAGCAGCTCACGGAGCAGGACCCCATCCAGGCTCGCCTACCCTTCGACATGAATCTCTATTGATGATTGGAATGGCGGAAAGAAAAATCTATCCTTGGCTTCTGCCCCTATCCTGGATATACGGTGGGGTGACTTGCTTGAGAAACAAACTCTTTGACCAGGGCTGGCTCCGGTCAGAGAGTTTTGACGTTCCTACACTCTGCATCGGCAACCTGGCCGTAGGCGGTACGGGCAAGACGCCCCATACCGAATACCTCATCCGGCTGCTGCAGGGACAGGGATGGCAGGTCGCCGTGCTGAGCCGTGGCTACAAGCGACGCAGCAAAGGATTCGTGCTGGCCACCTCGGCTTCTACGGCTGAAGAGCTGGGCGACGAGCCTTTCCAGATGAAGCAGAAATTCCCCGATGCCCGTGTGGCCGTGGATGCCAACCGCTGCCACGGCATCAGGCAGCTGCTCGCCACCCCTGCACCACCACAGGTCATCCTGCTCGACGATGCCTTCCAGCACCGGCGCGTCAAGGCAGATGTCAACATCCTGCTGACCGACTACCATCGCCTCTGGTGCGACGACACGCTCCTGCCCGCAGGCCGCCTGCGCGAGTCGGCCGACAGCAGCCGCAGGGCACAGGTGGTCATCATCACCAAGTGCCCACCGGAGCTGAAACCCAT
>JBJEKS010000270.1:0-9247 GCA_051878755.1 Bacteroides sp. | reverse complement strand
CATAGATTCGTAGGCTTCAATGCGCGATTTGTTTTCTACCAGGAAGTCGATGTCGTCCAAGCCGTTCATCAGGCAGTGCTTCTTGTAGGCGTTGATTTCGAAGTGCTCGCTGCGGCCCGTAGCTTTGTTGGTCACGGTCTGGGCAGGCAGGTTGACCTCTACCTCCATCTTGGGATTGGCCTCGATGCTGGCAAAGAGCTCTTTCAGAAACTCCTCACTCACCACCACAGGCAACACGAAGTTGTTCAGCTCATTGTTCTTGTGGATGTCGGCAAAGAAGCTGCTGATCACTACACGGAAGCCGTAGCCGGCAATGGCCCAGGCGGCATGCTCGCGGCTCGAACCGGAGCCAAAGTTCTTGCCGGCCACCAGAATCTGACCGCCATAGAGGGGATTGTTGAGCACAAAGTCGGGATTCAGGCTTCCGTCGGCCTTATAACGCCAGTCACGGAAGAGGTTATCGCCAAAGAATTTCTCCTCGCGCGTTGTAGCCTTCAAGAAGCGAGCAGGGATAATCTGGTCAGTATCCACATTCTCCAACGGGAGGGGTACACAGGTACTTGTTATGATGTCAAATTTCTGTTTCATAAATTATTGCGATTAGATATTGAAGTATATATTTAATCCTGCATCAAGGTACGCGGGTCGGTAATCACACCCGTTACGGCAGCTGCAGCAGCAGTCAAGGGGCTAGCCAACAGAGTGCGCGCACCAGGACCTTGACGTCCTTCGAAGTTGCGGTTGCTGGTCGATACGGAGTACTTGCCTGCGGGAATCTTATCGTCGTTCATGGCGAGGCAGGCTGAGCAACCCGGCTGACGGATTTCAAAGCCAGCCTCTGCAAGCACCTTATCAAGACCCTCTTCGCGAATCTGTGCATCCACCATCCACGAACCCGGCACGAGCCAGGCCACTACGTTGTCCGCCTTCTTACGTCCCTTAGCTATCGAAGCAAAGGCACGGAAATCCTCGATACGGCCGTTGGTGCAAGCCCCGAGGAAGACATAATCCACCGGCTTGCCAATCAAGGCCTCAGCAGGCTGGAAGCCCATGTAGCCGAGCGACTTGCCAAACGAAGCCTGAGCAGCTGCGCCCATCCCCTCAGTTGTGGGAATCTGTTGCGTGATGCCCATGCCCATACCCGGGTTGGTACCGTAGGTAATCATCGGTTCGATGTCGGCTGCATCGTAGCGCACCTCCTTGTCGAACACCGCATCGTCGTCGCTCTTCAGCGTCTTCCAGTAAGCCACAGCCTCATCCCAGGCTTCACCCTTGGGGGCATACTCGCGTCCCTTGATATAGGCAAAGGTGGTCTCGTCGGGAGCCACCATGCCGCCACGTGCACCCATCTCGATGGAGAGGTTGCAGAGCGTCAAGCGACCCTCCATGGTGAGGCTGCGCACAGCCTCACCTGCATACTCCACGAAGTAACCCGTGGCACCGCTGGTGGTCATCTTCGACATCATGTAGAGGGCCAGGTCCTTGGCCGTCACGCCCTTGCCCAGCTTTCCATCCACGGTGATGCGCATGGTCTTGGGGCGGGTCTGCAGGATACATTGCGAAGCCATCACCATCTCCACCTCGCTGGTACCGATACCGAAGGCTACGGCACCCATGGCTCCATGCGTAGAGGTGTGTGAATCACCACAGACAATCGTCATGCCAGGCAGCGTCAATCCACGCTCGGGACCAACCACGTGAATGATACCGTTCTTGGGGTTCATCATGCCAAAGTGGGTCAATCCGAACTCCTCCGCATTGCGGGCCAGGGTATCCACCTGCGTCTTGCTCACAGGGTCCTCAATGGGCTTGTCCTGGTCGTGCGTCGGGGTGTTGTGGTCGGGCATACAGTAAATCTTCTCCGGACGGAAGCACTTCAGTCCACGCTTGCGCATCCCTTCAAAAGCCTGCGGACTAGTCACCTCATGGCAATAGAGGCGGTCGATATAAAGCTGTGTGGGACCCTCTTCCACCTGCTGAACCACGTGGGCGTCCCAAATCTTGTCGAAAAGTGTATTCATTTCTTTTTAATTTAGAATGTAAAATTAAAAATTTATCATGTGGTCTTTGTTCAGTTCTTGAACTTGTTGATACAGTCGATGTAGGCCTCTACCGAAGCGGCAATGATGTCGGTGTTGGCTCCGAAGCCGTAATAGACGTGGCCGTCGTACTCCACCTGCATGTGTACCTTACCCATGTCATCACTACCCTTGCTGATGGCCTGGATGGTAAACTCCTTGAGCGTCATGTGGCGGTCGATAATCTTCTTCAGGGCCTTGATGGCTGCATCCACGGGACCATTACCACTGGCGCAGGCCTCAAACTTCTCGCCTGCAATGTTCAGTCCCAGGCTGGCAACCGACTGCACACCCACTCCACTCGTCACCTGCAGGTACTCCAGCTTGATGCGATGGTTCTGCGTGCGGTCAGCTCCGGCCAATACCAAGATGTCGTCATCATTGATATCCTTCTTCTTATCAGCCAGCTTGAGGAAGTCTTCGTAAATCTTGTCCAGCTTCTCCTGGTTGATTTCCACTCCCAGGGCATGCAGACGGCTCTTCAGGGCAGCACGTCCGCTGCGGGCAGTCAATACGATGGAGTTGTCATCAATACCCACATCATGGGGGTCGATAATCTCGTAGGTCTGTACATTCTTCAGCACGCCATCCTGGTGAATACCCGACGAGTGGGCAAAGGCATTACGTCCCACAATAGCCTTGTTGGGCTGTACGGGCATGTTCATCAGGCTCGACACCATACGGCTCGTGGGGTAAATCTTCTGCGTATTGATATTGGTCTCAATGTCAATGTCCTTGTGGCACTTGATGATCATGGCCACCTCTTCAAGCGACGTGTTACCGGCCCGCTCACCGATACCGTTGATGGTCACCTCCACCTGACGGGCACCATTGAGCACACCGGCCATCGTGTTGGCCGTAGCCATGCCCAGATCATTATGGCAGTGGGTAGAGATGATGGCGTTGTGGATGCCATCCACATGCTCCATCAGGTACTTGATTTTGGCGCCATACTCCGACGGCAGACAGTAGCCCGTCGTATCGGGGATGTTGACCACCGTGGCACCCGCCTTGATGACAGCCTCCACCACGCGGGCCAGGTACTCGTTCTCCGTACGGCCTGCGTCCTCGGCATAGAACTCTACGTCATCCACAAACTGGCGGGCATACTTCACGGCCGCCACGGCCCGCTCAATAATCTCCTCGCGGTTGGAGTTGAACTTATAGCGGATATGCGAGTCGGACGTACCGATACCCGTATGGATGCGCTTGTGCTTGGCATAGCGCAAGGCCTCCACCGCCACATCAATATCCTTCTGCACCGCACGGGTCAGCGCACAGATGGTAGGCCATGTCACGGCTTTTGAGATTTCAATCACTGAGTTGAAGTCGCCTGGACTCGAGATGGGGAATCCCGCCTCAATCACGTCCACGCCGAGGAGTTCCAGTTGCTTGGCCACTTGAATCTTCTCTACTGTATTCAACTGACATCCAGGAACCTGTTCACCATCGCGGAGGGTGGTGTCGAAAATAAATAATCTATCACTCATTGTTATTTCATTTTTTAATTTATATCAATTTGGTTCATTCACTTTTCAAAATCAAAAAGCCTTTCACACAGGGAAGTGAGAAAGGCTCTTGTATATCCGATGTATTCCACATCTATTCACGCACGACACTCACTTCCACTAAACTTGCTTAGTAGAATAATAATGCCGCACAGCAGAATATAAGTAGAATTCAAATCCATCATTTCTCGTCATTAATTTTAAAAACGGTGCAAAGGTAAGCAATAATTCCTATTACACAAACAAAATCTCACTTTTTTCTTTCCAAAAATATCATTTTATAATCAAAGGAAGAAAAGGGCAGCGAAAATATAAGATAAAAGCAGAGAGAAAACAGGGAGATGTATAAGCAAAAAAAAGGCACTCCATCGGGATTACCGGGAATGCCTCTATTCGTTAGGAGTAAAAAGAGTGCTCCGAAGATTACTTCTCTTCGCAAGCCTTATCACACTTCTTCTCGCACTTTGCAGAGTCGCCCTTGCAGCAAGCCTTGGTTGAATCACCCTGGCAGCAAGCCTTCGTTGAGTCACCCTGGCAGCAAGCCTCACCAGCAGCTGCACACTCTACAGCAGCCTCTTCAGCGGGAGCCTCAGCAGCCTTCTTGTTACCACACGACATTACAGAGAATGCAAACATAGCTGCAAAAGCAGCAACAAACATTTTCGTCTTCATACTTTCAAATTGCTTTAAACGTTATAAAAATCAAATCCGGCGCAAAGATAGACATTTTCCAGATATTCTTATGTTATTCAGCATAAAAAAACGCAAAAATGGCACACAATATAACAATTCTCAAGAAAAAATTTCTGCGCTAAAGAAAAATAGCGTAACTTTGTACGCATTGTGAAACGTTGTTATACCTAATTATCCATTTATACCGTAAAAACAATTAGTAAATAAGATATGAGTTATACCTATAAGCCTTCGTCGCTGCCTAATACCCGTGTGGATGCAGCCGACATCCTTCGTGGCATTGCCATTGGCGGCATCGTGATGCTGCACTTCATCGAACACATGAATTTCTACAAGTTTCCGGAGCTCTCCACGCTCGACCGTGTGGTGTGGGACTCGATGTTCTTCCTCTGCGGCGGAAAGATGTATGCCATCTTCTCACTGCTCTTCGGACTGAGCTTCTTCATCCAGCATGACAACCAGGCCCAGAAGGGCAAGGACTTCCGCCTGCGCTTTGCCTGGCGCATGGCGCTGCTCATGGGCTTCGGACTGATAGACCTGCTTTTCTTCAACGGCGACATCCTCACCGTCTATGCCGTAGGTGGCCTGCTGGTGCTTCCGCTTATCCGGCTGAGCAACAAGGCCCTGGGCTGGATAGCCCTCCTCCTGGCCCTGCAACCCATCGAACTGTTCTATCTGGCGTGGGGAGCCATAGACCCTTCCGTACAGCCACTTGACCTAGGTTCGGGCAACCTGTTTGGTGCCTTGATTGAGCCGCAGAGCCACGGGACGCTCTGGGATGTGGCCGTGGCCGGCATCCAGTACGGCTTCCGCATCAACTTCTACTGGGCCATCGAGAACGGACGCATGACGCAGACCATCTTCCTCTTCCTGCTGGGCATCCTGATGGGACGCAAGCGCTTCCTCTACCTGGAGGGCGACAATGCCCAGCGCTGGGTGCGCGTGATGATTGCCTCGGTCTTTGCCCTCTTCCTCATCCTGCCGGTGCAGCAGACCTTGCCCGGATTGGTGGAAAACGCCTGCATGGCCCACTCGCTGCAGGTGATGCTCACCATGTGGCGCAATGCCGCGATGATGCTCTTCATCGTCTGTGGCGTGACGTGGACCTTCCATTGTACGACGTGGGGCAAACGGCTCATCGCCATCGCACCCTATGGCAAGATGAGTCTGACGAACTACCTCGGCCAGTCAGTCATCGGCGGCTTCCTGTTCTACGGCTGGGGACTCGGCCTCTACCAATACAGCGGCCATACCATGAGTCTGCTGCTCGGAGCCTGCTGCGTGCTGCTGCAGTACCTCTTCTGCCGCTGGTGGCTCAGCCAGCATAGCCGCGGACCGCTCGAAACGCTCTGGAAACGCCTGACATGGCTCTAAAACATAAACTTTTTTCTAATATTAGATAATATGAATACAAAACAGTTAACAGCAATCTGCCGGCGCATCATGCCGGCCGTGGCCCTTTGTGCGGCCCTCACTTTCTCGCCAGCAGCCCTGGCGCAGGAACAGTCTAAACCCTTCGTAGTACCTGAATTGCAGACCTGGAACGGTGGCGAGGGAACCTTCACGCCATCATCCACAGCCCGTATCGCCTATTCAGGAGGCAGCGAAGCACAGATTACAGCCAGCCGGTTTGCGGCATCGTATAAGGAGCTGACAGGTATGGAGCTCACCGTGGTGAAAGGCAAGGCACGTCCAGGTGACTTCTCCTTCATGCTCCGCAAGAAGAAGGGCGAGGCCGACGAGAGCTACACCCTGCGCATCAGCAACCAGGTAGTAGCTGAGGCACACGACCTCCGTGGCCTGCAGTGGGCAGCCAGCACGCTGCTCCAGCTCACCCGTCAGAACGTAGCCCTTCCCCAGGGCGAAGCCATCGATGCACCCCGCTATGCCATGCGTGGCTTCATGATGGACTGCGGACGTAAGCATATCCCCATGAGCTACATGCGCAGCCTGGTCAAGACAATGGGCTACTACAAGATGAACACCCTGCAGGTACACCTCAACGACAACGGCTTCCGTCAGTTCTTCGGCAACGACTGGAGCAAAACGCAGTCGGCTTTCCGCCTGGAGTGTGACACCTACCCCGGCCTCACCGCCAAGGATGGTTCCTACACGAAGGCTGAGTTCATCGCCCTGCAGGCCTTGGCCGACAGCTGCGGCGTGGAGATTATCCCCGAGATCGACATCCCCGCCCATTCACTGGCCTTCACGCAGTACAAGCCTGAGATTGGCTCCAAGGAGTATGGCATGGACCATCTCGACCTCTTCAAGCCTGAGACCTATGAGTTCTGCGACGGCCTCTTCCGCGAGTACCTGGAGGGCAAGAACCCCGTGTTCCGCGGCAAGCGTGTACACATCGGTACTGACGAGTACTCCAACGCCAAGAAGGAGGTGGTGGAGAAGTTCCGCTACTTCACCGACCGCTACATCAAGTTCGTGGAGCAGTATGGCAAGCAGGCCGTGCTGTGGGGCTCGCTCACCCATGCCAAGGGTGACACACCCGTCAAGTCGGAGAACGTACTGATGCACAGCTGGTCCAACGACTACGCCAATCCGCTGGAGATGAAGGAGCTGGGCTACCGACTCATCAGCATCCCCGACGGCTACGTCTATATCGTACCCGCCGCCGGCTACTACTACGACTACCTCAACTGCAAGTACCTCTACGAAAACTGGACACCCGCTATCGTGGGTCGTGAGAAGCTGGAGGAGGGAGACCCCTGCCTGGAGGGTGGTATGTTTGCCGTATGGAACGACCATTGCGGCAACGGTATCTCCGTGGCCGACATCCACGACCGCCTCTTCCCTGCCCTGCAGACCATGGCTGCCAAGTGCTGGAGCGGTTCAGCCGTCACCCTTCCCTATGCACAATACGACGCCCAACGTGCTGCCCTGGGCGAAGCTCCGGGTGAGAACGAAGCCGGACGCGTAGAGGGCGGCTACACACAGGCCGAAGTGAAGGCCGGCAGCATCCTCCCCATCGAGCAGGCTGGCTACGGCCACACCGTAAGCTTCACCATCGAGGCCCAGCCCGAAGAGAAGGGCACCGAACTCTTCCGCTCCGAGCGAGCCGTGTTCTACCTCTCCGACCCCCGTACCGGCAAGCTCGGCTTCTCTCGCGACGGCTACTACAACACCTTCAACTACCGTCTGCCCTCAGAAGGCAAGGTGGAGATCAGCATCGAGTGCACCAACCGCAACACCACGCTCTATGTGGATGGCAAGAAGCGCGAAGTGCTCAACCCCATCACGATGGTAGCCTTCCAGGAGAAGGACCTCACCGACTTTCAGCCCGGCGAGAACGAATGGAAGCCTGTGATGTACAACCCGCGTGCCAAGATGTACTACCAGCGCACCCTCTCCTTCCCCCTGCGCCAAGCCGGCCAGTTCAAGAGCCGCATCCTCAATCTCCAGGTGAAGTAACAGCCTGAACTCATTTCAACCCTATAAACTAACGGGCGGCCCCACACGAGGCTGCCCGTTAGTTTATCTTCGTCTATGCATCCACCATCCAGGAATACACATAGTGCATTTACAAATTATATCTGTTACAATTCAAGTGGCAAAGATAATAGATCCTTGGATTTACAACAAGGGGGTCATATAAAGAGGTAGAAAGGTGACACCACCATCTACCTTATAATCGGCCGCATGCAAGACAGTCGGAGTGGCCATATACTCTCCAAACTTCTTCATGCACTTCGTAAGGGAAGATAACGTGTAGTTCTTGCCGCTCTTGACCTCTATCGGGCAGATATTATGGCGACTGGTCACTCTGTCCTTTTGAAGCAGGAAGTCTATTTCCATCCGTTCTTCGGCCTCCTCTGATGACTTACTATAGAAAAAGAGCTTGTTGCCGCTAGCTGTCAACATCTGAGCCACGATATTCTCAATGAGCATTCCCTCGTTTACCTCCAGTTTATCAAAAAGCAGTTTCCGATAAATCTCAGAAGACACAATGCCCTTTTCATCGAAAGCATGACTGACCAATAAGCCCGTATCGTTCATATAACATTTCAATGTCGTGCGGTCTTCGTTCATCTTAAGTCCAATGTTCGGCTCTGTCGAGTTGTAGCAGATATTGACAACTCTCGCATCCTTCAGCCAGAAGAAAGCATCGTCCCAATCACGGTATTTTGCGCCTGGCTTCAGGGCAGATAGACGGAATTTCTTTTCGTGCTTGGACAACTGAGGAGGAACCTGATCGAAGATTGACACCACCTTATCGGCTATCTCAGCAGCATAATGAAAGATGTCATTACGATAGATAGCCAGCACATCGCGCTTGGCAACATCTACGGCATCAAAGTCCTTTGTCTCAATATACTTTTTGACAGCTTGCGGCATTCCTCCTACTATCATATAGAGACGGAAAGCATCCATGGCTTGACGATGGAAAGCTTGTCCCATCGGTTTCCGCTCTGCATACATCTGCCGTATCAAGTCCATCAGCATGTCGCTGCCGGTAGCCCAGAGGAACTCTTCAAAGTCCATCGGGTACATTTGTATTGAACGTTCTTCCGAAGGGAGTACGATACGTTGTGTATTTTTCTTAATGCTTACCAAGGAGCCTGTCTCAATATAGTCATACCTTCTGTCAGCCACCAGAAACTTAATGGCAGCTCTCGCTCTAGGACATAGCTGTATCTCGTCGAGAATAATCAGCGACTTGCGTTCATGGAGCCTCACTTTGTAATGCTGACTCAGATAGAGGAACAGCGTATCAAGGTCTTCCAGATAGCGGTCGAACCAGTCTCTGACCATTTGGGGAGCCTTATTGAAATCGATAAGGATATATGACTCATATTCATTCCTGGCAAACTCCTCTACGATATAGCTCTTTCCGATGCGTCGCGCTCCCTCTACAAGAAGTGCTACCTCACCGTTTCTATTCTTCTTCCAATCAAGGAGTTGCTGATATATTTTGCGCTTCATAACAATGTTATTTGCACCTTTTTGAGATTTTTG
>JBJEKS010000269.1:0-1677 GCA_051878755.1 Bacteroides sp. | reverse complement strand
CTGCTACATCCACACGATATTTCTCTGCCAGCTCCTGAATGGACTCAGCGAAGACCGTCTCCAGTTCCTCCTTGGTGATGCCGCAGAGTGCCTCATAGCGTTCGTCCATGCTGATATCCTGCACTTGGTTGAAGCCGCTGAAGACGGTCGCCTGCGAGAACTTGGTCACACCCGTCAGCATCACGAAGCGCAGGTCGGCATCGGCATCCTTGAAGACACCATAGAAGCCTCGCAGCACATCGCGGTTGTAATCCTCCAGCTTGATGCGGTTATTCTCACAGTCGGTGACATAGCGTTCCATATCCAGGACATCGAGCAACGGCTTGTCGTACTCGTCTATCAGCACCACAGCCCTGCGTCCCGTGGCCTGGTGGGCAGCATGCAAGACTTTGCAGAAGCGTTGCCCCAGTGTGAGTGCTCCCGATGTGCCGTATTGCTTCTCTGCATCGGCCACGAAGCTCTCCAGCATCTTGTCAAGTGCATAAGGCTGGGTGAAGTTCTCGCTGCCGAACGAGAGGTGGAACACGGGATAGACCGCCCACTCCTGCTCCAAACGGTCGATGGCCAGCCCTCTGAACAGTTCCTTGTGTCCCAGGAAGTAATGCTTCAGCGTGGAGAGGAGCAGACTCTTCCCGAACCGTCGCGGACGGCTGAGGAAGTAAATTTTTCCTTTGCTAACGAGGTCATACACCAACGCCGTCTTATCCACATAGACGTAGCCATCCTCGCGAATCTGGTCAAAGCTCTGTATGCCGATAGGGTACTTCATAACGCATCAATTAATATTTCGAGGGCAAAGATAGTGCAAGCCGAGCGGAATACAAAATGAAAGCTTGCTTTTATTTGATGGAATTCTCCCTTTATATTTGCTGATTCAGCAGCTTTTCATTACCTTTGTAGCCAGTCTGCTGGGTTGTTCACAGCTGTGGATAGCTTTAACCACATCTGTGAATAACTTTAGCCACAACTGTGGGCAGACTTATCCACAGCTGTGGATAGGCTAGCCAGTCATACATCTGAGGTTTGGCAAGCAGGTTTATGATGTTATAAATGTTTATGATTAACCTTTTAAATGTTTAAGTTATGTCGATAAATTACAGTTGGCACAAGAATCCTCTCCCTGATAAAGATAGTCAGCCGGGCCTGCACCCACGTCCGTTCTTCAACGGCACGGTCGAAACCCGTTGGCTGGCCAAGCAGATAGAGATGGCCACGTCGCTCACCGAGGGCGATGTGAAGGCCACCCTTACGGCTTTGAGTCAGGCCGTGGCCCATGCCCTTGTCATGGGCGAACAGGTTCACCTCGACGGATTGGGCTACTTCACCCCCACGCTCACTACCGAAGGTAAGGTGACCGAGGAGATGTCGCTGCGCGAACGCAGCCGCAAGGTACGCTTCAAGGGCATCAGCTTCCGCCCCGACCGCGAGCTGCAGAGCCACATGGGCCCTATCAGCTTCAGTTGCGTGAGCCGTGGCGAATCCCCCGGCCTGCCCACCGATGAGGAGCTCGAAGCCAAGCTAACCGACTACTTCTCCTCGCAGGCGTACCTCACCCGTCGCAAGCTGGAGGCCCTCTGCGGCATTCGCACCACCACCGCCGTGCGCCTGCTGCGTCGACTCCTCGACGAAGGCTACCTCAAGAACGACGGCACCCGCCAGCAGCCCATCTACCTCCCC
>JBJEKS010000268.1:0-9269 GCA_051878755.1 Bacteroides sp. | reverse complement strand
CATGTCTATACCCTTGGCCGGAGTGGCAAGGAGCGCAACATGCTGCTCTCCGAAGAGCAACTCCAGGCTATCGGTGCTACCTACCACCACATCGACCGCGGAGGCGACATCACCTACCATGGTCCAGGTCAGCTGGTCTGCTATCCCATCCTCAACCTGGAGGAGTTTGGTTGGGGGCTGAAGGAATATGTTCACCACCTGGAGGAGGCTGTGATACAGGTCTGTGCCTCCTATGGTATAGAAGCTGGTAGGGTAGCGGGTGCCACGGGAGTATGGCTTGATGGCGGAAAACCCCGTGCACGCAAGATATGTGCCATCGGTGTACGCAGTAGCCACTACGTTACCATGCACGGATTGGCCCTTAACGTCAATACAGACCTACGCTACTTCAGCTACATCAATCCTTGCGGCTTCGTGGACAAAGGCGTGACCAGTCTCAAGCAAGAACTGGGCCGTGAAATAGAAATGGCCGAAGTGAAGCAACGCCTCACCTCAGCCCTATACCATGAAATGGCTCTCAAGTAATACTCGTAGCTAGTAGCTTGTAACTCGTAGCTTGTAGCTCGTAGCTTTTAGTTTTTAGTTTTTTACTGCTGTGTCTGAGCCTCTTGAATCATCTGCTCGCTGGCATACATATAGATTTCCACGCGGCGGTTCTGGTCGGCCGTCTTGGTCTCGTCATACTGGTCGTAGGCTACGCCCTTCACCTCCTTGAATTGCACCAAGGGTACACCGCACTGCTGCAGGTAGTTCTGCACGCTGTAAGCACGGTTGTTCGATACCTTGACATTGGCCTCGTAGGTACCCACCTTGTCGGTGTGGCCTATGATGGCGATGTCTGTGGTCTTGTCTTCACGCAAGATGCGTGACAGATCCTGTAGCGAGGTCTTGGCCTCGTTGCTCAGAGCCGCCGAGTTGAATCCGAAGAGAATTCCTGCGGCAAACGACACCTTCACGGCGGGCAGACCGTTGACATCGGTCACCTGCTCCACTTGTGCGCCCTCAATCTGGGCAGCCTGAGCAGCCTTCTTATCCATCTTCTTTCCGATGATTACGCCGGTACCAGTACCCACTGCAGCACCTATCGCCGCACCGATTGCCGCACCTTTCCCTTTACCTATCAGTCCACCGATGATAGCTCCGGCAGCGGCACCCGAGCCACCACCTATGATGCCACCTTTCGTGGTATTGTTCATGTTCGTCGTGCTGCATCCAGCCAGCAGCATAGCCCCACATAGGGTCAGAATAGTCAGTTGATTTTTCTTCATAATCACAATCTAATTTTAATAAACCTGGTCGCAAATGTACAGAATAAACAAGGGAACCCCGTAAAAAGGTTCCCCTGTTTTATATCTTTTTATGAATTTTATACGAGAGGTACATCCCTGCGGTAGCTCGCGTCAGAATGTAGTGTACTTCAGGTCACCCATCTGCCATACGGCACGCACATTGAGCTGCTTATCCATAATCAGCACGTCAGCATCCATGTCCTTCTGCAGTGCGCCCTTGCGGTCGTCCACGTGCATGATGCGTGCAGGGGTCTCCGAGGCCATGCGCAGTGCATCGCCCAAGGGGATACCCGCCTTGACCATGGTGCGTACCAGTACGTCGCTTGTGGCAATACTGCCAGCCAAGGCCGAGCGGTCGGCCAGCTTACATACCCCATTCTCAATGATGTAGCGTGGGTCATTGAAGTTGCTGCCATTCGTGGCAGTGCAGGAGAGGGCATCGGTCACCAGGCAAGTGTTCTCCACACCCTTCAGCTTATAGGCCAGGCGGAGGATGGTGGAGGGCAGGTGGATGCCGTCAGCAATCAGCTCGATGGTCATGCCATCAGTGAGATAGACACTCTCTACAGTGCCCTCGTACTTATACTCACGGCGCTTGTGGAATCCAGGCATGGCGTTATAGAAGTGTGCCGCATGGGTGAATCCTGCCTCATAGGCCTCCTTGATGCCATCGTATTCGGCCTCGGTGTGTGAAACCGCAGCCACGATGCCGTGCTTCGTGATGAAACGTGCGAAGTCCAGTGCACCAGGCAGCTCGGGAGCTGCATCCCAGCGACGGATGCAGTGCGTCTGCTCCACCAGTTCGCGGTATTCCTTCTCCTCGATGGGCTTGATTTGGTCAGCAAACTGGTCGCCAGCCATCTTCGGACTGAGGTAGGGACCTTCGATGTGCAGTCCCATGATGGGTGAGCCGGGTTGAGCCATCATCTTTTCGCACACCTCGGCAGCCTGATGCAGCTTCTCGAAGGGAGAGGAGGAGATAGTGGGGAAGATGGTGGTGGATCCATGGGGCGTATGGGCATCGATGATAGCCTGAAAAGCCTCTTCAGTACATTCCGTAAAATCATGACCACCACCGCCATGCACGTGCATACTAATGAAACCAGGCACGATGTACATGCCCCTTGCATCAATCAGGCGAGCGCCAATAATGGCCAGGTCGCAGTTGGTTACTTCCAGAATCTTGCCGTCGCGCATCAGCACGGAGCCGTCGTTCAGCCACCCCTGTGGGGTGTAGATACGTCCATTGATAATTTGAGTCAACATAACTTCTACATTATTTTATATTATACCTTATTTATATATTATACACTACAAACTTTCAGTTTTTAATTTTTCATTTTTCATTTTTAATTTTTCATTTTTCATTTTTCATTTTTCATTTTTAGTTCTTAGTTTACCCCAGGTGTTTCTCAATCATGGCGAAGATTTGCTCTGGAGTGAAGGGCTTCGTCATGAAATCCACACAACCTGCATCAAGGGCCGCCTCGCGGTCGCTATCGAAGGCAAAGGCGGTGAGGGCAATGATGGGCACATCACTTACCTGATGGATGATGCGCGTGGCATCCAGTCCGCCCAGGTTGGGCATCTTCATATCCATCAGGATGAGGTCGGGGTGCAACTCTTCGTTCTTGCTCACAGCCTCGATGCCGTCTTTGGCCCACTCCAGGCGGTAGCGCTTGCCGATGGTAGCCTTCAGCAGAATGTAGTTGCTATCCACATCCTCAGCTGCCAGAATCAGTGGCTTGTGCTCCTTGTCGCCTTGGTGGCGGGGTGGGGTTGATGCTTTTGTTGCAGCAGCTACAGAGTTGTTGACCTGGGCCGATGCTTCTTCACTCGCAGCCTCTGTTTGGGTCAAAGCCTCCTCCATCTCCTCTTCGGGCAGAGGGAGGTAGAAGCTGAAGGTGGTGCCCTTGCCCACCTCCGAGGTTACACCGATTTCGCCACCCAGTCGCTCTACGATGGTCTTGCTGATAGAAAGGCCTAGTCCTGTGCCTTGCACGAAGTTATTGGCCTTGACAAAGCGTTCGAACACGCGTCCCAGCTTTTCGGGGGCAATGCCCGCACCTGTGTCTTTGACGGCAAACGATACGCGCTCTTCCTCCACGCGGTAGCTGAAGGTTACAGAACCCTCCGTGGTGAACTTAAAGGCATTGCCAATGAGGTTGGAGATGACCTGGAAGAGGCGGTTCTTATCGGTATGTAGCATCACATCGCCAACCGGGTCGGGGTCGCTCACTAAGGCCACCCCTTCGGGGCAACGCAGCGAGTGGGCTTCGTAGATTTCCTTGAAGAGCGCCTGGAGCCGCACGGGTCCCATGGTGAACTCCACCATGTTGGCCTCTATCTTTGAGAGGTCCAGTATCTCGTTAATCAGACTGAGCAGTCGCTCGTTGTTGGCCTCCACAATCTGATAGTAATTTTTTCGTTCGGTATAGTCACTGCTTTCGGCTATGAGTCGCGAGAAGCCCACAATGGCGTTGAGTGGTGTGCGTATCTCGTGGCTCATGTTAGCCAGGAAGGCCGACTTCAGCTGGTCGGAAGTCTCAGCCTTTTTCTTGGCCTCCTCCAGCTCCTTGTGCATCTGTTGCAGCTGTCGTTCATGGAGGATGCGTTGTGAGATGTCGTGTCCGAAGGCCCAGAGCACTTCGTCCCCCTCATCGCTTGTCACCCAGTAGGCATTGCCTTCGTAGGCCAGGATGCTCGGGTCTTTCGTCAGCGGGTTATAGACCACGTAGGTGTTGGTGTCCGTATCGCGGCGGATGGTCCGTAGAAAATTGGCCCATACCTCGGGGTTGTTGGGTGAGGAGGTGAGGTCAGTAAAGTGGAGCGTGCTGATGTCCACCGAATGGCCGATGTCGTGGTGGTCGCGGAACTTGCGGTTGGCAAAGAGCAGCTGACCGTTGGCTTTGGCGGCAAAGATATCTTCGGTAGAGTTGTTGATGGCATGGGTCAGCAGGCTGATGTCATTGCGGTTGCGCTGTATCTCCGTGATATTCTGCACATAGCCCTCCACGATGACGTTCCCATCGGAGAGTACTTCACAGGTGAAGGCCCTGAGGTGTATATAGTAAATATCTCCACCCACTCGCAGCCGGTAGTCGGTGCTGTAGGTCAGGTCGCCGTTCAGGTACTCCTCCATGCGTTGCTCGAAGGTATTGCGGTCTTCAGGAAGAATCATTTTCAGGTATTCTTCGTAGCCTATCTGCTGCTTGAACTCCTTGCAGAGCACCTGCGTCTGTCCTTGGTAGGTGAAGAAACGCTGTTTCTTGTTCAGCTTCCAGATGCCGAGTGATGCAGCCTTCTGCACCTCGTTCAGCTGGCGGCTCTTGCGCTCCAACTGCAGGCTGTGGCGCATCTTGTCGGTGATGTCGTTGCAAATCCATAGCACCATACCCTCGTAGTAGTGCATGGTACACTCGAAGTAGTATCGGTAGTTACCCTTGCGCAGTTGATAATCCTTTGATGAGGTCAAATGGTAGGTCAGCACCTCGTCAAACTCTTTGCGCAGTTCGATGGATGTTGCCTGTGGCAGTAGCTCGAAGATATTATTTCCCAGCAAGTCCTCCGAGTTGATGAAGGCAGGAGGCTGTACATTCAGCTGGACATCCCGACAGATGCCCTCCTTGTCGATGAGGAAGAGCGAGTCGGCTGCCAGGGAGAGCAGCTTCGTGGCATGCTGCGGATTGTTAAACAGGTTTTTCATGTTGTTTGTGTTTTTATGGGATGGATTGCGGTTATGCACGCCGGGCTTTCTCCCAGGTGCCTTTTTCGTTCTTGCTCCGTTTGGATAGATAGACCATCCCTCGCAGCACGTTGAAATTCATGAAGAGGAAGTAGCAGGGCACAAAGAGCAGCTTGTTCTTTGTGCGGCGCATACTCAGGTAATAGCCCAGGCTACCGGCCAGGTAGAAGAGGGCTTGCAGCAGCCAGAGCGTGACGTAGAGTCCTGTGCGTTGTTCTCCGAAGAGCAGCACCAGGTTGAGTGGAAGCAGGGCAAAGAGCAGCACCGGCGTGATGCTCCAGCGCAGTACGCGGTGCGACACATACTGAAAGCTGAAGATGCCGTAGCGCAGGGGATTGAAGAGTGGCCAGAGGCGGGCGATGGATTGCAGGCCACCGGCGGCAATGCGCACCTTGCGCTTCTCCTCTTCGCGCAGGTTGGCCGAGCCCGTCTCGATGGCGTAGGCATCCTTCAGATAGGCTATGCGGTAGCCGCGCTCCACGATACGCAGGGAGAGCACAAAGTCATCAAGCAGCGTATCCTCTTCCAGCGGATGGAACAGTTCGCGGCGTATGGCAAACAACTCGCCGGCAGCACCTGCGGCAGAGTAGAGGCGTGAGTCGAGTGCCTTCAGGGCCGACTCGTAGCGCCAGTAGAGTCCTTCACCTCCTTGGGCTGCATCGGCAGTATCGCCCGTTTGAATCCGCTTCTCTCCAGCCACGCATCCCACCTTCTCGTCCAGGAAAGCGTGGGCAATCAGCCGCAGCGACTCCTTGTTAAGCAGCGTGTTGGCATCGGTGAAGGCCACAATAGGGGTGTGTACAAACGCAATGCCTCGGTTGATGGCCGCCGTCTTTCCTTTCCGTTCGGGGGCATGGAGCACGGTGGCTTGCGGCCAGCCTTCCTGCAGTCGTTCCACGGTATGATCGTTGCTTCCGTCCGTACACCATACAATATGTAGTTTCTCGCGCGGATAGTCGATATCCAGGCAGTTGGCCATCTTCTCATCCACCACCTTCTCCTCATTGTATGCCGCAATGAAAAGCGTCATCTCCGGCAGTTCCTCATCCGTGGGCAAGGGGCGCTGCACCGGCTTCACAAACCACTCTTTCACCTTGACCAACAGCCACAACACCATACCGTAGCCTACATAGGTATAGACCACTACTGCCAACGCAATCCAGAAAAGTATTTCGATAAAGGCCATATCTTTTTTTAGTTACGAGTTACGAGCTACGAGTTCTTTTATCAACTGCCAAATTTACATCCTTTTTCTCAGACTGGCAAATATTTGTTCACAAATCATAATTAATTAACATTTGACCTCCACCTTATCCCAAAAATAACCCTTAACTTTGTCGGGTTGAAACGACGATTGTTTAATTAACTATAGACAGCTTATGAAAAAACAAGCCCTTTCTCTATTCCTTTGTTGCATGGCGGCGGCCTCGCTCCATGCTCAGCAGGGAGGAATCTCTCCCGAAATGATGCAGGAGATTCGTTCTGCTTATCAGGCTACTCCTGCCGATAAGGCCCTGCGTAATGCGATGGGTACTACCGACCTGCGTACCCTGGCTATCAACCAGGAGAACCGTCAGGCCATGGATACCTACTTCAGCGTGCGGGTCAACTCACGTGGCATCACCAACCAGCAGTCGTCAGGTCGTTGCTGGCTCTTCACAGGCCTCAACGTGATGCGTGCCAAGGCTATAGCTAAGTACAACCTCCCCTCCTGCGAGTTCTCGCAGGTCTATTCCTTCTTCTTCGACCAGCTGGAGAAGGCCAACCTCTTCCTGCAGGGCACCATCGACACCGCCCGTGAGCCGATGGACAGTCGCACTGTAGAGTGGCTTTTCCAACACGCCCTGAGCGATGGCGGCACCTTCACCGGTGTGGCTGATGTGGTGGGCAAGTATGGCCTTGTACCCAAGGAGGTGATGCCCGAGACCTACAGCAGTGAGCACACTTCGCGTGTGGCTTCGCTCATCACCCTCAAGCTGAAGGAGCAGGGATTGGCCCTGCGTGAGATGGTGGCAGCCGGTAAGAGCAAGAGCCAGCTGCAGAAGGAGAAGACCGCCATGCTTGGCACCATCTACCGTATGCTTACGCTCAGCCTCGGTGTGCCTCCTACGGAGTTTGACTACACCGTGCGCGATGCTCAAGGTAAGCCTCTGGCTGTAGAGCACCACACCCCCATGAGCTTTATGCAGAAGTATGGTGACCCACAGTTGCTCAAGGACTACGTCATGCTGATGAACGACCCCTCGCGCGAGTATTACAAGGTTTATGAGATTGACTACGACCGCCACAGCTACGACGGCCACAACTGGCGCTACATCAACCTGCCCGTGGAGGAGATCAAGGAGATGGCCATCGCCTCGCTCAAGGACAGCACCATGATGTACTTCTCCTGCGACGTAGGCAAGTGCCTCGATTCTGAGCGCGGTCTGCTCGACGTGAACAACTACGACTACGGCTCGTTGATGGGCACCACCTTCCCCATGGACAAGAAGCAGCGCATCCAGACCTTTGCCAGTGGCTCGAGCCACGCCATGACGTTGATGGCCGTTGACCTCAATGCCGAAGGTAAGCCCAAGAAGTGGATGGTAGAGAACAGTTGGGGAGCCTCCTCCGGCTACCAGGGCCACCTTATCATGACCGATGAGTGGTTTGACGAGTATATGTTCCGCCTCGTGGTGGAGACCAAGTATGTGCCCGAGCGCATCCTCCAGCTGATGAAGCAGAAGCCCATCCTGCTGCCCGCTTGGGATCCCATGTTTGCTGCCGAAGAGTAATTCCCTTGTCGGCTACTACCGGCCCTTAGGTTACCATTCGAAGATATACTCCGGATGGTCGGGGTCGGGAATAGGCTCGTCATAGCCATCGACCACTGTCATCTTGAACCGCAACGTGCCCGAATGAGCATCGCCCTGTAGCGATCCGTTCGGGCACGCTTCGTCTTGCGGAATAAGGGCTGTAGAGATGTCTTCGCGCCGGCATTGCACGTAGCGGCAACCGTTCTCCACCCAATAGTAATCCAGCACCTCAATGCCACCATCCTCTCGAAGGCGGAACTCCAGGTCATACTTCTCCACGCCATACCAGTTGCGCAGGATGTAGCGGCGGTTGCTGTAGGCCTCCAGTGTCGTTTCGATGTCAGGCACACGGCCCACCAGGTGGCATCGACCGCTTACGCTCCAGAGAGGAGCCTCAGGTCGATCTCCCCACATCAGTGTGTAGAGATGTCCACCCTTCCATTCCCGTTGCTCATTGTATAAGTAGGTATAGGCCCACACCCTTCCCTGAGTTGCATCACCATGAAAACCCGAGCAGAGCGTATGGGTCTCTACGAAGAGGGCAGGATAGATGGTGGCTGTAGGCAAATCGGGCAGGCCCGTCTTCACGTAGTAGTAGCCCGAGGCATAGCGCTCCGCATTGGTCACGCGGATGATGGTCGAATCTTCCACCTGCTCCGTCACAAACTGTACATCATACCCCTTCACCCCATACCAGTCGTGTATCGTGTAGAGCGAATCCCCCTCACAGGTCAGGTAGGGCATTGCCTTGTTCTCCAGGCGGTAGGCATCCACGTAGGAGGCTGTTTGCCACCAGTAGTCGCTCGTCGAAGGCCTGTCGGTCAATACAGCTTGGCGTATCGTCACCTTCTTCAAGGGACGGTCGTGTGCATCAGTGGCCTGCTGCTGGATGCGGTCAATCACCTCAATGCCCTTCACCACCTCACCGAACACCGTATAGCTGCCGTCCAGGTAGGGGATGCCCGGTTGCGTCAGGTAGTACTCCTGCAGCGTGCTGTCCATGGCACAGCGTCCGTAGCTCCAGGCCCTCATCAGTGAGTCGTCGCGTTGCAGCATCTTGTCGGTCGTCTGCTTTCCCCAGGCGATGTAGAACTGCCGTTGGGCACTCTTCAGCTCCTTGTCATCCGTGCAACGCCCCATGGCCAGTGCACCTCGCTTATGGAAACGTTTGGGGTAGCATATTTCCGCAGGAATCACATCCTCCGGCTCCTCCTCGCCGCATTGCACCATAAAGTCACCGATGACGCGGTTGAACGACGCACCGTCATAGATTCCTTTCTTCACATTGCTTACAAAGTTGTCCCGATGCTTTGGCGTCTCGTTGTAGAGCATCAGCACCACCTCGCCCTCTGATGTATCGAGTTTCACATACGTAGCCTCCTCGTCAGAAGCAGTCGAACCACAAGCAGCCAGCCCTAGCCAGCAGAGCAGCATCACCCC
>JBJEKS010000267.1:0-9304 GCA_051878755.1 Bacteroides sp. | reverse complement strand
GGTTCATCGCAAATTTACCTGGAGGTAAAAAAGTTGTCTTCCTTGATGAATTACCGTGGATGGATGCACCACGCTCTGGCTTTCTCTCCGAATTGGAATCGTTTTGGAACGGGTGGGCATCTGCAAGAAAGGACATTGTATTCGTGGTATGCGGAAGCAGCACTTCATGGATGGTCAAAAAAATCATAAAGAATAAAGGTGGGCTTCACAATCGCTTGAACCATCGCATATCCCTCAACCCTTTCCCCTTGGGATTATGCGAGAAGTTAGCTCAGTCAAGAGGTCTTGTGTTGAATCGAAAGCAGATGCTGGAAGCCTATATGATATTTGGCGGAGTACCCTATTATTGGAGTCTGTTGCAAAAAGGAACCAGTATAACTGCCGAGATTGACAGACTGATTTTCTCGCCCGACGGAGAGCTACATGACGAATTTGAGATGCTGTATGCCTCTTTGTTCAAAAAGCCTGAACCATACATCCGTGTAATTGAGTTATTGGCCAAGAAAAAGATGGGCTTGACTCGACAAGAGTTGCTGGAGGCAGGAAAGTTTGAAGATAACGGAGCGTTTTCTGATATCCTGAAAGACCTGGAATGGTGTGGTTTTATTCGTAGTTACACTATGATGGGGAATCGAACTAAATCAGAGATTTTCCAGTTGATAGACCATTATACATTGTTCTATTACGAATACATAGATGGAGTACGCCAAGGCTCAAACTATTGGAAGTCCATGTTGGGAACACCAAAATATAATACGTGGTGCGGCTTGGCATTTGAGCGAGCCTGCCTATGGCATGTTGACCAGATTAAGAAGAAACTTGGTATCAGCGGCATACTGACCAATGAATATGCATGGCGATGTCTGCCGGATGAGAATGCCGGCAGAACTGGAGTTCAGATAGACCTACTTATCGACCGGAGCGATGGAATCATCGACGTATGTGAAACAAATTACGCGAAGGATGCATACACCATCACATCCAACTACGCAGAAGAACTTGCCCGCAAACGAGAGGTGTTCCAGACCGTCACAGGCACGAAAAAAGCGATTCACTCCATCATGATTACAACCGATGGCCTAACGCGAAATGAATACTGGGGAGACATCCAGGCAGAGATTCAACTGGACGACTTGTACGAACTATAAAAAAGCCTAGCTCAGCGGACCGCTAATCTCAAATCGTACAAGAAAGTAATCTCAAATCATTCATAATCGACATCAGCTATTGCAGCATATCTGAAAAAGAGCCTATATTTGCGAAAAAATTCAATGCGCTATGCTGATACGTTATGATTTAAAGTGGAAGTCCTGTACCTTGTTATTGGGAATCCTGATTGCCGTGAGTGGCTGCCATTCACGCCACGTCAAGCTGAGCGACTATCAAACACGCTTTGACAGTTGCTACCAGTTTGTACGTCAAAACAGCCTTGACCACCGCACACAGGCCGATACTATTGAGCAAGTACTTCTTGAAATGATAGAGGCAGACAGCCTGCTGCTCAGTGAAAAACAACGCAGACAACAAGTGAGTGTATATCGTACGCTTAGCGGCCTTTACCTCACCCATGGCAAACACGATTTGATGCTCTCTTATATGATAGAAGGCGAACGCAAAGCCTCGCAGCTTAACGATCAAAACCAGATTCTCAGTTACTCAGTAGGACTACTGACACTCTACTCCAGTTGGCGACTGAAAGAACAAGCGCATTACTACATTGACCGCTGCATCCAGCAACTCCCCCAAATAGAAGATACCCTCGTAAGATGTGACGCACTCATGACCGTTGCAGCTGCCTATTGCAATGAAAAGGAGCCTGTTTCAGCCCTGCCTTATCTGCAGCAGGCGGATAGTTATTTATCTGCCAATCCTACGCTTATCCAGCGATTCCCTCCCAACAAGCAATACTTATACCCCTATATCAAGGGATGGACCTATGCTTCACTGCCCGACTCGGCACAAGCAGCCCTGAAGGTGCTAGAGCCTCTCTATCAAACCTACCTCCCCTATCGCCATCAAATCAGCGGTTTCGACGTCATCTGCTACAATTTGGGTCGATGTCACTCTCAATTAGGTCATACCTCAGCGGCCAATCGTTTCTTTGATGAAGCCCTGGCCATCGTAGATGGAAAACAAGACCTCGCCTACTACGATTGCGCCCAATGGCTCATGGACGACTACCAAAAGAACAATGATCGGAAACGCATGCTTCGCTTGATTCCCACTTGGAACAGGCTATCCGGCACCTTTTATCAATGGTGCATCTCCTCCCAATTCAATGCCTACTACGTCAAGTACCAGCTGGCAGAGAAAGATTGCGAACTGGAGCGTTTGGCCTGGGAGTTGCAAAAGCGAAAACTGGCCAACCTCATCTGCTTGATGTTGCTGTTGTTTCTATTGGCATTCTGCATTTGGGGTGTGATGTTCTGGCGGAAACGAAAGAGGCAGATGCGGGAACTGTTCGAGGCCCTGATACAACGTCACCTGGAATGGAAAGCTCAGATGTTCAGGGTGGAGCAGCACCATAGGGCCCTATTAGCCCAATTTGAAGAGACACCTGTAATCATTGATGAAACCTGCATCACTTCAACGGAGGAGATAGAAATAATGTACCAAGCCATCTATAACCGAGCACTAAGGTGTATGGAAGAGGATCATCTGTTCCTTAATTCACACCTCACGTTAGACGAACTGGCCCAGCACGTCGGCACCAATCGGACCCAACTGAGTACTTGTATTAACCGCATCACGCACAACAATTTCAACTCCTGGCTGGCCTGGTACCGGGTGAACTACCTGCTGGAGCGATACAACCTCGTCAATCAACAGGGTAGTCAGTCCATGCTGGAGGAGCTCTACGAAGAAGCCGGATTCGCCTCCCGCTCCTCATTCTACCGACAATTCAAAAGTGTGACGGGTCTCACGCCAACCCAGTTTGTGAAACAGCAAAGCCTGCATAAACAGAAGTAGGAAGCTCCTCCCCCCAGGAGCACGTCATTTTGATTGCCACACACCTCACCGAAGTGAGTGGTTTAGCCCTTTCTATGCCTAATCGTATATAAAAACTAAAAACAAGAAACAATCTATAACATTCAAATTCAAACATTTATCCTTATGAAGAAGACATTGCCTGCAGTTATGCTTAGTGTACTCCTTGGGGTCACATCCTGTACGGAGAACTACCAGTCGTCCATCGACTTTGGCGACAATACCTACGTCAACGACTACAGTGAACTGGCCAAAGCCATCAACGACCTCAGCAAGAGTCTGGACGAGCGCCTCACCGCCTTGAACCAACTGTTGGAGACCAATCTCGTCTCTATCCAAATCTCCATCGATGCGCAAACCCAAGCTATCGTTACTCAGACTAGCACCCTGGATCAGGGATTGAGTCAGGTCAACACCTCGCTGTTGAACGGTTTTGCAGCCCTGCAAAGCACGACGACTGCCCAAGGGGAGAAAATTATCACAGCCCTCAACGCCAACGGCGAACTCATCTCGTTGAAGGTTGAAAAGACGGGACAGCTCATCGCAACAGAACTGAAGGCCAACACCGCAACCATCCTGGCGTGCATGAATGCCAACACCTCCACTTTGGCCGACAAGCTGGACCATATCAACGGCAAGCTGGATGGTCTGAATCAGTGCATCAGCGATGGATTCATCAGCGTCACAGACTATCAGGTATCCAACAGTACCGACCTGAGCACCGTAGAGCAATCCATCCAAACCTTGATCGCCAAGGTAACCCAATCGGCCCAATCGCTACTGAGCGGCATCACCACCCTGCGCGCCTCAGTTGATACGCAGACCAGCACGTTGAAAATCGCCCTGGATGACGTAAAATCAGCGGTTATCCAGCTGTCAACAGACCAAGCGGCTGCCCTGCAGGCCCTGCAAAATGAGGTAGTAGCACAGGGAGGGCGACTGGAATATGCCATTCTGAATGACGAGACCGCGGTGGTCAACGCGATTGATGCCATGGGCAACTTGCTGAAGAGCCAACTGGTAGCCATCGATCAGACCCTGACAGCCCAAACCACCTCGCTACTGCAAGCACTGGCCACCAACACGACAGCGGCCAACGCCATAGCCACGGCCGTAGGACTGACCACCAGCGAGGTGCAGAACCTCATCCAAGCCATCAACACCAACGATGCAGCCGCCCTGGCCGAGCTGCAAAGGCACCATGCCCTGCTGACAGACATCCTGGGCTATAGTGACGGCATTGTCTTCAATGGCGCCCCCGATGCCAACCAGCAGTACGCCTCCATCAACGTAACCACCAGCGTATGGCACGACGCACTCAACGAGCCGAAGATTATGGCCATCATCAATAACCTGCTGGCCCCACAAGGTGCGCCAACCCCTACCCCCACCCAGTATGTATCCAGCAGCAGGGACTATAGCGAGAACAATATTCACGAACACTCTGTCTGGACCAGGGTGGCAGACAACAACGTGGTCACGGCCTTGTCGGGCTCCGTCACTACGAATGACGTGACGATGATTACGGTCAAGCGCGTCTATGAGACCTCTCAGTTCAATGTACAGATTAAAAATGTCTGCGCATACCCGCACATCTACTCCATCAAGGTGACTGATGCACAATACACCAACCATGAGCAATACTCAGACTCTGGCAGCGGGAGCAATGTAAACACCCCCGTATCCGTGACCTTCGTCAACTACTACAACGAGATTTATTGCCCCAATCCTACCGTAAAGGTTTACTCTAACTATTGAATGCCATGAAGCATCTACATACCCTGATTGCGCTGGTTGCCGTCATCTGTTCGGCAACCGGCCTACGAGCCCAGACCTCCAACGCGCTGTCCGGCTTATCGCGCTGGAGCGTGCAGGTTGAAACCGGTGGAGGCCTGTTTCACGGGCTGACCACGAGTCCCTCGATGAGCACGCGCCAAGTGGTTCCCATCTGGCGTCTGGGTGGTGACTATGCCCTGCACAAAGGGCTGCATCTTGGCGGCGAAGTGGGCTACATGCGCATGAAGTGGAATGATACCGATATCCTGGATCGAATCTCAACCACCCCCAACTACGAAGTAAACGGCTACCTCACCACGCTCACCACCCGTATGGCCAGGATGGACAACCGGCACAACGCCCACCTCTACCAACTGCAAGTCCATGCCGACTACGACCTGATGCACCGCTGGCCCATCCAGCAGCTTCCGCAGTTCCACCTGTTCACGGGCCTCGGCATCGGCTACATCCATGCCAAGGCACAAGAAGAGGGCATCTGGGCCTATAAAGAGGAGGCCATCTCGCAGACAGACCAAAACCTCACCATCTACAGCCACGCCTATGTGGAGCACAAGAGTCAGCACAGCCGTTGGAATGCACTCCATCTGACCATCCCAGTACGCGCCGCTTACGACCTCTGTCCGCACATGTCCCTCTTTGCCAAAGCCGAATACCAGCTGATGCTCTTCAAGCATAGCCAGGCCCCTCGGGGCATCGTAACCGCCACCCTGGGCCTTCAATACCACCTGGGACGCTAAGTCTGGCCTGCACAAAGGAAGGCCACCGGCATAAAAAAAGGAAACGACCTGTGAGTGAATCCATACAGACACTCACAGGTCGTATCCTTTATATAGGCCTCGCCAAGAGGCAAGGGCTTTATCCCAGGAAGGAGATGAGCACACCGGCAGCTACGGCTGAGCCGATCACACCGCTGATGTTGCTCGACATGCAGTAGTTGAGCACGTGGTTCTTGGCATCGTACTTTGTGGCAATCTCGTTGCAGACACGGCTGGCCATGGGCACGGCACTCAGGCCCGTGGCACCAATCAGCGGATTGATCTTCTTCTTCGTGAAGAGGTTGAAGAGCTTCACCAGGAAGATACCGCTGGCAATGCTCAAGCCGAAGGCAAAGAATCCACCCACCACGATACCGATGGTCGTCCAGTTGAGGAAGGCATCGACCGTCATCGTGGCACCTACGCAGAGGCCCAGGAAGATGGTAGCGGCATTCATAATACCACCCGAAGCGGCCTCGAACAGACGGCTCGTGTCGGAACCGACCTCCTTAATCAGGTTACCGAACATCAGCATACCAATCAAGGGCACAGCTGAGGGGACAAAGAGCGCCACGACAGTCGTTACGGCGATGGGGAAGATAATCTTCAGCACGCGCAGGTTCTTGATTTCCGTCTTCGAGGGGTAGAGCTTCTCCTGCTCCTTCATGTTAATCATCAGTTCCTTCTTGGAGCAGGTGAGCTTCACCACCAGGGGGATGATGACAGGCACTAAGGCCATGTAGCTATAAGCCGCAATGGCGATGGGGCCAAGCATATGGGGAGCCAGCTTGATGGTGGTAAAGATGGCCGTAGGACCATCGGCACCACCGATGATACCCAGCGAGGCAGCCTCTTGCAGCGAGAACTGACCCGAAGCCACAGCAATGAGCAGCACGCTGAAGATACCACACTGTGCCGCAGCACCGAAGATGGAGAGGCGCAGGTTGCGCAGCATGGGACCAAAGTCGGTCAGCGCACCCACACCCATGAAGATGACGGGCGGCAGCAGACCGCTCTTGATGAGCGCATAGTAGAGGAAGTTCATCAGTCCCAGTTCATGGGCAATCTCCGGCAGAGGCATCTCCCAGATGTTCTTCATCTCACCATTGGCCAGGGTCACCATGCCTTCACTGTTGGCCTGGATGACCCCCATATCACCACCGGGGAAGTTGGCGATGAGTACGCCGAAGGCAATGGGGATGAGCAGCAGCGGCTCGTAATGCTTCTTGATGCCCAGGTACAGCAGTACGAAGGCCAAGAGGTACATCACGAGGAACGACGGCTGGGCAGCGATGTTGCTGAAAGCCGTCATCTCGTACAGTTTGGTCAATATCTCTTCCATTATCCTATCTTCATTAATACATCATCTTCTGAAACGGAGTCACCCGGGTGGAGGCAGATCTCGGTGACGGTACCATCGAACTCGGCACGGATGGCGTTGTAGGTCTTCATGGCCTCGATGTAGCAGAGCAGGTCGCCTGCCTTCACCTTGTCACCCACCTTGAGCGGAGTCTCCTGTGTATTCTTGGTGAGGAAGAACTTGCCTTCCAGCGGTGCCACGATGTCCTTACCTTCACCTACGGGCGAGGTCACCTTCTCGGTGGCCGATGCAGGAAGGTCGATGTCGCCATAGGCCACGGTGACGCGGTAAGCCTGTCCATCCACCTGTACGGTGAGCGTCTTAGGCTTGGCATCGTCCATGGGCGACTTCTCTTTCTCAGCCTTGCGCTTCTCCACGTCGGCCAGGAACTCCTCCTTGGCCTTACCGCTCTTGTAAGCCTCATACTGAGCCGGGTGCATGGCATACTCGAAGAGCTCTTCGTCGTCTTCGCCCGTCTCCCATTTCTGCTCCTTCATCATCTTGCGGTACTTGTCGAGCACGTCGGGATAGTTATCCTGCGGATTGCCGGTGAAGAACTTGCGGCCTTCGCGTTCAGCCTTCTCCACCAGTTCGGGAGCCACCTCACCGGGCAGCTTACCGGCCTTGCCGAGCAGCATGTCCCAGATGTCGTCGGCAATCATACCCCAGCGCTCCTTGCCCTTCTCCATGGCGATGACGTTCATCATGGCCAGGTTCTTGACATACTGGCTGAAGGGAGTTACCAAGGGAGGATAACCTACGCGCGGCCATACATAAGCCACCTCGTTGAAGAGCTTGATGAGCAGTTCGTCCTGCTTCATGAAGGGGAGGTTACGCTTGGCCTTGTACTTGTTGATGCTCTCCAGGTTGCTGTCGAGGTCGGCCATGAGCGAACCCATCATGCCACCAGGCAGACCCGGGGCGATGAGCAGGGAGTTCATGAGGCGGTTGCGGGGCGAGATGTAGAGGCCGAGGAAGTCGTCCATGAACTCCTGGATGAGGGCACGCACCTTCATGTAGGCCTCCATATTGATTTCGGGTACCTGATAGCCCGCATCCTTCAGCATGGCCTGCACACTGAGCAGGTCGGCATGACCTGTACCCCACGACAGCGGTTCCATACCCACGTCGATGTAGTCGCAACCGGCCTCACACACCTGCAGGATGCTGGCCATGTTGAAGCCCGGACCTGCGTGGCTGTGATACTGCACGGGAATATCCTTGATTTGCTTGATGCCAGCCACAATCTTGCCGAGCGACACGGGGCGACCGATACCGGCCATGTCCTTGATACAGATTTCGTCGGCACCGGCCTCGATGAGCTGCTTGGCGATGTTCACGTAGTACTCCACGGTGTGAACGGGCGAGGAGGTGATGCAGAGCGAGCATTGCGAAATCATGCCAGCCTCGTGGGCATAGCCGATGGAGGGGATGATGTTACGCACGTCGTTGAGTCCGCAGAAGGTACGGGTGATGTCAGTACCCTGCGCCTTCTTTACCTTATAGAATAGCTTGCGCACGTCGGCAGGCACGGGGCTCATGCGGAGACCATTGAGCGCACGGTCGAGCATGTGGGTCTGGATGCCAGCCTCATGGAAGGGCTTGGTCCAGGCACGCACGGCCTTGTTGGGGTTTTCACCGAACAGGAGGTTGACCTGCTCAAAGCCACCACCATTGGTCTCTACACGGGCAAAACAGCCCATCTCCACAATGGCGGGAGCCACCTTGACCAGCTGATCCACACGAGGCACGTACTTACCGGCACTCTGCCACATGTCACGGAAGAGCAGGCTGAATTTGATTTCTCTTTTCATACGGGTATCTTGTTTTTGTTTTTATTTTATCGGTTCTACTTTGGCTACTTTACCCTTGCCCTTGGTAATCACGGATACGGCAGCAGCGATGGCAGCCATGGCGTGGGGAGGTATCGGGGCAGGCTTGCCCGCAGCTGCATGGGCAGGATGCACCTCCTCGGGAACATACTTATTGACCAAGGCGATAAGAGCCTTTCCTAAATAAATGACAATGAGAAGAATAGTAAAGACTGTGGCCATTCCGACCACCATCAATTTCAAGGCTTCGTTTAAATTTTCCATATTGCGATATCGTTGTATTCTTGCCTATTTTGTGAAAAATCGGCCGAAATTACGGTTTTTCCATCATACTTTGCCACATTTACCCTCTTTTTTTTGCAAATTTGATATTTCGCAACCCCTTTTTTCACATATATATCTTCTATTGATGATACGATATATCTGCTTTGTACCTTAACATATGATTTTCTTTAAGCATTCTTGTATCGTTTTCTGTTGTTGCTCCACAACGTCCTGTTGCTGGTCCTCAACGCTCCATTGTAAGCCAATGCTAAACAATCTGATTGTCTTTTCTGTTTCCTGTGCCTGTG
>JBJEKS010000266.1:0-9415 GCA_051878755.1 Bacteroides sp. | reverse complement strand
CTCTGGTGAACCCATCATCGGAGCAAGTATCGTGGTAATAGGTACATCGCAGGGTACCATTACCGACGTTGACGGTAACTTTACTCTGCCCAATGTGGCCGAAGGAGCCTCCATCGAGGTGACGTACATCGGCTACATCAGTCAAACGCTGAAAGCCACTGCGGCTGCCATGAACTTCATCCTGAAAGAGGACTCACAGGCGCTGGAAGAGGTAGTGGTCATCGGTTACGGTGTACAGAAGAAGTCGGTGGTAACCGCCTCTATCGCCAAGGTGGGCGAGGATGTGTTGACGCAGACCTCTCCCATGCGTATGGATAACGCCCTGAAGGGTTTGGCTGCTGGTGTGCAGGTCAGCACACAGAACGGACAGCCGGGCAGTGCATCGAAGATTCGCGTGCGTGGTACCGGTACCATCAACAACAGCGACCCGCTCTACATCGTAGATGGCATGCCTATTGACGGCGGATTGGACAACATCAATCCCGCCGATATTCAGTCCATCGAGGTCCTGAAGGATGCTGCCTCGGGTGCTGTGTATGGTACGCGTGCAGCCAACGGCGTCGTGCTGGTCACCACCAAGCGAGGCAAGATGGGCAAGCCCCAGGTGAGCTACGACTTCTCCTACGGCTGGCAGAGTGCCTGGCGCAAGCGCGACATGCTGAATGCTTCGCAATATGCTGAGTTGATGAACGAGGCGCTGGCCTATGCCGGTGAGTCGCCCCGCTTCAGCAATACCAACCTGGGTGCAGGGACCAACTGGCAGGAGGCGCTCTTCAACGATGGCGCACCGGTGCAGAACCACCAGCTCTCAGTCAGTGGTGCCACGGAGAAGGTGAACTACTATTTCTCTGCTGGTTACTACAACCAGGAGGGTATCATCGGCGGTAACTACGACAAGTCGAACTACGAGCGCCTCTCCTTTCGCAGCAACACACAATATACGCTGTTTGATGAGAGCAAGACGCGCAACTGGCTGCGTTCGCTCACCTTCTCGCTCAACATGAGCTACTCGCGTATCAACAGCATCGGCGTAACGGCTGGTAGTCTGACTGGCTCTCCTTTGGGCGATGCCCTGCTGATGGACCCCACCTTGTCCGTTTATGCCGACAGCGAAGATCAGCTGCAGAGCTGGGACCGTAGCCTCTACGGTGAACCTGTGGTGGATCAACTCACTGGTAAGCTGCTCGCTATGCCCAGCAGTGACTTCAACGAACTGGCCAATCCCCTGGCTCGCATTTCGGCTCAGCCGGGAACCAAGAACAACTCGGATAAGTTCATCGCCAACCTCTCCGCCGAACTGGGTATCTGGGACAACCTGAAGTATAAGTTCTCGTGGGGCAGCGACCTGGCCTTCTGGGGCAACGACGGATGGAGCAAGCCCTTCTACCTGAACAAGAATGCCACCAACTCCAACTCCAATGTATGGTCGCAGATGAACCGTGGTTATACTTGGCAGATAGAGAACGTGTTGACCTACGACAAGAGCTTTGGCAAGCACTCGTTCAACGTCGTGCTGGGCCAGTCGGCACAACGCTACACCAGCCGTCAGCTTGGCGGTTCGGCTTACGACATGATTGAGTACAACCCCGACAAGGCCAATCTGAACTTCACCACCGGCTTGGCTTCTGACGGCAAGCGCGACGTCTATGGCGGTGCAGGCGACCCTCATTCACTGGCCTCCTACTTCGGACGTCTCTCCTACAACTACGACGAGCGCTACATGCTGCAGGCCACGGTACGTCGCGACGGTTCATCACGCTTTGGTAGCAACAACAAGTGGGCCACCTTCCCCTCCGTATCTTTGGGATGGAACCTGACCAACGAGTCGTTCATGCAGAACCGTCCCTCCTGGCTCACCAGCACCAAGCTGCGCTTATCCTGGGGTAAGAACGGTAACGAAAACATCGGTAACTTCCTCTACACGGTCAATACCTCTACGGGCAACAACTACGTATTCGGTGCCGGAGCCAACCAGACCATCCTGCTGGGTTCCAAGCCCTCAGGTACACCCAACCCCGACCTGAAGTGGGAGGAATCAGAGCAGACCGACCTGGGCGTAGATTTCGGATTCTTCGACAACGCCCTGACGCTGACCATCGACTACTACAAGAAGAAGACCAACGGCATGCTCAAGACCATGGCCATCCCCTCCTACCTGGGCGAGTCGCTCCCTTGGGGTAATGTGGGCTCCATGGAGAACTCCGGCGTAGAAATCGAGCTGGGTTACAAATACAACCGCAAAGACTTCCGTTTCGGCGTAAGCGCCAACGTCAGCTACCTCAAGAACAAGCTCATCAACCTGGGTAATGCCGACGGTTTTGAGATGATGGACCATGTACACATCATCGGTAACGTGTCCCGCGCAGAGAATGGTCAGCCCTATCCCTACTTCTATGGTTACCTGACCGATGGTATCCTGCAGAACCAGGCCGAAGCCGATGCCTACAATGCCAAGTATGGCACACAGGCTGTACCCGGCGATGTGCGCTTCGTGGACTTTGACGAGAATGGCACCATCAACGACCAGGATAAGACCAAGATTGGTAAGGGTACACCCGACTGGACCTACGGTGTGAACTTCACCGCCGGCTACAAGAACCTGGACTTCAGTATGCTGGTATCAGGCGTACTGGGTCAGGACATCCTCGACGTGACCCGTCGTCTGGATTGCCGCTACGTCAACCTGCCTGCTGAGTTCATTAATCGTTGGCATGGCGAAGGCACCTCCAACAGCATGCCCCGCTTCACCTTCACCAACAACAACGACAACTACCGCATCTCCGACCTCTACGTGAAGAATGGCAACTACCTGCGCATCAAGAATATCCAGCTGGGCTATACCTTGCCCAAGGCTTGGACGCAGCAGCTGTTTGTGCAGCGTCTGCGCCTCTACGTGGCTGCTGAGAACCTGTTGACCCTGACTTCGTACAAGGGCCTTGACCCCGAGCTGGGTGGCGATGAGAAGTCCAATGGCATTGACCGCGGCTACTATCCCCAACCGCGCACCTTCACCGTGGGTCTGAATCTGACCTTCTGATGCAGTGCCTGACGATAGATGATTCAATGATGATAATATGATTCAAATTACAATCCTTATGAATAAAAATACATTCTATAGCATGATAGCTGCCGGGGCCATGGCAATGGGCTTTTCAGCCTGCGGCAGCGACTTCCTGACGGAAGAACCCTCCAGCAGTCTCCCCTTGGAGGGATACTACAACACCAAGGCACGTATCCAGGAGTCTATGGTAGCCGCCTACGACCCCCTGCAATGGTTTGACTACTTCGGCGGATGGGCTCCCCTCAACCTGATGTGGGACAGCCAGGGCGACGACCTCTATGTAGGTGGTGGCTCCACCTCCGACCAGAGTCAGCTGCATCTGATTTCGCAATTCAAGTCCGACCCCAACAACTCCATCGGTGGTCTCTGGTCGGCCTGCTATTCAGGCATCAACCGCTCCATACACCTCATTGACAACGCCAATGCCAACGCCGGCAACTGCTTGACCGAGCAGGAACAGCGTGTCTATGTGGCCGAGGGACGGGCTATGCGTGCGCTCTACTACCTCATCCTCTGGAAGACCTGGGGTAACATTCCTCTCTACATGGAGAATCTCACCTTCCCCTACGAGGCCGAGCAGCTGAAGGCTGACGAGGTGTACAGCATCCTCATTGCCGACCTGGAGGAGGTTCTGGCGCAGAACATCCTGCCTATGAAGCAGCCCGCCGAGTGGGCCGGACGCATGACGCAGGCAGCCGCTGCAATGATCTATGCCGACTACGTGATGTACCAAGGCGACAAGAGCCGCTATGCCAAGGCATTGCAATACATGAAGGAAATCATCGCTTCGCAGCAGTACAAACTGGTGAGTGGGGATAACTACGACGACCTCTATGCCCTCGATACGGAGTGGAACGACGAAATCATTCTCGACATCAACAACCAGTCGAAGGGCGGTAAGCGCGACTGGGGCAATGCCAATGCTACAGGTGGCACGGTGGTACCGGCCATGATTGGTATTGATGGATTGAGCTATTCCCGCATGGATGGGGTAGGTAAAGGCATCTATTCAGAGTTCAACCTGGGCGGATGGGGATTCTATGTAGTCTCCAAGGAGGCATACGATGCCTACGAAGAGGGCGACAAGCGCCGCGACATTGCCATCCTCAACATGGACAAGTATCAGCAAGACATGGCTGAGAAGGGCATTACCGTGAACTATGGCGGACGCTATCAGAACACGGGTTACTTCCTGCGCAAGTGCTTGGGCCGCCCGGGTGGCAACGATGGCTACATTGCCTCGGATGCCTTGAACTGGGACAACAACATGCACATCTACCGCTATGCCGAGACGCTGCTCAATGCAGCTGAACTGGGCATGGAGACGGGTGATGCCTCCGCGCAGGGCTACTTCGACCAGGTGCGCCAGCGTGCCGGCCTTGCTCCCAAGGCGCTGACCATGGACAACCTGATAGCCGAACGTCACTTCGAGCTGCTGGGTGAGGGCAAGCGCTACTTCGACCTGGTGCGTTCCGGTAAGGCTGCCTCGGTGCTGAAGGCTGGCGGTGGTGTCGTGCTCCAGAGTAAGGATCCGCTGACCTGGGGGGGCACTGCCATTCCTGAGCGTCCCAATTGGACAGAGAATAAGAAATACCTGCCTATTCCTCAGAGTGAGATAGAAGCTGCACGCGGTAAGATTGTGCAGAATCCATACTAAGCCATAAACACACAGGATATAGTTGGTTCAATAGGTATGTTTCTTTTGAGGTAAGGAGGCCGTGCCGTACATTGTATGCCCGGTACGGTCTCCCTCTTCTCTTCATAACAGCTCTCTTCGAAGCCTATTCGAACGACATTCGAATCACATCCAAACACAAAACCAAGATATATTACTTATTCATTCATTTCATAGGTATGAACAAATTGATGCTTTATCTGGTGGGTGCAATGGCTCTGTTCACCGCCTGCACCTCCAACAACACAGCTGAGTGCGATGAACCGGTGCAGTTCGTGACCATATCTGGCCATGACCTCATCACGCCTCAAGGCGAAAAGCTCTTTATCCGGGGGACGAACCTGGGTAACTGGCTCAATCCCGAGGGCTACATGTTCGGCTTCAGCAAGACGAACTCGGCCCGTTTCATCAACGAGATGCTCTGCCAGCTGGTTGGCCCCGATTGTGCGGCAGAGTTCTGGCACGCCTTCAAGGAGCACTACATCACCCGTCACGACATTGAGTTCATTGCTTCGACGGGTGCCAACACCATCCGTTTGCCGTTCCACTACAAGCTCTTCACCGACGAAGACTACATGGGCCTGACCCACAGTCAGGATGGCTTTGCCCGGGTGGATAGCGTAGTGACCTGGTGCCGCGATAACGGACTCTACCTGATACTGGACATGCATGATGCCCCCGGTGGACAGACGGGCGATAACATTGATGACAGCTACGGATACCCGTGGTTGCTGGAGAGCGAAGCCAGTCAACAGCAGTTCTGCACCATCTGGCAGAAGATAGCCGACTACTATAAGAACGAGCCGGTCATTCTGGGCTACGAACTGCTCAACGAGCCCATCGCTCCCTATTTCCCCAATATGGAGGAGCTCAATGCCAAGCTCGAACCGCTGTACCGACGCGCCACGCAGGCCATTCGCCAGGTGGACAAGAACCACATCATCCTGATTGGCGGGGCGCAATGGAATGGCAACTTCCGTCCCTTTAAGGATGGGAGTTACGACCAGAAGCTGATGTATACCTGCCACCGCTACGGAGGCGAGGCTACACGCGAGGCCATTGCCGACTTCATCCATTTCCGCGACAGCGTGAACCTGCCGATGTATATGGGCGAGATAGGCCATAACAGCGATGAGTGGCAGGCAGCCTTCAGCAAGGTGATGCAGGAGAATGGTATCGGATACACCTTCTGGCCCTACAAGAAACTGGATAGCTCTTGCTTTATGGGCATCCAGCGACCGGAGAACTGGGACCTCATTGTGCATTTTGCCGAGTCACCCCGAACAACCTATAAGGAAATCCGCGAGGCACGTCCCGACCAGGCCCTTGCCCGAAAGATTCTAATGGATTTTATTGAAAATTGTAAATGCCGTAATAATGTGCCTCAAGAGGGTTATATTCGCTCCTTGGGACTCTCTGTTAGGCGATAAAAATTAATGACTATGATAAAAAAAAGACTTACCCTATTGACCCTCACTGCAGCCGGACTGCTGTGGGGGCAGTGGCTGCAGGCACAGAACCTACCCGTCTATCTGGATGACTCTAAGCCTCTGGAACAGCGCGTGGAAGATGCACTCCAACGCATGACGCTGGAAGAGAAAGTAGCCGTGACGCATGCCCAATCCAAGTTTTGTTCGCCAGGTGTGGAACGGCTGGGCATACCCGAGGTGTGGATGACTGACGGACCGCATGGCATCCGTCCCGAAGTGCTTTGGGATGAATGGGAACAGGCAGGATGGACCAATGACTCGTGTGTGGCTTTTCCTGCATTGACCTGTCTGGCCGCTACGTGGGACCCCGAACTGGCTCTGCTCTATGGCCAAAGCATCGGCGAAGAGGCTCGCTACCGCAAGAAGACCGTCCTGCTGGGCCCAGGTGTCAACATCTACCGTACTCCACTCAACGGACGTAACTTCGAGTATATGGGTGAAGACCCTTACTTGGCCTCTAAGATGGTGGTCCCCTATATCCAAGGCGTACAACAGAATGGCGTAGCCGCTTGTGTGAAGCACTATGCGCTGAACAACCACGAAGTGAACCGTCATACCTCCAACATCATCGTAGATGAGCGTGCCTTGCGCGAAATCTATCTGCCAGCCTTCAAGGCAGCCGTACAGGAAGGTAAGGCGTGGACACTGATGGCTTCCTACAACCTCTACCAGAAGCAGCACGTCTGCCACAACAAGCGGCTACTAAATGAGATTCTGAAGGGCGAGTGGGGCTTCGATGGAGCCGTGGTATCTGACTGGGGCGGTGTACACCATACCGAAGAGGCCATCCATAACGGTATGGATATGGAGTTCGGTAGCTGGACGAACGGACTCTCCAATGGTGCCAGCAATGCCTACGACAATTATTACTTAGCGTTGCCTTACCTCAAGTTGATTCGTGAGGGCAAGGTGGGTACGCAGGAGCTGGACGACAAGGTGCGCCGAGTGTTGAGGCTTATCTTCCGCACAGAGATGAACCGCAACCGCCCATGGGGTGCTTTAAATTCAGAAGCTCACTATGCTGCTGCACGTCGGATTGGTGCTGAAGGCATCGTGCTGCTGAAGAACGAGAAGGCGCTGCTTCCTATCGACCTGAATCAGGCCAAACGCATCCTGGTGGTCGGTGAGAATGCTGTGAAGATGATGACCGTAGGCGGAGGCTCCTCCTCGCTGAAGGTGCAGCGCGAGGTGTCGCCCCTGGATGGCATTCGCGCACGGGTTGGCAATCAGGCCGAAGTGCGCTGGGTGCGTGGCTATGTGGGCGATGCATCGGGTGAATACAATGGTGTGGTCTCTGGACAGAACCTGAAGGACGACCGCTCGTCGCAGGAGCTGACGGCTGAGGCGGTAGAGGCTGCTCACAACGCAGATTATGTGATTTTCATTGGTGGACTGAACAAAAGTGCTGGACAGGACTGCGAGGATTCTGACCGTAGCAGCCTGAATCTTTCTTACGGTCAGGACGAACTGATAGCTGCCCTGGCCAAGGCCAACCCCAAGCTGGTGGTGGTCAACATATCGGGTAATGCCATTGCTATGCCTTGGGTGAAGGAGGTTCCCGCTATTGTGCAGGATTGGTATATTGGTTCAGAAGCGGGCCATGCTTTGGCTTCGGTGCTGATGGGTGATGTGAACCCCAGCGGCCGTCTGCCCTTTACCTTCCCTGTGCGTCTGGAGGACTCTCCGGCACATTGTGTAGGTGAATACATCGGCGAACGTTCCAGAGAGACGGTGGATGTGGAGTATAAAGAGGGTATCTTAGTGGGGTATCGTTGGCATGACACCAAGCGCATCAAACCCCTCTTCCCCTTTGGACACGGACTGAGTTATACCACTTTCAGCTATGGAAAGGCTACGGTCAATGCCCCTGTGATGCAAGCTGATGGCCAGCTGACTGTGAAGGTTTCTGTAACCAATACGGGCAACCGTCCCGGTGCAGAGGTGGTGCAGCTCTACATTCGCGATGCGAAGTCGTCACTGCCCCGACCCGACAAGGAGCTGAAAGGATTCCGCAAAGTGCATCTGCAGCCGGGTGAGTCGCAAGAAGTCACGTTCACTATCGACCGGGATGCTTTAAGTTACTATGATGACACCCGCAACGAGTGGGTGGCTGAACCCGGTAAGTTTGAGGCCATCATAGCCGCTTCTGCCACGGACATCCGTTCGACAGTACCCTTCCGCTTGGAATAAGGCAATAATACATTATATATAAGCTAACCATGCTCCGGCATATCCTGCCGAAGTGTGGTTAGCTTATAATTGGTATAACGTCACCATCTGAACCTTGCCAACAGGGAATGATTTTTGATATTCCCTAAGGCATATATTACACTTTTCGGCACGAACATTTTACTGTTTAATACACTTTTCTGAACGAACTTGGGGCAAAGGGGGCTTTTTTAAACCAGTTTGCAACTTTTGAAACTGTTTTTTCGTCCAATAGACAAAGAATAATAAAACATGCAAACGCGATGATGAAATTCGTAATGACATTGAAGAGTATGATGCTGGCAGCGGCCTGCTGCCTGGTGATGCCTTTCTCCCTGCAGGCGCAGGATGTGATAATCAGTGGACGGCTGGTGGATGACCAGCAGCAACCGGTGGAGTATGCCAACGTGGTGCTGCTCTCTTTGCCCGACTCTGCCTTCGTGGCCGGAGCGGTGAGCGATGAGCAGGGCGCTTTCCATCTTATTAATCCGGGCAGCGGTAAGTTGCTCCGTATCTCTTGCATCGGCTTTGGCGAGATCTACCGTACGTGGAGTGGGGGAGAACTGGGCGTGGTACAGCTGGAGCAGGACAGCCAGCTGCTGAGCGAGGTAACCGTCAAGGGTAACCTGCCCAAGACGCGGCTCAAGGGCGATGCCATGATTACCTCTGTGGCCGGTACGGTACTGGAGAAGGCGGGCACGGCGGAGAACCTGCTGGATAAGATTCCCAATGTGACTGCTTCTGACGGCGAGGTGAATGTGTTTGGCCGTGGAGCTGCAGAAATCTACATCAACGGACGCAAGGTGCGTAATGCCTCAGAACTCGACCAGCTCTCGGCTGACAATATCCAGCAAGTGGAGGTGGTGACCAACCCGGGTGCCCGTTACGATGCCTCGGTCAAGGCTGTGGTGCGCATCATGACGAAGAAGGTGGTGGGCGAAGGCTTTGGTTTCAGCGATAGGCTGATGGTGAACAATAACC
>JBJEKS010000265.1:0-1711 GCA_051878755.1 Bacteroides sp. | reverse complement strand
AGCTGTTGCGCTCGGGCGTGGGATGCTCACCCACGTAGGTGTCGCCGAAGAGCATGTCGAACTTCTCCTTCGACTCGATGTCGTAGTAGAGCTCCATCATGGAGAGGAACACGCTCTTTCCGAAGCGCCGTGGACGTATCAGAAAAAGGAAATTCCCTGCGCGCTCCATGCGCTCCAGGTACATGGTCTTATCCACGCAATAGTGATTATCGCGCTTGATTTGCCAATAGTTTGAAATGCCATACGGCAAGCGTTTATACTGTCCGTTCATCGTCCTGTCTGGTTAAAGAGTTGAAACTTCGAGTGCAAAGATACATCAAAATTCAGTAAAAACAAAACAAATCCAGAAGCAAATACTGTATAGCTTTTAGTTTTTAGTTCTCAGTTTCTTCTCCAGCTTGCGGATGCGGATCCAGGCCTGCTTGTGGGCGGGACAGAGGGCTACGGCCTTGTCGTAGTTGCGCATGGCAGCCTCCAGCATCTGGTGATTCTGACACTCGTCACCCATCTGCACGTACTCGTCGGCGTAGCGCTTCAGCGCCTTGTCGCGCTCCTGCTCCTTGGCCTTCTGCTCTTGCAGCTGCTGCTTGAGCTGCTCCACCTGGTCGCGCAGCGAGGTGATGACCCCGAGCTTGCGGCGCATCAGGCGCTGTGCCGAGGGGCGCTCCAGGTCGTAGCGGGCGTGCATGGCCCGGAAGAGGTCGGTCAGGCAGGTGTCAAAATCCCCCTGGTCGAAGGCGCGCGAGGCCGAGGCGTAGAGCATGTCGGCCTGAGCCTCCTTCATGGCGCGGTCGATGGCCTGACGGTCGTTGAACTGCGCGGCAAACTGTACAATCTCCGGCTTCACGAAGATGTCGGCCCGCTGTATGGGCCGCTTCAGCCACATCCCCTCGAGCGAGGTGCAACGGCTCAGCGCCACGTAGGTCTGTCCGCCGGCAAAGACCCCTCCCGTGAAGTCGATGACCGCCCGCGTGAAGGTCAGTCCCTGGCTCTTGTGCACCGTGATGGCCCAGGCCAGGCGCACGGGAAACTGGGTGAAGGTACCCAGCACCTCCTCCTCCACCTCCTTCTTCTCCTCGTTGTAGGTGTAGCGTATGTTGCGCCAGGTGTCGCGCTTCACGTCCACCTCGTGCCCATCGTCGGTCATGAGGTAGAGCGTCCCCTCCCCGACATCAAACCCCATCACGGTGCCCAGCGTGCCGTTCACCCAGCGTCGCTCGAAGTCGTTCTTGATGAAGATAATCTGCGCCCCGGGCTTCAGCACCAGCTCGGGCGAGGTGGGCAGGCTGCTCTCGGGGAAGTCGCCCTCGATGCGTCCCTTGAAGGTCATCTCCTCGCCAGGCAAGGCGTTGAGGCGCTGCTCGTTGATGTAGTCCACCTGGTCGCGCCGCGTGGCCAGGGTGATGCAAAGCTCCTCGTCGTCGGCGGTGGGCGGCGTGGCGTTGCAGCGGCTGTTGAGCAGCTGCAGGTCGGTGGCTGTAGCTGTGTTGCCCCGCAGGTGGTCCAGCACCTGGATGAAGCGGCTGTCCGTCTGCCGATAGACCTTCTGCAGCTCGATGCTCACGGGCTTCATCTCGCTGAAGACGCGTGCCGAGAAGAAGAAGGGCGTGGCGTAGCTGCGGGCCAGGATTTCGCGTTCGTCGGCCTTCACCACAGGCTCCAGCTGGAAGATGTCGCCCACCAGGAGCAGCTGCTTGCCGCCGAAGGGCTC
>JBJEKS010000264.1:0-9517 GCA_051878755.1 Bacteroides sp. | reverse complement strand
TTGTTCCAGTAGCGCATGTCGCTGCAGGTCGCGGTGGTGCCGTTGTAGAGGTGGTTGCCGCCAGCAAACTGCAGCAGGATGGTGAGGTCGAGGCCTTTGTATTTCAGTTGGTTGTTCCATCCGCCGTAGTATGTGGGCATCGTGCCTCCGCAGCGGGTGGGCTGCAGGTTGCTCTCCTTGCAGACGGTGCCGTCGCTGTAGTAGAACTTGTCGGCCCCCTTCTCATAGATGCAGAGCGCCTCGCGCCCCTCCTTGTCGAGGAAGATGCGCCGTCCGCTCTCGGGGTCGATGCCCCGGGTGGGATAGAGATAGAGCTGACCGATGGAGTAGCCGGGCAGGGTGATGTTGTACATGCCGGAGGTCAGCTCGGTCACGCCGTCGGCCAAGGAGAGCACGCGGTTGCGTGTGGTGGTGAGGTTGAGCGAACTGCTCCAGGAGAAATGCTTCGTCCGGATGAGTTCCGCCGAGAGGCTCAGCTCGATGCCGCTGTTGCGCATGGAGCCGGCATTGGTGGTGATGGCATTGCCGGGAATGCCCAGCGATGCGGCCACGGGCAGGGCCAGAATCAGATCGGTGGAGGTGTTGCGATAGTAGTCGAACTCCACCTCGACGTTTCGCCATAGCGTGGCACTGAAGCCGATGTCCAGCTTCTCGGAGGTCTCCCATTTCAGGTGCTGGTCGTCGGCTATCTGCCCCAGCACGTAGGCGCCGCTGTTGCCATAGTAGGAGGTGAGGTAGTAGGACCAGGCGGCATAGTCGCCCACATCGGTGTTACCTACCCTACCCCAGCTCCCCTTGAGCTTCAGCTCGCTGACCAGGGGGCGTATCTTCTCCCAGAACTTCTCGGCCGAGATGCGCCAGGCGGCCGACACGCCGCCGAAGTTGCCCCAGCGGTTGTTCTTGCTCAAGGCGGAGAAGCCATCGCGGCGCCAGTTGAGCGAGAGCAGGTAGCGGCTCTCGTAGTCGTAGTTCAGGCGGGTGAAGTAGGAGAGCAAGGCATTCTCCGTGATGTTGTTGCCGTCGGCATCGGTGTTGGCCCATGCGCCCTGGAAGGTGGTGTAGGCGTTGTCGAGCAGGGTGGTGCGGCGTGCTCCCCAGCGGTTGAGGTACTTCGTGGTACTCTCCTGCCCCAGCAGGAGGTCGAGCGAGTGTCCCCTCCAGGAGTAGAGCCAGTTGGCCGTGTTGGTCCAGGTCTGCAGGGTGCGCTTGGCGGAGTGGTTGCTGGCCATGCCGTTTTCATAGTCACCGGAGACGATGGCGTTGCGGAAGTCAGTGTCGTCGATGTGGTTATAGTCCATGCCATAGCGGCTCGTCAGGGTGATGCCTTTCCAGGGTCTCACCTCGGCATAGACGTTACCCAAGAAGCGCAGGATCTCCGCATTGGCTCGGCTATGGTAGTAGAGCAGGCCTGCGGGATTGGTATAGGTATTATAATAGGTGTTGTTGCCACGGCCGATGCGGTGATTCTCCTCGTAGGGTGTGCCGTCCTCGCGCCAGGCAGGGATGTTGGTGGGCAGGACGAGCGCCAGGCGGGTGAAGCCTTCAATCATGTTCTGGTTGCCCTGACGGGCACGGTCGGCATACTCCGTCTGCGAGGTCGAGGCATTCACGCTGCCACCCAGCTTCAGGTAGTTGGTGGCCTGCACCTGGCCGTTGGCGTTCATGCCGAAGCGTTTGTAGCGGTCGCCCTTCATGACGCCCAGCTGATGGGCATAGTTGCCCGACAGGTAGAACTGGCCCTTCTCCGTACCTCCCTCCACCGATACGGTGTGGTGGTGCTGGATGCCGGTCTGGAACACCTCATCGGCCCACTTGGTATCGACCTCGCTGCCGTCGGCACGGAGCATCAGATTGAACGCCTTGCGGCCGTCGGTAGTCACGCGGTTGGCGGTCAGGTCGTAGTAGGGTGTGCCGTAGCGGTTCTCCACCGCCTGGTTCTTGAAGTCGGTGTATTGTCGGGCGTTCATGATGTCGAAGAACTTGGAGCGCCAGGAGATGCCTATCCAGCCGTTGTAGGCAACCCGCGTCTTGCCCTTGTTGCCCTGCTTGGTGGTGATGAGGATGACTCCGTTGGCTGCGCGCGAGCCGTAGAGGGCGGCAGCGGCTGCATCCTTGAGCACCTCCATGGAGAGCACATCCGAGGGGTTAAGGTCGGCCATGGGATTGGAGTTGCCGACGTAGGAGCCGTTGGAGGTCTCTACCGGCACGCCGTCAATCACATAGAGCGGCTGGGTGCCCGAGGTGATGGAGCTGACGCCCCTGACACGCACCACAGGCGACTCGCCGACGCCTGCCGAGGGGGTGAGCAGGTAGATACCCGTAGCCCTTCCCTGCAGGGCCTGGTCGATGGAGTTGACCGGCTGATTCTTCAGTGCATCCTCCTTGACCGAGGCGACGGAGCTGGTGAGGGTGCGCTTCGTCTGCGTGCCGTAGGCCACGACCACCACATCGTCCAGGTCGAGCGAGGCGCTCTCCAGGCGGATGTCAATCACGCTGCGGCCCTTGACGGCCACGTCGAGCGACTTCATCCCTACATAGCTGAAGCAGAGCACATCGTCTGCTGCCGCATGGAGCATGTAGCGTCCATCGACATCAGTCACAGTGCCCTTATCGGTGCCCTTAATCAGGATATTGCCGCCAATGACCGGCAAGCCTTCTTCGTCGGTCACCAAGCCTGTGACCGTTATTCCCGTCTGTGCCAGGCTCTCCATACAGAGCGCAAGCAACAGCACAACAATCCACATCGATTGTCTGTACATACCTTCTTCTTAGATTTTTAATCTACTTTTTCAGATACTGCATCTTACCTAGAGGCCTGTCGGGGCGGAGGGTTGAGCGGTCGGCAGGACGGAGGCGTGTGCAATCTACCGAGCGGAGGGTGACCGACTTCTCCTTCAGCTGGAACTGCTGGTAGTGCTCCTTGAACTCCTCGACCGGGGCACAGCCCTCGGGGGTAAGCGCCACGGGTACTTTCGTGATTTCGCCCACCTGATGGGTGCCTTTCTCGTAGGGAACAAAGAAGAGGGTCTGCTCGCCGTCGTAGCGGACTAGCCAGTAGCGGAACAGGTCGTCGTTGATACGCCACTGGCGGGCCAGGGCGATGAGCAGGGAGCGGGTGTCGCTCAGTTGATAATCCTCCTTCATGCCCTCCAGCGACTCTTCCCCTATCAGGTAGTCGTCGATATGCTCCACATCGTCGGGGGTGTTGAACCTCATGGTCACCAGGTACTTCATGGACGACCCCTCCAGCATGGGCAGTTCGTAACGCTTCAGCAGCTCCTCGATGGAGAAGTACTTCACCTCCTGCACGTCGGCCTTCACCGACGAGGGCTGCTCAGCGGGCAGGGTGAAGTCTATCCGCGCCAAGGGGGAGGTCATCTGGCGTCCGCCAGAGCTGTAGGCAAAGGCGCTGTACTCCTGGCCGGGCTGGGGGACGATGGATTCGTAGAGCAGGAAATTGAGGTTGTCGTGGAAGCCGAACTCATGGGCCCCGTTGCGGTGGTAGAGGTCGTAGTCGGCCCAGCCGGAGAGGCCGCCCTCTGCAATCAGCGAATCGACGGTCTGCTTGGGATAGACCCCGTAGTAGAGCACCATGGAGGGGTCGGACGACTGTGCCCTGAAGCGTACATACCAAGGCTCCAGGTCGAGCATCTCGATGGAGGTGGCGCAGCAGTCGGAGGTGATGCCGTAGGTGTCGCACTCGATCACCTGCATGTCGGTGAGCGGACGGAGGCGTTCGTCATAGGCCTGCGCCACGATGACCAGGTCACGGTCGGCAAAGGCGTTGAAGTAGTAGTGGGTGCCGCTGCCGTAATAGACGGTATTGTAGCCGAAGATGTTGAACTCCTCCTTCTCGGTGTGTATCAGGTAGCCGTGAACAACGGCCTCGGATGCGAAGTTCTTGATTCTCGCATCGTATTTTGCGCTGTTCTTTTGGTAGTTGCTCTTGGTGGGCACGGCGATGATGACGTAGGGGGCTTCGCAGGTGGTCTGCAGCTCGATGTGTCCGATGCCGTTGACCATCTTGGCCGTGAGGGTGGCCGGTGCGAGGGGATGCTCGCGTGCCGTCTCGGTGGTGAAGTAGGTGCGCAGGATGGGGGTGGCCGGCACGTAGTAGCGGTTTTCATCCAGTGTCACGCCCATGGCCATGAGGCAGTACTCCGTGCCGGGCTTCAGGTCGCAGAACATGTCGGAGAGCGAGCGGCTCGACATGTATCCCAGGCGCCAGTCCCAGTAGAAGTCCTTCCCGTCGGAGAGTGTTTCCATCTTCTTGTCGAAGGCCTCGAAGAGCTGGTCGCCGGTCTGTATGGCATCCGCCTCCTCGCGGGTGAAGCAGTAGTGGAGGATGTAGCTGAAGTTGTTATAGACATCGGAATTCGTGAAGAGCTGGAAGGCTACGCGGTCGTCCTCCACCTGGTCAATCTGGAAGTAGGCGAAGCTGCTGTTGAACTCCTGCCTGACGTTGACAGTGGCGAGGAGCGTGGGGATGGTGGGTGAGGTGAGGGTCAGCACGGCCTGGCGGCCCTTGGTCTCGGCGTAGGGGGCGGGATCGACGGTGAAGTGCAGCTCTCCGGGTATGGAGGTGTCAAAATCGTGGATCCACTCCTGGTCGGAGCTTACGGAGAGCTCGGCCCCTGTGGGCCACGAGAGCGTCTGATAGGTCAGCACGGCCTCTTCACCTTGCCCACTTACAGAGAGGGCCTCCTCATCAAACATCAGTCCGGGAAGGGACTTGTCGTCACTGCAGGCGATGGCGGCCATACAGCAAGCCATCAGCACCAAAACGCGGAAAATGCGTGTAGCGTGTCTTGTTTTCATTGGTTTTCTTTAAAAATTAAAATTTTGCTTTCATTGTCAATCGTATCACAAAGATACAGCAATCTTTGCAATTTCGCTTCCATTGGCACACTTTTTTACGATAAATCCGCGCTTTTTACTATAATTTAAGTTTTGCATGTTAAAACTTGCTCTAAGTAAACGAGTTGACAAGTAAACGAGTCGTTAGGTTTCTACCGAAGTAGCTAGCTTGTGCAAGAGGACTATTAACTTGTCAACTCGTTAACTAACAGCATGTCGGAGATATGCGCAACTTGAGTTATAATTATATAAACGTACTTTTGTCAATGGTTTAAAGTGACACCCTTTTTAATTAGAATGTGGTATTCTTTTTATTTAGCATATACAGGTGACGTAGATGTTGACACACTTGAAAGCAGTTAGCTTCACCGGCTCGACGATTAATAATCGTATCGCTTGAAGATTAATAACCTTACGGCTTTACGATTATTAATCGTATTGGATAGATGACTAACTGCTGAGAAGAAGAAGCGCGTACGAAAGTTTTATAGGGGAATTAGTTGTGGGTTCAAAAAATTAGTTGTACCTTTGCGGCCGAATATTCAGTATAACAATAGAGTAGAACCAAAAAAGCAACTATCGCGTATGTCGGATATGAAAAGAATAAAGACCGCATTGGTATCTGTTTACCATAAGGAGGGCTTGGATGAAATCATCACCAAGCTGCACGAAGAGGGCGTAACGTTCCTGTCAACGGGCGGAACCCGTCAGTTTATCGAATCGTTGGGCTATCCCTGTCAGGCCGTGGAAGAGCTGACTACCTACCCCTCGATCCTTGGCGGACGCGTCAAGACGCTCCATCCCAAAGTGTTCGGTGGCATCCTCTGTCGCCGCGAGCTGGAGCAGGACATCCAGCAGATTCAGAAATATGATATCCCCGAAATAGACCTCGTCATCGTGGACCTCTACCCCTTCGAGGCTACCGTGGCCAGCGGTGCTGATGCACAGGCCATCATCGAGAAGATTGACATAGGCGGCATCTCGCTCATCCGCGCTGCGGCCAAGAACTTCAACGACGTGGTCATCGTGGCCTCGCAGGCCCAGTACCAGCCCCTCTACGAGATGCTCCAGGAGCACGGTGCCAACAGCACCCTGGAGGAGCGCCGCTGGTTCGCCAAGGAGGCCTTCGCCGTGTCGTCGCACTACGACAGCGCCATCTTCAACTACTTCGACGGCGAGGAGGGCTCGGCCTTCCGCTATGCCGCCAGCACGCAGAAGGCGCTGCGCTACGGTGAGAACCCCCACCAGAAGGGTACCTTCTACGGCAACTTCGAGGCTCTGTTCGACCAGATTCACGGCAAGGAAATCTCCTACAACAACCTGCTCGACATCCAGGCTGCCGTTGACCTGATTGACGAGTTCAGCGAGACCACCTTCGCCATCCTCAAGCACAACAACGCCTGCGGACTGGCTTCGCGCCCCACCGTGCTCGAGGCCTGGACCGATGCCCTGGCCGGCGACCCCGTTTCGGCCTTCGGCGGTGTGCTCATCACCAACGCACCCATCAACAAGGCCGTGGCCGAGGAGATCAACAAGATTTTCTTCGAGGTCATCATCGCCCCCGACTACGACGTGGATGCCCTCGAAATCCTGGGTCAGAAGAAGAACCGCATCATCCTGGTGCGCAAGCCTGCCGTGCTGCCCAAGAAGCAGTTCCGCTCGCTGCTGGGCGGCGTGCTGGTGCAGGAGCGCGACCTCAAGATAGAGACCCCGGCCGACCTGAAGACGGTGACCGTCAAGGAGCCTACCGCCCAGGAGGTGGAGGACATGCTCTTCGCCAACAAGATTGTGAAGAACTCCAAGTCGAACGCCATCGTCCTGGCCAAGGGCAAGCAGCTCATCGCCAGCGGCGTAGGTCAGACGAGCCGCGTGGATGCGCTGAAGCAGGCCATCGAGAAGGCCAAGAACTTCGGCTTCAGCCTGCAGGGAGCCGTCATGGCCAGCGACGCCTTCTTCCCCTTCCCCGACTGTGTGGAGATTGCCGGCAACGAGGGTGTGAGCGCCGTCATCCAGCCCGGTGGCAGCGTGAAGGACCAGCTCTCCTTCGACTACTGCAACGAGCACGGCATCGCCATGGTCATCACCGGATTCCGTCACTTCAAGCATTGATTCCTCTCGCGTACGTACATATTAATATAGGATAGCAACTACTGTAGAAATAGCATATGGGATTTTTCTCTTTTACACAAGAAATAGCGATGGACCTTGGCACCGCCAATACCATCATCACCAGCGGCGGCAAAATCGTAGTGGATGAGCCGTCGGTGGTGGCCCTCGACCGCCGCACCGACAAGATGATTGCCGTGGGCGAGAAGGCCAAGCAGATGTACGAGAAGACGCACTACAACATCCGCACCATACGCCCCCTGCGCGACGGCGTGATTGCCGACTTCTATGCCTGCGAGCAGATGATTCGCGGACTCATCAAGATGGTGCCCGACCGCAACCGCTTCTTCTCCCCCTCGCTCCGCATGGTCATCGGCGTCCCCTCGGGCAGTACCGAGGTGGAGCTGCGTGCCGTGCGCGACTCGGCCGAACATGCCGGTGGACGTGACGTCTATCTCATCTTCGAGCCCATGGCGGCAGCCATCGGCATCGGCATCGACGTGGAGGCCCCCGAAGGCAACATGATTGTCGATATAGGCGGTGGCTCGACCGAGATTGCCGTCATCTCGCTGGGCGGTATCGTCTCCAACAACTCCATCCGCATTGCCGGCGATGACTTCACCGCCGACATCCAGGAGTACATGAGCCGTCAGCACAACGTGAAGGTGAGCGAGCGCATGGCCGAGCGCATCAAGATCAACGTGGGTGCCGCCCTCACCGAGCTGGGCGAGGATGCCCCCGAGGACTACGTAGTACACGGGCCTAACCGCATCACCGCCCTCCCTATGGAGGTGCCCATCTGCTACCAGGAGGTGGCCCACTGCCTGGAGAAGTCCATCTCGAAGATTGAGACGGCCATCCTCAGTGCACTGGAGAACACGCCGCCCGAGCTCTATGCCGACATCGTGCACAACGGCATCTACCTGGCCGGTGGCGGTGCCCTGCTGCGCGGACTCGACAAGCGACTGACTGACAAGATCAACATTCCGTTCCACATCGCGGAAGACCCCCTCCATGCCGTGGCTAAAGGTACTGGCGTGGCACTGAAGAACGTTGACCGCTTCAACTTCCTGATGCGCTGATGCGGAACTTGCTCAACTTTCTGATAAAGTACAACTACTGGTTCCTCTTTCTGCTGTTAGAGGTAACCAGTTTTGTTTTATTGTTCCGCTTCAACCGCTACCAGCAGAGCGTCTTCTTCACCTCGGCCAACGCCGTGGTGGGGTCGGTGTATGAGACCACGGGCTCGGTGAAGAGCTACTTCCACCTGCGCAGCATCAACAGCGACCTGTTGGACCGCAACCTGCTGCTTGAGCAACAGCTCGTGGCCCTGCAAAACCGCCTCATGCAGCAGGGCATGGACTCCGCCTCGCTGCGCAGCATCGAGCGCGTCACGCCCTCCACCTTCAGCCTTCACGAGGCACAGGTGATCAAGAACAGCCTTACCCTTGAGGACAACTACATCACCCTCGACAAGGGCTCAGCCGATGGCATACGCCCCGAGATGGGCGTGGTCGATGCACGTGGCGTGGTGGGCATCGTCTTCAAGACCTCGCCTCACTATGCCATCGTCATCTCCCTGCTCAACAGCAAGTCGAGCATCAGCTGCAAGATTGCCGGCAGCGACTACTTCGGCTACCTGAAGTGGCAGGGTGGCGACGTGCAGTATGCCTACCTCAAGGACCTGCCCCGCCACGCCCAGTTCAACCTTGGCGACACCGTGGTGACCAGCGGCTACTCCACCGTCTTCCCCGAGGGCATCATGGTGGGCACCGTGGATGACATGCAGGACTCTCACGACGGCCTCTCCTACCTGCTCAAAGTGAAGCTCGCCACCGACTTCGGCAAGCTCAACGCCGTGCGCATCATCGAGCGCAGCCGGCAGCTGGAGCAACTCGAGCTGGAACGCCAGGCCCAGGAAGAGAAATAAACCGATTATCAACCCTACAAGAAGCTTTTTTACGCAGATGCTACAGACCTACCTCAATCGCGCACTCTGGTGGACGGTACTTGTACTCTTACAGGTGTTCTTCTTCAACCATATCCATCTGTTTGGCTATGCCACGCCGTTCATCTACCTCTACATCGTGGTGAAGCTGAGCTCCGACATCAGCCGTCATGCCTTGATGCTCTGGGCCTTCCTGCTCGGTCTGCTCATCGACGTCTTCTCCGACACCCCGGGCATGAACGCCGCAGCAGCCGTCTTTCTGGCCTTCCTCAGGCCCACGCTGCTGCGCCTCTTCGTGCCTCGCGACACCAACGAGACCTTCACCCCCTCCATCCACACCATGGGCCTCTCCAGCTTCGTGAAGTACCTCTCCATGTGCGTGATCTTCCACCACCTGCTGCTCTTCACCATCGCCTTCTTCTCCCTCTCCTCCCCCCTGGAGCTGCTGATGCGCATCCTCAGCAGTGCGCTGCTCACCGTCTGCTGCCTGCTGGCCGTGGAGGGACTGCAACAACAAAAGTCGAACCCCTAAACACCCCGGCACCCTTGGCAAAAGATTATACGCTCGAAAAACGGAAGTATGTCGTGGCCCTCTCGGCCATCGTC
>JBJEKS010000263.1:0-9598 GCA_051878755.1 Bacteroides sp. | reverse complement strand
CTGGGCCTTCACTGTCTTACAGGCATGGAGCACGGTGGCATGGTCTTTGTTGCCAATCAGGGTGCCAATCTTGGCAGCCGAGAGCTCGGTCATTTGTTTGGCCAGGTACATAGCTACCTGACGTGCCTGCACCACATCGCTCTTGCGCGTCTTCGAGTAGAGGTCCTGAGTGGAAACACTGAAGTGGTTGCATACGGTAGCAATGATTTCGTCGATGCCTACGGGCTTGTTTTCGCAGTGCACCACCTTGCTGATGATACGTTTGGCTAAATCCAGGTCGATATCGCGATTATAGACATTGGCGTGTGCCAGCAGCGAGACCACGATACCTTCCAGGTCGCGTACGCTTTCGTTCACGTTTTCAGCAATATACTCCACCACCTCCATGGGAATCACGAGGCCGTCGCGATGAATCTTATTCATCAGGATGTTGCGTCGCAGTTCGATGGTGGGCTTCTCCAGTTCAGCCACCATGCCCCACTTGAAGCGGGTGATGAGTCGCTCCTCCATGCCTTGCAGTAACACCGGTGCGCGGTCGCTGGTCAGAATCAGCTGCTTGCCGTTCTGGTGCAGCTGGTTGAAGATATGGAAGAAGGTGTTCTGCGTCTTGGTCAGACCGGCAAACTCCTGGATGTCATCAATAATGAGCACATCGATGTGCTGGTAGAAGTTGATGAAGTCGTTGGTCGTATTGTTACGTACCGAGTCGGTGTATTGCACCTGGAAGAGGTGAGCCGATACGTAGAGCACGCGCTTCTCAGGATAAAGCTCCTTGATACGTGTACCGATGGCATTGGCCAGGTGCGTCTTGCCCACGCCCGATGCTCCGTAGAGGAAGAGGGGGTTGAAGATGGTCTTGGCGGGATTCTGTGCCACGGCTTCAGCCACACTGCGAGACAATTTGTTGCTGACCCCTTCGATAAAGGTGTCGAAGTTATAGTTGGGATTCAGGTGTGGGTCCAGGTCAGGGAGCGGTACAACTGATATCTTGGCAGTCTCCACCTTCTTAGTGGGCAGGATGGAACGCTTTGATGATTCCATCTGCACGGTCTGCTCGGGTCGTGAACTTTTGTTCACAACCACGTCGTACATCAGTTGCGTCCCCTCGCCATATACCTTATATAGGGCTTTGCGGAGCAAATCAATGTACTTATCCTCCAGGAATTCATAGAAGAACTGCGTCGGTACACGGACCAGCAGTGTCTTATCCTTGAACTCCAGGGGCTCAATGGGGAGAAACCAAGTTTTGTATGCCTGCTCTGAAACATTATCTCGAATGATATCAAGACAGCGGTTCCACAACTCGACATGATTCAATTCACTCATAGTTACTTTTATTCTTCTTTTATTGATTCAGCGAAACTTCTACGCTTGCAAAATTGAGAATCTTATTTGATATAAACAAATGCTTTTTTTCTTGTTTTTTTGAATGTAAGAATAACGTGCTATCTTTCAGAATATTGTAAATCCCTCCTTGAGAGCAGCCTCAAGAAGGGATTTGGAATATTGTAATAGCCTGATGTCTAGAATCGTGTCTCCGTTACGGCACACAATCCGATTTTCCTCCTAGCTTGTCCGTGCAGCTCCTAAACCCCTTTTATTGCGCTATTTCACGTCGCAAGGCAACTTTTTATGTTTTGGTCGTTATTTAGACTAATTTTAAATAGACCTTGTAGGGGTGCTTTTTAACCTTTGCCGTTGCAGGAGGAATAAATTAACTTAATCGCCCGTTTATTTATCCTTCTTGCCGAAGAGGGAGAAGTGGACGTAGCGCTTGGGATGAGCCTGCAGGTCTTGCAGCAGGCTGGCTGCATTGGCAGTCGTTGCACTGAGGTTGTTGTAGAGCGCAGGGTCATTAAGCAGCAGGCCGATGGTGTTGTCGCGGCTGTTGAGCTGGTCAGTCAGTCGTTTCACGTTGGCCAGGGTGGCATCCACCTTGCTCATGGCAGCTGCGTAATCGATGGTCTTGAGGTTGTCGGTGATGGCCACCATGTTGTCGCCGATACGGTTCAGTTTGCCTGTCAGGGCAGGCATGTCGTGACTCATCATGTGGTTCAGCTGTTGGCTGGTGGCGTTGAGGTTGGCCGTCAGCCCTTCGACATGGTGCAGGGTAGCTGTCAGGGCAGGGTCGGCCAGCAGGTTGTTGATGGAGCAGAGGATGGAGTCCAGTTTGGGCAGCATGCGTTCCAACTGGGGCATCATATCGCCTACCTGACCCATCATGCCCGTGTTGAGTGTTCCTTGCAGGGTGTCACCCACAGCGCAACGTTGGCGTGGGTTATTAGCCAGCAGGATAGACATTTTCATGCCGCCTAGCATGTCGGTGGTCAGTTCGGCTGTGCTGCCTGCAGGAATACGCAGCTCGGGATCCACATCAATTTCTGCTACCACACGTCCGGGGGTGGTGTAGTCGTAAATCAGGTCGCGTACGATACCTACGCTGTATCCGTCGGCAAAGACGGGTGTTGATTTGGTCAGTCCATTGACATTATTGAACTTGACGTAGAAATAGCTGGTTGGCTTGAAGAGGTGAATACCCTTCAGATAGTTGATACCATATACCAGGATGCAGAGGGCTGCTACGCCCGCTATGCCGATTCTAACTTCTTTGGATAGTAATTTCATGTCTATATATAAATAATGTATGTCTGGTTATCGTTTTTGTTTTCTTGCCCGATAGGTTTGGATAGCTTTTTGCACATCAGTCTTTTTCCCATTCTGGAAGGCGATGACAAAAGCTCCCTTGAATCGCTTCTCCAATATCCGTTTGGTTCGGAGTGCTTCATCGTAGTTGGCCGTAGCTCCAGCGGTGTATTTGTAAATCTTGCCCTCTTTGTAGAAATCCATCCCGCTGACGCCTTTGAAGCGTTTGTCGGTCGTAGGAATCTTGGTCGAGGAGGTGTAGATTTGCACTTTGAAGATGAGGTCATCTTCTGTCTCTGCGGGCTTTGTAGCCTTGGGCTTTCCTGCTTCAGGTTTGGGTAGGGGGGTACCTGTCACGCTTGGTCCATCCTCCTTTTTTTGCGGAGTTGAGGGCTTAGTTTCTGCCGGGCATGGTGTGGCCTGTTCTCCGTTGTGGCGTGCTTCCTGTTCACTTTTGTAGGTCAGGAAGGCGCGGTAGATACCTTCAGCCAGGTTGCTGGTGCCCGATTCTGTATTGAGGTACTTCTCTTCGGCGGGGGTTGAGATGAAGCCCAGCTCCACGAGGATGCTCGGCATGGCGCTGGCTTTGAGCACAAGGAACCCTGCCTGATGTACGCCGCGGTCCACCCGTTTGCATCTGCCTCGGAATTGTTTCTGCACGAGCGAAGCCAGGTGTACGCTTTGCGACATGTACTTATCCTGCATGAACTCAAAGATGATGTACGACTCGGCAGAGTTGGGGTTGAAGCCCGCATAGCGTGTCTCGTAGTCGTTCTCGTAGAGAATCACTGCATTTTCTCGCTTGGCCACCTCCAGGTTATCGTCCGATTTGGCCAGACCCAGTGTCCATGTAGAGGCCCCCTGTGCGGTGTGATTCTTAGCCAGGGCATTTGTATGGATGGAGATGAAGAGGTCGGCTTTGGCATCGTTGGCTATCTGGGCCCGACGGTCCAGGGGGATGAAAACGTCGCGCGTACGGGTATAGACCACTTTGACGTCCGGGCAGTTCAGCTTAATCAGCCCACCCAGCTTGAGGGCTACATTCAGATTGATGTTCTTCTCCTTGGATATTTTGCCGATGGCGCCAGGGTCATGGCCTCCATGGCCCGCATCGATAACGACCACAAACTCTTTGGCCGCAACGTGGGTGAAGAGGCAAAGCGTACAGCAGAGCAACAGCCACAGGCGTTGCAGGCGGTGAGATGTGAATCGTCTTCTATCTATCATCGGTTTATATTTTGCGGCAAAGTTACAATTTTTTTGGCAAAACGTCATCTTTAGGAAAAGTTTTCTCCATTTTAGCCTATTAAAAGTGGAATTTAAACTATCTTCGCACCCTAAAATCAGGATTAATTGAACGATGTTTATACGATTTCTTAAAAATTGGACGCTGCCTGTAGCGATGCTTTCAGGTGCGTTGGCCTATTTCTTCTTTGCCAAGGTGGGGTGGGTGGCTCCCTGTAAGCCGTTGCTTTTGGAGCTCATAGCTCTCCTTACGCCCACCCTGATTTTTGCTCAGCTGCTGCTCACTTTCTGCAAGGTGGAGCTGCGCGACCTCAAGCCACGGGGGTGGCACGGGTGGTTGTTGCTGTTTCAGGTAGTGGTCGTGCTGTTGCTCACTTATTTACTGGTGGCTGTGCCGATGCCTGAGCTTTACCGTGAGGTGTTTGAGGCGGCCATGGTTTGCCTGGTTTGTCCCACGGCCACGGCTGCCGCGGTGATTACGGCCAAGTTGGGAGGGAGTGCGGCCACTTTGACCACCTACACGTTGCTTTCCAACCTGATGGCTGCTGTGGCTGTGCCATTGCTTTTCCCTCTCGTGGAGCCACACGAAGGATTGACCTTCTTTCTGGCCTTCCTGCGTATTCTCAGTAAGGTATTTCCTTTGTTGCTCTGTCCCTTCATCCTGGCTCAGCTGTTGCGCCGTTTTGTCCCGGCGGTTCATCAATGGCTAATGAATCGTCATGAGGCCGCTTTTTACCTTTGGGGAGTGGCTCTGGCCATTGTCTCGGGGCAGACGGTGCGTTCGTTGGTCAACAGCGAGGCACCGGTCTTCGTGATGTGGCTCATTGCTTTGGCCGGTTTGGTGACTTGTGTGGTTCAGTTCATGCTGGGAAAAAGGGTGGGGCAGCATTACGGTGAGCGCCTTTCCGCCGGACAGGCCTTGGGGCAGAAGAACACCGTGCTGGCCATCTGGATGGCCTATACCTATCTGCAACCACTCTCTTCCGTAGGGCCTGGCTCGTACGTCTTGTGGCAGAATCTGATCAACAGCTACCAGCTCTGGAAGAAGAGGAGACAGGAGACTAATAAGCCCCACGAGGCTGACTAGGGCGACGTGGGGCTTAGTGGTGAATGGAGGAATCAGATAGCGAATTTCTCGGGATGCTTGCCCTTGTATTGCTTGAAGTGTTGCTTCATTTTACAGATGCAATCATCCACGTTATCTGATACTTGTAGTTCCTTTGTGATACTCAGCGTACGGGAAGGGAAGTCAAATCCCATAAGCAGCACGGGCACATTGGCCCCTTGTGCAATGTAGTAGAATCCTTTCTTCCAATCAGGGTTGGCCTTGCGGGTTCCTTCGGGGGTGATGACGAGCAGGAAGCGCTCACTGCGGCGGAACTGTTCGGCCATCTGATCGGTGAGTGAGGTCTTGCGGCTGCGGTCTACAGGGATGCCTCCCATGGCACGAAACAGGATACCTAGTGGGAAGAAGAACCACTCCTTCTTCATCATGAACGATCCCGTGATGCCATGCGCACCGGCAAAGAGCTTGCCGATGAACAGGTCCCAGTTGGAGGTGTGGGGTGCCATGCAGACCAGGCATTTATCGTAGATGGGTACGGTGACTTCGCTTTTCCATCCCATCAAGCGATAGAAAATGAAACGGCAGATGCGTTGCTTCATGCTTAGTTCAGTTTGCCCAGTTCATCCAGTATGGCACTCACCTCGGTATTGAAGTCAGCGCGTAGTTTCTTGAAGAAGGGCTTTACGCTGCCCGGTTCGATGTGGCTGATACGTGCCAGGAACTCATCCTGCAGGTTGAGGATACGGCCCATCAGTTGGTCGGCCTTTTCCTTATCGGTGCCAGGTACATAGAGGCTCTGTATCAGGCACTCCGTAAACAGCTCGCTTGCAATATGATTAATTTGCTTTTTCAGGTTTCTTTTGTTTGCCATAATTCTAAGAATGAATGAGTTAATACCAATGTTCTTTATCTCTTGCTGGAGGTGATAACGTTTTTTTGCGTGATACTCCCTCCAAATTTTTGGTAAAGATAGTGCTTTTATTTATTTTTGCAGCGATTTTTTTCAAAAATATTTTTTTTATGGCAACATCAAATGCAACTGCTCCTGAGTCAGCTACTCAGGGAGAGTCGTTCCTCAAGAGGAACAATAAGCTAATTTACAAGTTGGTGCTTGCGGTTCTTACCCTCTGCCTGTTGGTATGGTATATTCCTGCATGCCGTCCTTTCACCTCATGGGTCACACCTCCGGTGGCGTTGTTCAGCGGTCTGGCTTTTGCTCTGCTTTGCGGGCAGCCTTTCCCGAAGTTTAATAAAAAGATGTCGAAGTATCTGCTGCAATATTCAGTGGTCGGCCTAGGATTCGGAATGAACCTGGAGGCTTCGTTGGCTTCGGGCAAGGAGGGTATGGAATTTACGGTTATCTCGGTGGTGGGCACACTGCTCATCGGTTGGCTTATTGGGCGTAAATGTTTGAAGGTCAATCGAGATACCTCTTATCTTATCAGCTCGGGTACAGCCATCTGTGGTGGTAGCGCCATTGCAGCCGTGGGTTCAGTACTGAAGGCTAAGGACAGCGACATGTCCGTAGCATTGGGCACCATCTTCATCCTCAACGCTATTGCCCTTTTCATCTTCCCGCCCATTGGCCATGCGCTAGGCATGGACCAGCAACAGTTCGGTATGTGGGCAGCCATTGCCATCCACGATACCAGCTCTGTGGTAGGTGCCGGCGCAGCCTATGGTGAGGAGGCCCTTCAGGTGGCCACGACCATCAAGCTGACCCGTGCTTTGTGGATTATTCCCCTGGCGCTGCTCACCAGCGTGATGTTCAACCGCAAGGGAGGCAAGATTTCTATACCTTGGTTTATCCTCTTCTTCGTGCTAGCCATGGTGGTCAACACCTATTTATTATCCACTACCGAGACGGGGGCTATGATAGGTCGTACGGTCAACTCGCTGGCTCGCCAGTCGCTCACGGTGACTCTTTTCTTCATTGGAGCATCACTTTCGCGCGACGTGATTAAGCAGGTGGGCATCAAACCCATGATTCAAGGCATACTGCTTTGGATAGTTATCAGCGTAGCCACGCTGGGATATATTCTTCTTTAATGAGTAATCATTATTTAGTGTCTAGTGTTTAGTGATTAGTGATTAATTTGTCAGCTAATCACTAAACACTAGTCACTAATAACTTATTTCACGTCAGATACTTTGGCCAGGCCACCTTCGCTGGTCTCCTTGTAGAGCGAGGGGAGGTCATTGCCAGTCTCCTTCATCACTTCAACGACTTTGTCGAAAGATACGCGGTGCATACCGTCGGTGAAAGAGGAGTAGAGGTTGGCATCCAGGGCGCGAGCAGCAGCGTAGGCGTTGCGCTCGATACAGGGAATCTGCACCATGCCGCATACGGGGTCGCACGTCATGCCCAGGTGGTGCTCCAGGCCCATCTCAGCCGCATATTCAATCTGTGTGGGGCTTCCGCCAAAGAGTTGGTTGGCCGCTGCAGAGGCCATCGAGCAGGCCGTACCTACTTCGGCTTGGCAACCTGCCTCAGCACCCGAGATGGAGGCGTTCTGCTTCACGATGTTACCTATCAGTCCTGCCGTGGCCAGGGCTCGCAGGATGCGGATGTCGCTGAACTCACGACTCTTCTGCAGATGATAGAGCACGGCGGGCACTACACCACACGATCCGCAGGTGGGAGCCGTCACAATTACACCTCCCGAGGCATTCTCCTCGCTCACGGCCAGGGCATACGAGAAGACCAGTCCGCGCGACTGCAGAGAGGCCTTGTAACCGCTGGCTTTGATGTAGTAGGCCGAGGCTTTGCGGCGCAAGTGGAGCGGTCCGGGCAATACACCTTCTGCATCCAACCCACGGCGAATCGATTCGCGCATGGCCTTCCACACCTCGGCCAGGTAGTCCCAGATATCACTCTCTTCACACTCCTTGACGTACTCCCAGTAGTTGCGTCCCGATTGTTCACACCATTTCAGGATGTCGCTCAGGTGGCTCAGCTCATAGACATCGGGCGTGTTGACCGACTGTGCTCCGTCGCTCTCCTCAGCCAGTGCACCACCACCGATGCTATAGACCGTCCATTCGTCCAGCACGTCGCCGGCCGCATTGAGAGCGACAAACTTCATGCCGTTGGGGTGGAAGGGCAGGAAGACTTTCGGTTCCCAGATAATCTCTACGGGAGCATGGGGTTGTAATACCTCCACGATGGCCACGTTGGTCATGTGTCCCTTACCTGTGGCAGCCAGACTGCCATAGAGGGTCACCTGGAAAGACGCAGCCTCGGGATGACGCTGCAGGAAGATTTCGGCTGCCTTGCGGGGAGCCATGGTATGGCTACTCGAAGGCCCCGTGCCGATCCGGTAGATTTCTTTAATCGATTTCATAGATATATCTTTTATAGGTATAATATTTATGTTTGATAAGTATATTATTTATGTTTGATATATATATTATTTATGTTTGGTAAGTATGCTATTTATATATGATAAGTATAATCATTAATAATTGATCAGAAACATCCCGTCTCCTCCCTTTAAGGGAGGTCGGGAGGGTCATGGTCGGGAGGGTCTATAAATCCACCACCGTTATCCCCGCCCCGCCAAACTGCACGTGCTCATCCTGGAAGTGGCGCACACCGCTTACCGTCTGCAGGTACTGACGTATCAAGGTACGCAGGATGCCCGTACCCGTGCCGTGGAGGATGCGTACGCGGCTCATGCCCACCAGGATGGCATCGTCGATGAAGTAGGTCACGGCCTGTATGGCTTCGTCACCTCGCATTCCGCGTACGTCCAGGTCCTGCTTGAAGTGCAGCTTCTTTTCGTGCATCGCGTCGCGCGTCTCAGCCGTTACGAAGGTGCTCTTGGTGGAGAGCTCTACCTGTCGCAAGGGGGCATTGGTGCGCTCCAGCCTGTCCAGTTTCACTACCGTCTTCAGTTGACCGAAGATTACTACAGCCTGCTTGCCGTTCACCTCCATCACCTCTCCCACCGTGCTCTGTCCACGGAGCTTCACCGTCTCGCCGGCAGTAATCGGTTTGGGAGGTTCCGGCTGGGAGGCTGGCTGTGCCGTTTCGGCACCCTTTCCTTTCGCCTTGCGCTCCTTCTTCCGCTCCTGGCGCTCTTGCAGCTGCTTCATCTTGCGGGCTATGCGTTCCTCCTCTTCGGCGATGTGCTGCTGCTCCAGCGTCTCGCGGAAGGCGTTCAGCTCCTGACGCACCTTTCGCGTCTTCTCCTTCTCCGCCTGTGCCTCCTTGATGGCGCTGATGGTGTTCTCGATGCGCGAATTCGCCTCGCTCATCAGCTGTTGCGCCTGCTCCTTGGCTTCGCGGATAATCTGTTTGCGTTGCTGCTGCAGCTCCTCCATCTCCTGCTGGTAGCGGGCAATGGTCTCCTCCATCTGTTTCTCCCGTTGGCGGATGTTCTGCCGCTTGTTCTCCCAGTAGCGCTTGTCGCGCACGATGTCCTGCAGGTATTTGTCCGCATTGATGTACTCGCTGCCCACGATCTCCGAGGCATCGGCAATCACCTCCTCGGGCAGACCAATCTTGCGGGCAATCTCCACGGCAAACGAACTGCCCGGGTTGCCTATCTGCAGCTGGAAGAGCGGCTGCATCAGGTGGCGGTCGTAGAGCATGGCCCCGTTGACCACCCCTTCATGGTCTTCGGCAAAATGCTTCAGGTT
>JBJEKS010000262.1:5421-9640 GCA_051878755.1 Bacteroides sp. | reverse complement strand
CTGCATAGCGCCTTTCCTGAGGGCCATCATGATTAAGAAGAACCATTCGGTGGAGGTGGTGACGCTTTGGAATGAGAATCCTGGTTATAGGGCCCCGCTGGTGGCCACTATGGTGCTGCGTGTACTGGTGGCTGCGGGTTTCGTGATGTGTGTGGTGGGTGGCATGTTCCGCCTCTCCACGGCTGTGCTTGTGGTGATATCGGCATTGGCTGTGACCTTCATGGTGATATCACGTCAGCTGAAGAAGCAGTCTATCATGATTGAACGTACCTTCTTCCAGAATCTCCGTTCGCGTGAGATGCAGGCCGAGGTGCGTGGCGAACGTCCGCCAGAGTATGCCGGTCGGTTGCTCTCGCGTGACTTGCATCTGGCTGATATGGTGCTTCCTTCTTCGTCGGATTGGGCTGGACAGACATTGGCTGAGCTCAATCTGGGCAATCGTTTCGGGGTGCATGTGGTCTCTATCTTGCGCGGTAATCGTCGCTTCAATATTCCCGGTGGCGAGATGCGCATCTTTCCTCAGGACAAGTTGCAGGTGCTGGCTACTGACGAGGACCTGACCCGCTTTGGTGATGCCATGGAGCAAGTGGCGCAGGTCAAGGAGCCTGATATGGATTCGGAGATGACACTCAGCCAGGTGCGTGTGGATGAGCAGTCGCCCTTCCTCAACCGCACCATGAAAGAGGCCGGTGTGCGCGATAAGTACCACTGCCTGATAGCTGGTGTGGAGCGCGGTAGCGATAAGTTGCATGCTCCCGACCCCCACGAGCCATTCCACCTCAACGATGTGGTGTGGGTGGTAGGTGAGAAGAAGAATGTCTATCGCCTCAGTGGAAAGGAGGATTGATTACTCCATCTGTGGAGCAGAAAAATCAGATTTTTCCAAGAATCTTGTCCATCACCCAGTTGGTGAGTGTCGCGCTTTCGCCGTCGCAGGTGCAGGTGGAGAGTCCTCGTAGGTGATCCACCACGGCCTGGATAAGTGGCTGTTGCACGTAGGTGGGGTTGGTGATATGAATCTCTTCGCGGCCTCGCTCCGTGTGGAGTGCGATGGGGTCGTAAGTATAGACGGAGAAACAGATCATTCCCTTGTCACCAATCACCTCGATGCGGTCCTCGCGAGCCGATTCGTGTGCGACGAAACACCATGAGCCACTGCCCACGATACCGTTATCAAACTGGAAGCAGGCACTCAGTGTATCTTCGGCAGGGTAGAGTCCACCTCGGTTGCTCTTGAAGCCTGAGGCCTGGAGAATGCAGCCAAAAATGTCTTGCAGCAGGTCTATCTGATGAGGGGCGAGGTCGTAGAAGTAACCTCCACCGGCAATGTCAGGCTGTACGCGCCAGGGGAGATGTTCACTGTTGTAGTCGAGGTTACGTGGAGGTTGGGCAAAGCGTATCTGGATGTTGATGACTTGACCGATAGCTCCACTTTCCACCAACTCCTTCACTTTGAGGAAGTAGGGGAGGTAGCGTCGGTAGTAGGCCACGAAGCAGGGCACACCCGTCTCTTGTGACGTGCGGTTAATGCGGCAACACTCCTCGTAGGTCACGGCCATGGGCTTCTCGATGTAGCAGGGTTTGCCGGCCTTCATGGCCATGATGGCATAGGTGGCGTGCGACGAGGGTGGGGTAGCGATATAGACGGCGTTGACCTCCGGGTCGTCAATGAGCTGCTGTGCATCGTCGTACCAGTGGGCTATGCCCCATTCCTCGGCATACTTTTGTGCCTTCTCGCCGTTGCGGCTCATCACGGCCACGACCTCCGAACCCTCAATCTTCTGGAAGGCTGGACCACTTTTGTATCTTGTCACTTCACCGCAACCGATGAAGCCCCATTTTATCATCTTTTCCATTGTTTATTTTAGTTACAAGCTACGAGCTACAAGCTACAAGTTACGAGCTACCAGCTGCGAGTTTTTTAGTTTTTAGTTTTTAGTTTTGATTTTTCGTTATTCCTCCTCTTCATCGAAGTCAAAATCGAAGTCAAAGTCGTCCATGAACTCGGGTGTGGTAAAGTCGTCCAGGGAGCGTCGCTCTTTCTTGGTGGGACGACCGGTACCCTTGGCGCGGTTCACGAATCCGCTTACTTTGCTCATCTCCAGCAGTTCATACTGGTCGGGTGTGGTGACATTCTCCATCATCTCACTCACCAACTTGGCACCTACACGTTTTTCTATGGCTTGGATTACCTTGAAGGAATAGGTGATGGGTGGCTTGCGTACTTCGATGACATCCCCTGGCTTCACCATGCGGGCAGCCTTGGCTTGTGCTCCATTGAGGTGGATGCGCCCTTTCTTGCAGGCTTCGGCAGCAATGGTGCGTGTCTTGAAGATACGCACAGCCCACATCCACTTGTCTATTCGTGCTTCGCTCATTCTCTGCTGTATCGGTTTATCGTTTGTTGAATTGGTTCATCGTGAGGTTGATGCCGGCCAGGCAGAAACTTTTCACGATCTCGCCAGCCGTCTTGAGTCGCTCGGGCATCAGCTCCATCTGTTCGGGAGTGAAGTGACCCAGCACGTAGTCTATCTGCATCCCGCGAGGGAAGTCGTTGCCAATGCCGAAGCGCAAGCGGGCATAGGCCTGTGTACCTAGGGTCTCGGCGATGTGCTTCAATCCATTATGGCCCGCATCGCTACCTTGCCCTTTGAGACGCAGAGTACCGAAGGGAAGGGCGATATCATCGACGACAATAAGTGTCTGCTCCAGCTCGATGCGCTCCTTCTGCATCCAGTAGCGCACGGCGTTGCCACTCAGGTTCATATAGGTGGAAGGCTTGAGCAGCAGCAGCTGGCGCCCCTTGATGGAGAGTGTGGCTGTAGCGCCGTAGCGTCCATCGCTGAAGTTGACACCAGCCTCGCGGGCCAGTGCATCCACCACCATAAACCCGATGTTATGGCGTGTCTCGTGGTACTCGCTACCAATATTTCCCAAGCCGACGATTAAGTATTTCATCTGTTTAGTGATTAGTGATTAGTGTTTAGTGATTAGTGATTAAGGCCTTGATGCAAAACAAAAACGCGGATTGCTCTGCTCGACGCCGTTGATGCGACGCCTGCGACAATCCGCGCTCTATGTTGAGATGAATATAAGCCTTCTCTCTTCAGGCAGCTCTTAGCCTTGAGCGGCAGCGGCAGCACCACGTGCGGCACGGGTCAGCTTCACAGCGCAAACCACAGCCTCCTTGGCGTTCAGCAGCTCCAGGTTCTCGAAGCTCAGTTCACCCACCTTGATGGTCTTACCCAGGCCCAGGTGAGATACGTTGATGATCAGACGCTCGGGGATGAGGTTGTAGAGAGCCTTCACTTTCAGCTTGCGGATTTGCAGGGCCAGCTTACCACCGGCCTTCACACCTTCTGCAAGGCCTTCGAGCTGAACGGGAACCTCCATGACGATGGGCTTGCTCTCGTCAATCTGGTAGAAGTCAACGTGCAGGATGGTGTCCTTCACGGGGTGGAACTGAATGTCCTTCATGATGGCATTCACCTTCTTGCCGTCGATGTCGAGGTCAACCACGTAGATGTGGGGGGTGTAAACCAGGTTGCGCAGACCGTCAGCGGGTACAGTGAAGTGGATGTTCTCACCACCACCGTAGAGCTCACAGGGTACGCCGTTGTCCTTACGAATTGCTTTCAGTGCTCTAGCCTGTTCGGAAGAGCGGGCTGCAATGGTTCTTGCAGTGCCTTTGATTTCGATTGATTTCATTTACTTTAATTTTTTTGTGTTACTCTAAATTAAGTTGTCTCGTTTGCTTAATTCGCCATCACACGAAGTGGCCATGGCCACCCGTTGCTGCAAAAAGCGGCGCAAATTTACTGCTTTTTTTTGAAACGCCAAATCTTTTTGGCTAAAAATCAATATCAATCTTGATTTCGCCCTCCAGCGGTGCCTCGTTTTGTTCCTCGTCGGGGGTCTCTTCGGCATCTTCCAGCTGTCGTGCTGGCTGTCGTTGGCGGATGTAGCTGATGGCTTGGTCGAGGCCTTTTTGGAATTTCTCCAAATCCTCCTTGTAGAGGAAAATCTTGTGCTTCTCAAAATTGACCTGTGCCTCTTCTCCTTCGCCTGTGATGATCTTCTTGCTCTCGGTGATGGCCAGGAAGAGTTCATCTTTGCGGTTCATTTTCACATCGAGATAGTAGATGCGTTTGCCGGCCTTGATGGCCTGGGAATAGACGATGTCCTTCTCGCTTTTCTCCACGTCACTGTGTCTTTTCTT
>JBJEKS010000262.1:0-5321 GCA_051878755.1 Bacteroides sp. | reverse complement strand
TATCAGAACGGCAACAAAAATTTGGATGCTGGAGAAAAAGAGTTGTTCTTCAGCCTGTCGAAAGCGTATGATCTTTATAACTACCTCTTGATGTTGATGGTGGCGGTGAACCGTTTTGCGCAGAGGCGCATAGATGCGGCTAAGGCCAAGCTGGCTCCCACGCCCGAGGAACTGAACCCTAACACGAAGTTTGCAGACAATCAGTTTATCGCTCAGCTGGAGGTGAATAAGCAACTGGCTGAGTACGCCAATAATCAGAAGCGTTCGTGGAACGATGAGGAGGATTTCGTGAAGAGCCTCTATGAGAAGATTGTGGCTTCGGATATATATAAGGAATATATGGCTTCGGAAGAGAGCTCGTATGATGCCGACCGCGAGCTGTGGCGTAAGTTGTATAAGACGTTTGTCTTCAACAACGAGGAGCTTGACAGCTTGCTCGAGGATCAAAGCCTCTACTGGAACGATGACAAGGAGGTGGTCGATACCTTCGTGCTGAAGACCATCAAGCGTTTTGACCCGCAGAACGGGGCCAATCAGGAGTTGCTCCCAGAGTTCAAGGACGAGGAGGACCAGGAGTTTGCTCGCCGTCTGTTCCGTCGCACCATTCTCAACGCCGACTATTACCGTCACTTGATTAGTGAGAACATCCGCAACTGGGACCTCGACCGTGTGGCTTTCATGGATGTTATCATCATGCAGTGTGCCCTGGCAGAGATACTGAGCTTCCCCAATATTCCTATCAGTGTGACGCTCAATGAGTATGTAGATATTGCAAAGGTCTATAGCACGCCGAAGAGCGGTTCGTTTGTCAATGGTACGCTCGACGGCATCGTCAAGGTGCTTAAGAAGGAAGGAAAGCTTACTAAGAACTAAAAACTAAGAACTAAAAATTTAAAACTAAAAACTACGATATGGTTACAATGACTTTACTGCAGGCCCCTGGTGCTGCTCCTCAAGGTGGAGGCATGATGTGGATTATGCTGATTGCCATGTTTGCAATCATGTATTTCTTCATGATTCGTCCGCAAAACAAGAAACAGAAAGAGATCAACAACTTCCGTAAGTCGCTGCAGCTCAATCAGCGGGTCATCACCGCAGGTGGCATTCACGGCACCGTGAAGGAAATCAATGACAGCGACGTCATGCTGGAGATTGCTTCCAATGTGCGTATTCGCGTGGATAAGAACTCCATTTTTGCCGCTGCTGCCGATGCCAACCAAAGCCAGGCTGCTAAGTAAATAGCTTCAGCGGCTCAGAAAAGGGTGGGGCGTATGCTTGATCGCAACGAACTAAGTCGCCTGCATAAGCGACTCAACTGCATGATGAAGGACTTCCTCTTCTCGGAACGGAGCAGGGAGTTCTTCCTTTTTTTGTTTTTTTTCTTCGTGGCGGGTGGCTTCTGGCTGCTGCAGACCCTCAACGGCGAGTTTGAGGATGACCTCCAGGTGCCGCTCCGGCTCAAGGGAATGCCCGATGACGTGGTGATTACCTCCGACTTGCCGCAGAACCTGCAGCTGAGGGTGAAGGATCGCGGCACGGTGCTCCTCAACTACAAGGTGGGTAAGGATTTCCTTCCGCTGAGTATCGACTTCGAGAAGGTGAAAGGCAATGACAACCATGTGCGACTGCCTATCATGCAGTTGGAAAAGCAGATCTTGTCACAGTTGAATGCCTCGTCGCGACTCATCTCGGTGAAGCCTGATACACTCGACTTCTATTATACGCGGGCAAAGTCCAAGCGCGTACCTGTGAGGCTCAAGGGCAAGGTTTCGGCGGCTCAGACCTATTTCCTGGCTGACACCCTCTTCCTCCCCGATTCGGTGGAGGTGTATGCCCCCACTCAGATGCTCGATACCATTTCGGCGGCTTATACCGTCTATGCGGAATGGAACGACGTGGCTGATACCCTGAAGCGTACCTTGGAGCTGCGTACGGAGAAGGGGGTGAAGTTCATCCCTCAGCAAGTGGAGGTCAATCTCTTTACCGATGTCTATACCGAGGCCACGGTAGAGGTGCCGCTCGAGGGGGTTGGTTTCCCTTTGGGTAAGGAACTGCGTGCCTTCCCCTCGAAGGTGAAGGTGATGTTTCAGGTAGGAAAGAACCGCTATAAATCCCTGCGTGCAGACGAGTTCCAGCTCAAGGTACCCTATGAGGAGCTGATGAGGCTCAATGGTCAGAAATATAGTGTGGCGCTGCAAGAGGTGCCTCAGGGGGTGCTCAACGTGCGATTCATCCCTGAGCAGGTCGATTTTCTTATTGAGCAGGTAAGTACCTATGAGTCCCATTAAGTTAGGTATTACAGGAGGTATTGGCAGCGGAAAGAGCGTAGTGTGCCGTGTGCTTCAGTTGATGGGGGTGCCTGTCTATAGCTCAGATGATGAGACGAAGCAGCTGATGGTGAGCGACCCGGAAATCCGGGAGGGCCTGACAGCACTCCTTGGCCCCGAAGCCTATCAGGGAGAGGCATTGAACAAGCTCGTGATAGCAGCCTACCTCTTCGCTTCGGCCGACCATGCGGCCACCATCAACGCCTTGATTCATCCACGGGTCAAGGAGGACTTCCGCCGCTGGGTCAAGGCACACCAAGGCTGTCCCATCGTGGCCATCGAGTCGGCCATTCTCCTCGAGGCAGGCTTTGCCGACGTGGTTGACCGGGTCGTGGTGGTTACGGCCCCGTTGGAGACTCGGATACGCAGAGCAATGCAGCGCGACAGCGCTTCGAGGCAGCAGATTGAGCGTCGCATCCAGCAGCAGATGGCCGATGCGGAGCGGCTCAGCGCTGCGCATCATGTCATTCAGAACGACGATTTTCTTCCCTTGCTACCGCAGGTTTTGGCGCTGATTGCTTCGCTTTTTGGAAATAATGATTAACTTTGCACCGCAGAATGTGCCTTGGCACACGCTGTGAACCCATTTTTTTGTAAGAAACCAAAAGAGTAACAGAAGATTATGTTGAAGACTATTTTGTCTATCGCCGGTAAGCCCGGCTTGTATAAGCTTGTTTCGCAAGGACGCAACATGCTGATTGTGGAGTCGCTCGTGGATAAGAAGCGCATCCCCGCTTATGGAAGCGAAAAGATTATCTCTCTGGGCGATATTGCCATGTACACCGATGCAGAGGATGTGCCCCTGTGGCAGGTGCTCAATGCCGTAAAGGGCAAGGAGAACGGTCAGGAAGCTACTATCGACCTGAAGAAGGCCTCACAGGATGAGCTCAGAGCCTATATGGGCGAGGTGCTTCCCAACTTCGACCGCGACCGCGTACACGTGTCAGACATCAAGAAGCTCATCTCCTGGTACAATCTGCTCGTCAAGGCCGGCATCACCGACTTCGAGGAGAAGGAGCAAGCTGAAACAGCAGAGGATAATGCACAGTAAGGACTGCTGCATTTGATTCCCGGTAGTTAAAAGGATAAGAAGTTCCGCACCCCCCTTATACCAGTAGGGCGTGCGGAACCTCTATTTTGGGCCTGCTGCAATTTTTGCAGAAAAATGAAAATAATACCTCACACCTCACATTTCGTTGTATCGTACTGATTCACGTAATGAAAGCGTCTAAAGATTGTTGTAGCCAACTGAGGAAACAAAATTCAGCCAACTGAGGAAATTGGCTCAAAAATACTTGCTTTATTCAGATGGTTGGATTACCTTTGCAGCCAATAAAAGTATTGATTATGAATAACTAAAGGAAGAGAATAGCAGACCAAATGCTGTTAAGAAGACTGGATGGAGTAGGAGCCGTGTTAATAGAGGGACCGAAGTGGGGTGGAAAGACCACGACGGCATCACAACACGCTCGTTCTATACTTTATTTTGATGACCCAGCCGAACTCTCGCAGAACCTCCAGATGGCAGAGATTAATCCCAAAGCCTTACTTGCCGGGAAAGCACCTCTGTTGCTTGATGAATGGCAACTTATATAGAAACCGTAAATGATGAGCTGAAGAACATCGCACAAGTGGAACACTCCAGACACAGGTGCTTTGATAATTTCATTGTGAACATGCTGGGAGCTATTGCGGCTTATTGTATTTTCCCAAAGAAGCCGTGTATCAATGTGCAACGAACATTAGATACACAACATACATTGTTTTGAATTCTTCGAACTTATGTTATTTAGTAAAATATTCGGACAATTTAAAAACCGCCATTCCGTTCTTGGTCTAGCTGAGAATCTGCAGTTCCTGCCCCAATCCTCGCTCTGTCTTCCTCTCAGCCACCTCTACCCTCACACTAAGGCTACCCTACTGTTTCTAGGGGGTGAACTCGATTTGAACTCGATTTGAACTCGATTTGAACTCGATGAAATAGTAGAGATTCATCGACTTCAAATCGACTTCAAATCGACTTCACTACGGAGTTACTTTAGAGTTACCTTAGCGTTACCTTAGAGGAAGAGTAGCCTTGTGATAGAGGAGACAATCCGGCAGAGAAACACCTTATCGCATTTGAAAAATCACTACATAAATCATATAGGATTTCTAGCACATACAACGGTCATGCCGTTGGCTTGCAACGATGGAGTCTATGAACTATAAATTTCGACTCAAAAATTAGATAATATTATACTTTGGCTGATCCACAAATTAATTAATCATATAAGGCCTATGTTTTTTTCAAAATAATGCATGAAAGTTCCGCAACTCCTTCCACGGAAGGGATTACGGAACTTTTCTTTATTTACGCGATATCCTTAGTTGCTGAACTCCAGGGCATCGTTGGTGCTGTTCACCGCTACCCTGATGGGACGGTTGCGGTCCACACTCTGCGCCAACAGCTTCTTCGAGAGGTCGTTGAGCAGGTAGTGCTGAATGGCTCGCTTTACGGGTCGTGCACCAAACTCGGGGTCGAAGCCTGCCGTGGCCAGGAAATCTACGGCACGGTCGTCAAGCTGCAGCTCCACACCGTTCTCCTCCAGCATCCGCTGTATGCCACCAATCTGAAGCCGGACAATCTGCTTGATTTGCGGCTCCGTGAGCGGCAGGAACATGATGGTCTCGTCGATACGGTTGAGGAACTCGGGGCGGATGCTCTTCTTCAGCATGTTCATCACCTCGCGCTTCGTCTCCTCGACGATGGCCTCCTTGTTGCCGCTGTTCAACCGCTCCATCTGACTCTGGATGTAGCTGCTGCCCATGTTGGAGGTCATGATGATGATGGTGTTCTTGAAGTTCACCGTGCGGCCCTTGTTGTCGGTCAGACGGCCGTCATCGAGCACTTGCAGCAGGATGTTGAACACGTCGGGATGAGCCTTCTCGATCTCATCAAACAGCACTACCGAGTAGGGCTTGCGGCGCACGGCTTCGGTCAGCTGGCCACCC
>JBJEKS010000261.1:0-1745 GCA_051878755.1 Bacteroides sp. | reverse complement strand
AGGAACTAGTAAAGCAAAAATAATAAAAGACTATTTTAAAGAGAAAGCAATATGAGAATCGTAATACAACGAGTAGCTCACGCGTCAGTCACCATTGATGGCGAAGTGAAGTCAGCCATAGGCAAAGGATTCATGATCCTCGTAGGAATTGAAGAAGCGGATGGGATGGAAGACGTGGAATGGCTCACCAAAAAGGTGGTCAATCTACGCGTATTCGAGGATGAGCAGGGCGTAATGAACCGTTCTATCCTCGATGAAAAGGGCGAGATTCTGCTCGTCAGCCAGTTTACCCTACACGCATCCTACAAGAAAGGTAATCGCCCCTCATACATAAGAGCAGCAAAGCACGAAACGGCCATACCGCTATACGAGGCCTTCATCAGCAGCCTAAGCGAGGCATTAGGCAAGGAAATCGGTACGGGACGGTTTGGTGCAGACATGAAGGTAGAGTTGCTCAACGATGGGCCCGTGACCATCTGCATGGATTCAAGAAACAAAGAGTAAAAGCTATGGAGAGAAGAGAAATCACCATCAAAGAAGCACAGGAGCTGGTTGACCACTGGATCAAGACTATCGGCGTAAGGTACTTCAGCGAGCTGACCAATATGGCCGTATTGACCGAGGAAGTGGGTGAACTGGCCCGCGTCATGGCACGCAAATATGGCGACCAATCCTTCAAAGCAGGAGAGAAAGAGAACCTGGATGAGGAGATGGCCGATGTACTATGGGTGCTTATCTGCCTGGCTAATCAAACCGGCGTGGACCTGACAGATGCCCTCCTGAAAAGCATCGAAAAGAAAAGCAATAGAGATAAAGAAAGACATAAAAACAACCCCAAACTAACGAATCATGGAGAGTAACGAAACAAGAAAAAGCAAGTACGACGAGGCATTATCGAAGTACAACACACGGCTTGATGACGAAGCGGTAGCTAAGCAGGTGCAGAGCCTACTGGAAGCAAAGGCTGCTGAAAACCGCAAAGAAGAGGTGCTGAAGTTCCTCTTCCATTGTATCGATCTGACTACCCTGAACACGACCGATAGTGACGAAAGCGTGATGCGCTTCACGCAGAAGGTCAACCGATTTGAGGAGCTCTATCCCGACCTGAAGAACGTAGCAGCCATCTGTGTCTATCCCTGCTTTGCAGAGATTGTAAAAGACACGCTCGAGGTAGAAGAGGTAAAGATAGCTTGCGTATCGGCAGGATTCCCCCACTCCCAGACCTTTACAGAGGTAAAAATAGCTGAGACCTCGCTGGCTCTGCTAGATGGCGCAGACGAGATAGACATCGTCCTTTCGGTAGGCAAATTCCTGGTAGGTGACTACGAGAATGTATGCGACGAGATTGAGGAGCTGAAGGCCACCTGCAAGGAGCATCACCTGAAGGTAATCCTGGAAACAGGTGCACTAAAGACAGCGGAGAACATCAAAAAAGCCTCGATTCTATCGATGTATTCGGGAGCAGACTTCATCAAGACCAGTACGGGCAAGCAGCAACCGGCTGCCACACCCGAGGCAGCATACGTGATGTGTCAAGCCATCAAGGAGTATTATGAACAAACGGGCCGCAAGGTAGGATTCAAGCCTGCGGGTGGCATCAATACCGTGGACGATGCCGTGGCCTACTACACCATCGTCAAGGAGGTGTTGGGTGAAGAGTGGCTTAACAACACGTTGTTCCGTCTCGGCACAAGCCGTTTGGCCAACCTGCTGCTGAGCGAAATCCTGGGACAAGAGACGAAGTT
>JBJEKS010000260.1:0-9689 GCA_051878755.1 Bacteroides sp. | reverse complement strand
TCTGAGCTACTTTTGACATCTTTTCTTCTGTTTTATTAGTTATACTTTGTATTGCTTATTTTCTGTGTGCAAAGGTAGATGATGTGTCTGTTTCCACCAATCCTCTATCCCAGCAGATGGTAGGAGCCGCCCACGTTGGCACGGATGACGCCCTTCATTTCCAGCTCGAAGAGGAGGGCACTCATGCGGTTGACGGGTATGCCCGACTCTACGACCAGGGCGTTGATGTGCAGGTCGCCCCGTTTGGTCAGTATTTGGAAGACGCGTTCCTCCTCGGGGCTGAAGTCGAGGAAGAGGCTGCGTTGCACGTTGGCCACGCGCGTCTTTGGGGTGCCCCAGTTCATGGCCTTGACAAAGTCTTCGGCGTTGAGCAGAATCTGCGCTTTGTTGTCGCGTATCAGCTGGTTGCACCCCACGGAGAAGGTGTCGTTTCGTCTGCCGGGCACGGCAAAGCAGTCGCGGTTGTAGTCGGTGGCCAGTCCTGCCGTGATGAGCGAGCCTCCTTTAGCGGCTGATTCTACCACGATGACGGCATCACTGATGCCAGCCACGATGCGGTTGCGCTGCACGAAGTTCTGTCGGTCGGGATTGGTTTGGGTGAGGAACTCGGTCAGCAGTCCGCCGTTGACCTGTATCTCCTGTGCGGTGTGGCGGTGTACGTAGGGGTAGATGCGGTCCAGTCCGTGAGCCAGGACAGCCACGGTGGAGAGGTTGTTGCGCTGCGCCTCGCGGTGGCTGTGGATATCGATGCCATAGGCCAGACCGCTTACGACAAGTGCATCGGGGCAGCAGGCAGCCAGGTCGCGTATAAACTCGGCACAGAAGTCACAGCCGTAGTCGGTGGCATGGCGCGTACCCACCATGGCCACCACGTGCAGCCGGTTGAAGTCGGTATGTCCCTGGAAGAAGAGCACGATGGGTGCATCTTCACATTCGCGCAGGCGCGAGGGGTAGGCTTCATCTTTCAGCGTGAGGCATTGGATGCCGTGTTCCTCGGCAAACTGCAGCTCCTTTTCAGCCCGTTGGAAGGCCTCCTTGTTGTTGAGTGACTCAACCACCGCAGGGCGGATGTCGGGAATAAGGGTTGTTAACTCTTTGCGGCGAGCAAAGACTTCGGTGGCACTGCCTACGTTCTCCACCAAACGTTTGGCACTGATGTGGCCGATGCCCTCACACAGTGAGAGGGCGATGCTGCAGATTTGTTCTTCACGATTCATGGCTTGAGGATTTGAGGATTCGGTGTTACTCGGTGGGCAGGAAGGGGGCGAGCAGTTGGTTGAGCTCGGGGCTTTCGGCCAGTCGGCCATGGACGAGGCTCACCGCTTCGACCACACCCTTGAGCACCACCTTATTGTCGGCTTTGCGGAAGATGTCCTGGATAAAGACATAGCGTATGCCCTCCTTCTTGAGGGCGAGGCGGCAGACAAACTCGTCGCCGCTCTTCAGCGGAGTCTTGAAGGACATGGTGATGCGGGCCACCACGGCATCGATGCCCTGCTCATGGAGGGCAGCAAAGCTGGTGCCCGTGCCCAGCAGGAACTCGTGGCGTGCATGCTCCAGGTAGTGCTGGTAGTTGGCATTGTTGACTATGCCCTGAAGGTCGCACTCATAGTCGCGCACCTTCATTGTCAGTTCATGAATATATTTCTCCATCTTGCTATACCTTTATTATATATATATACATGTTACTCTTCATAATCCACCACCGTACGGCTCTCCCTCACCTGCTTGCAATGGTTGCTGATGGCCTGGTGGGCAGGGTGGTTCTTATAACGCTTCAGCGCCTCGGCATCATCAAATAGAGCGATGAGCACCGCATCATAGGCCGCAGCTCCCTTGTTGCAGTCGATACCTACCTCCAGGGCGCGAATCTCGGGCACAACACCCACCAGCGCTTCAAGATGTTCTTTCATCCATTGAGCATGTTCACTACGACTTTTACCTTCAGCACCCTCCACGAAGCGCCACATCACGACATGTTTCAGCATATTATTATATTTTGAAATGATAGTATTAAACCTTATCCCTCATCCCTAAATCAGTCCCTTGAATCGCTTCAGCTCGTCGGTGCTGACCAGTTTGTAGAGCTTGTCACTGGGGCGGATCTTGACCGATTTCATGGAGAAATGTTCCCCTTTGTGGACTGTCTGCACGGGCTTGAGATCCACACGGGCCTCTTCCAGGTTGACAAACTCCGCACCGGTCGTGGGACCGGTGATGAGCAACTTATCGCCCACGCTTATCTCTGCTGCCTCCACCAGGAACTCTGCCACACCCAGGTTGGAAAAGTAGCGGATGCCTTTACCTACATAGATTTTCCGCTCCGTGGCTGCCGAACCGTAGTTCTTTGTCCATTCACCCAGGCGCTGACCCAGGTAGTAGCCGTCCCAGAAACCTCGGTTGAAGACGGTGGCCAGTCGCTCGTCCCACAGGGCTATCTTCTCGTCGGTAAACGTCCCCTCCACATAAGCCCGGACAGCCTCCTTATAGCATTCGGTCACCGTTCGAACGTACTCCGGACCGCGCGCACGTCCCTCAATCTTGAACACCCGCACCCCTGCATCCATCATCTTGTTCATGAAGTGGATGGTCTTCAGATCCTTGGGCGACATGATGTATTGGTTGTCCACCTCCAGCTCTACGTCGGTCTCCTTATCGCGCACCACGTAGGAGCGGCGGCACACCTGCATACAGGCTCCTCGGTTGGCTGAATGGTTCATCTCATGCAGCGAGAGGTAGCACTTGCCGCTCACGGCCATGCAGAGGGCGCCGTGGCAGAACATCTCGATACGCAGTGGCGCTCCTGAAGGGCCGCAGATTTGTTCTTCCACGATGTGACGATGAATCTCGCTCACCTGCTCCAGGTTGAGCTCGCGGGCCAGCACCACCACGTCGGCAAACTGCGCATAGAAGCGCAGCGCCTCCACGTTGCTGATGTTGAGCTGCGTGCTCAGGTGTACCTCCTGGCCAATCTGTCGGGCGTAGTTCATCACCGCCACATCGGCAGCGATCACCGCTGAGATGCCAGCCTTCTTGGCCGCATCGATGATGGTGCGCATCAGGGGTAGGTCGGTATCATAGATGATGGTGTTCACCGTCAGGTAGCTCTTCATGCCGTGGGCTTCGCAGGTCTGGGCTATCTCCTTGAGGTCATCGATGGTGAACGTATTGGCTGAGCGGGCCCTCATGTTGAGGTTTTCGATGCCAAAGTAGATGCTGTCTGCCCCTGCCTGGATGGCAGCAGCCAGCGATTCACGGCTCCCCACAGGGGCCATGATTTCAAAATCTTCTATGCGATGTGTACTCATGCTGTCTCTTTTTCGGCAAAAGTACGATGAATTATTTAAAATCCCAACCTCTTTTACTACTTTTGCAGCGCAATTGTGCATATTCACCCCAAAAACAGAGGAAAAACAACAGATGAAGATAGGAAATGTGGAGCTGCCCCGTGAGGCGGTACTCTTGGCGCCAATGGAGGATGTGACCGACCCTGCCTTCCGCTTGATGTGCAAGCGGTTTGGGGCCGATATGGTCTATACCGAGTTTGTCTCAGCCGATGCGTTGATTCGCTCGGTGACGAAGACGGAGCAGAAGTTGCGCATCAGCGATGAGGAGCGCCCCGTGGCCATTCAAATCTATGGACGCGATGTAGCGACCATGGTCGAGGCAGCCCGTATCGTGGAGCAGGCTAATCCTGATGTGCTTGATTTGAACTTTGGCTGTCCTGTGAAGCGCGTGGCAGGCAAGGGTGCCGGTGCAGGGATGCTGCAGAACATTCCCTTGATGCTTGAGATAACGCGTGCCGTGGTCGATGCGGTGAAGGTACCCGTCACGGTGAAGACCCGCCTGGGGTGGGATGAGAGCCACAAGGTCATTGTGGATTTGGCCGAGCAGCTGCAGGACTGCGGCATCCAGGCGTTGACCATTCACGGACGTACCCGCGCGCAGATGTACACGGGCGAGGCCGATTGGATCCTGATTGGTGAGGTGAAAAACAATCCCCATATGTGCATCCCTATTATCGGCAATGGTGATGTTACTACCGCAGAACGTGCCCGGGAGTGTTTTGATCGTTACGGAGTGGACGGCATTATGATAGGCCGTGCCAGTTTTGGCCGTCCTTGGGTCTTTAAGGAGGTGAAGCATTACCTCACCACCGGCGAGCTGCTTCCGCCGTTGTCGGCCGAGTGGCGTTTGGATGTGTTGAGGCAGCAGGTGGAGGACAGTGTGCGCCTGCTCGATGAGCGCCGGGGCATCCTCCATGTGCGTCGTCACTTGGCGGCCAGCCCCCTCTTCAAAGGAATACCCAACTTTCGCGACACCCGTATCGCTATGCTCCGTGCCGAGACCAAAGAGGAACTTTACCGTATCTTTGAAACGCTTCCTTTAGAGGCGATGGGATAGAAAAAGCGGAGTGGCAAACCAGCGCTTGTACATCCAGGTCACCAGGATGTAGATGCAGAAGGCCGAGAGGAATCCGGCCAGGGCATCAATCAGGTAGTGCGCCTGGATATAGACCGTAGCGCAGCAGAGCAGCAGGTAGAAGGGGAGCAGCACCGAGAAGAGCCGCTTACTGCCTCGCCAAGCCATGATCATGAGGATGGTGCTCATACCCACGTGTGAGGAGGGGAAGGCAGCAGTGGGTCGTTCGCCCACCTCCTGCGAGTGCTCCACCAGGCTGTAGAAGAAGCCGTGCGCGTTGCCGGGACCGGGGAGCAGCTCCTGGTGGTGGTGGAAGTAGTCGCCTATCGAGGGAAAGTTGCCCTGTAGCACCTTGTCCATGCCGATAGCAGGAAAGTAGAACTGCGGTCCAGCCACAGGCACGAAGATATAAAAGAGGTAATAGACAAAGAAACCACATACCACCACAAACGACACCTTCTCGAAGAGATCGAACCGCTTGAGGAAGTACCACGTCACCACCACGAGAATCATTGGGTAGTAGCAGAAGTAGCCCATGTTGAGCGCCTCGCTCACCCACAGCTGGGGGTAGCGGAGGGAGAACCACACGGCGGGCTGACCTCCGCAGAGCCACTGCTCAGCCGAGGCAAAGAGGTGGTCGAGGTTGGGGAAGACACGATTGAATTCAAACGTATCGGGGTACCAGTAGGAGAGGAGCGACATCTGTATGGCCACGCGCACAAAGGCGGTCAGTTTGCAGGGGGCCAGGCGGTAGAGGTACATCAGCACGAAGGTGAGTGCTGCCAGGCAGACACGGTCAATCAGCATCTGCCCCGGATGGTCCATCTCGCTGAAGAGGCAGACGATGAGGATGGACGTGAGCAGGTTGTAGAGGAGTGAAATCTTCTCTACGGCAAAGAGTCCTTTGCCCTCGTCGGTTATTTTAAATAAATCTAGAGCCATTGTTGTTGTTTATACCAGGCCACAGTCTCCTTCACTCCGCGTTCCAAGTTGTATGCAGGACGATAGCCCAGCTCGTTGACGGCGGGAGAGATGTCGCATTGCCAGTTGCGTTGTTTCATTATACGGTATTTGTCGGGATTGAGCGTGCTGCTTGTACCTCGAAGGGAAGCAATCCATCCGGAGATAGTGCAGATGAGCTTGAGCAACCACAGTGGACTCGTGAAGCGAATCACGAAGGGATTGCCCAATTCGCTGCGCAACAGGTCGCTGAAGGTGCGGCTCGTATAGACACAGCCGTCAGAGAGGGTGTAGGCCCTGCGACTCACCCCCTTGTCAATGGCCAGGAAGATGGCCTGCACTACATCTTTTACATAGACAAAGGTAAGGTCCTGCCGGCGGAAACCAGCTGCAAAATCCACATGCTGTTTAATGGACTGGGCCATGAGGAAGTAGTCCTTCTCGCGCGGCCCATAGACTCCCGTGGGACGGAAGATGACGTAGGGAAGCTGTGGTAGTGACTGGAGGTATTGCTCGGCATGGAGCTTGCTGATGCCGTAGGCCGTGTTGGGGCAGGGGGTGTCCTGCTCCTTAATCGGTATGAACTCCTCTTCGTGTATAGGTCCGAAGATGCTCAGGGTGCTGACAAAGAGAAACTGACGCGGCATCTGACCAAGGCGTATCAAGGTATCCACCAAGGTGCGGGTCTGCTGGCAGTTCACTTTTTCAAAGTCAGAAGGATTGTTGCACTTGGTCACTCCGGCACAATGTACCACATAGTCGAAGGCACCTCCGTTTTGCTCTGCTTGTGCCAGGAGTTGCTGCTCTAGCCGTTCGGGGTGGGCCATATCAAGCTCTACCAGGTGGATGCGTGGGTCCTGCAGGTAGGCTCGGCTGCTGGTAGCGCGGATGGCTGCATAGGTATCAAACCCACGCTTCACGGCCTCCTCAACCAGGAAGCTTCCAATGAATCCACTGGCACCGGTAATCAATATCTTGGCTGTTGGCTGCATCTTCTTTTTTAGTGATTAATGATTAGTGATTAGGTTTCTACTTGTAGCTTGTAGCTCGTAACTTGTAGCTATATCGTTTCCTTCAGTGGTTCCACGTGGATGCTGACGAAGGTGTTGGGACCGAACTGTTGCTTGAGCTGGCGCTCAATGCTGCTGGCTGCCTCGTGTGCCTGGGCCAGTGGCAGGGAGCCCTCCATGCGGATATGCACCTCGATGGCTACGGCATTGCCGATGCGTCGGGTGCGCAGGTGGTGGGGCTGACTCACCCCTGGCTCTTTCAGGATGATGTTCCGTATGGTCTCCTCTACCTCGGGCGAGAGCGACTTTTCCAGCAGCTCATCCACACAGGGCACCAGTAGTTTCACCGATACGCGGGCAATGAAGAGGCTCACCACCACCGCTGCCAGTGGGTCGAGCACTGTCCAGAAGCTACCCAGCAGCACCGCACCACCGATACCTATCGTGGTACCTATCGAGGAGAGGGCATCGCTGCGGTGGTGCCAGGCGTTGGCTATCACGGCAGCCGACCTCACTTGCTTGCCCACGCGGATAGTGTAGTGATAGACCCACTCCTTCAACCCTACAGACAGTAGGGCAGCCACCAACGCCAGCATACCAGGCTGAGGAAGTTTCTCGCCACAGATAACGTCGTAGATGGCATGACAGCCATTCCAGAAGATACCTACTGCCACGCCAAAGAGCACTGTACCGATGATGGCCGTGGCCAGTGTCTCATACTTCCCGTGACCGTAGGCATGTCCCTCATCCTCCGGTTTCGAGGAGATGCGCACAAAGGCAATCACAATCAGGTCGGTGGCAAAGTCGGAGAGTGAATGCACCGCATCGGCCACCATGGCCGCACTGTGTCCCAGGATGCCTGTGGCAAACTTAAAGACCAACAGCAGCAGATTCACCACGCTGCCTGCCAGCGTGACGCGGTAAATCTTTCTCTCCCTTATTTTGTCGTCGCTTATCGTCATTTTTATAGTTACAAGTTACGAGCTACAAGCTACTAGCGTATCTCAAAATCGCTACAAAGATACACCTCTTTGCCGAAACAACATGCAAGTTGAGTAAAATTATGTAGAAAAGCGCCGAAAAAGGAACATATCTCATAAAAAATCGTTTTCTTTGTATCTGAAAACAGCAAAAAACGTATTCGTATGAGTAAGAAGAAAGAAAAGAAGGCCGGCAAGCGGATGACCAAGAAGGAACTTGTGAAGGCCATGCTCGACCTTTTCCACCTCAAGCAGGGTGTAGTCATCTCCCTTAAGCAACTCTTTGAGCAGCTCAGGCTCAATACGCATCCCCTCAAGATGCTCGCTATGGACATCCTTGACGAACTGCTCGAGGATGGTTACCTCTGCGAAGTGGAGAAGCACAGGTATAAACTCAATAGCCGTGGCGTGGAGATGACGGGCATCTTCCAGCGTAAGAGCAACGGCAAGAACAGCTTCATCCCCGATGAGGGGGGTGAACCTATCTTCATTGCGGAGCGTAACTCGGCCCATGCCATGGCGGGCGACCGTGTGCGCATCGCCTACTACGCCAAGCGCCACGGCCGTATGGCCGAGGGCGAGGTAGTGGAGATTCTTGAACGGGCCAACGACACCTTTGTTGGTACCCTGGAGGTGACCCGTGGGTATGCCTTCCTGGTGACGGAAAACCGCACCCTGGCCAACGATATCTTTATTCCCAAGGAGAACCTGAAGGGAGGACGCAACGGCGACAAGGCGGTAGTGAAAGTGGTGGAGTGGCCCGAGAAGGCAAAGAACCCTATCGGTATGGTGGTGGATATCCTGGGTAAGGCGGGCGAGAACAACACCGAGATGCACGCCATCCTGGCGGAGTTCGGATTGCCCTATGTCTATCCCAAGCAGGTGGAGCAGGCGGCTGACCGCATCCCCGCAGAGATTCCTGCTGAGGAGATTGCCCGCCGCGAAGACTTCCGTGGCGTGACCACCTTTACCATCGACCCGCGTGATGCCAAGGACTTCGATGACGCCCTCTCCATCCGCCGCTTGGAGAGCGGACTCTGGGAGGTAGGTGTTCACATTGCTGACGTGACCTACTATGTTCGCGAAGGTTCACTCATCGACCGCGAGGCGGAGCGGAGAGCTACCTCGGTCTATCTCGTGGATCGTACCATCCCCATGCTTCCCGAGCGCCTCTGCAATTTCCTCTGTTCCCTTCGCCCCGATGAGGAGAAGCTGGCCTACAGCGTCATCTTTGAGATGAACGAACGGGCTGAGGTGAAGGCGAGCCGTGTGGTACACACCATCATCAAGAGCGACCGCCGCTTCACCTACGAGGAGGCTCAGGAACGGCTGGAAACGGGACAGGGCGACTACGCCGATGAACTCAAGCAACTGGACAAGCTGGCCAAGCTGCTGCGTGAGAACCGTTTCAAGGCCGGAGCCATCAACTTCGACCGCTACGAGGTGAAGTTTGAGATTGATGAGAAGGGCAAGCCGCTCAGCGTCTATTTCAAGGTGTCGAAGGATGCCAACAAACTGGTGGAGGAGTTCATGCTCCTGGCCAACCGCACCGTGGCCGAGAAGATAGGTCGTGTCTCCAAGGGCAAGAAGGCCAAAGTCTTCCCCTACCGTATCCATGACCTGCCTGACCCCGAGAAGCTCGACAACCTGTCGCAGTTCATTGCCCGCTTCGGTTATAAGATTCGTACGTCGGGCAACAAGAGCGAGGTGTCGAAGAGCATCAACCGCCTGCTCGACGATGTGCAGGGTCGCAAGGAGCAGAACCTGATTGAGACCGTCTCCATCCGCGCCATGCAGAAAGCCCGCTACTCCGTACACAACATCGGCCACTACGGCTTGGCTTTCGACTACTACACCCACTTTACCTCGCCCATCCGCCGCTACCCCGATATGATGGTACACCGTTTGCTCACCAAGTACTTGGAGGAAGGCGGTCATACCGTAACGGAGAAGAAGTACGAAGCTCTCTGCGAGCACAGCAGTGCGATGGAGCAGCTTGCCGCCTCGGCCGAGCGGGCCAGTGTGAAGTACAAGCAGGTCGAGTTCATGACAGAGCATGTGGGGCAGGTCTATCAGGGCGTAATCTCCGGAGTGACCGAATGGGGTCTCTACGTAGAGCTTAACGAGAACAAATGCGAAGGCATGATACCTATCCGCGATCTCGATGACGATTACTACGAGTTTGATGAAAAGAACTACTGCTTGCGTGGCCGTCGCACGCGCCACACCTACAGCCTGGGTGATGAGCTCACCATCAAGGTAGCCCGAGCCAACCTGGAGCGCAAGCAGCTGGACTTCGCCCTCTGTGAGGAAAAAT
>JBJEKS010000259.1:4348-9744 GCA_051878755.1 Bacteroides sp. | reverse complement strand
CCCCCCAAGGCAAGCAGATGATAAGCAACTGGCTAAATCACTAACCACTAATCACTACAATAAGATGAAAACCATACTTACAAGGCTCTTCAATCACGAGGAGCTGACCTGCGAAGAGACTAAACAAATCCTGCTCCACATCACGGAGCAGATGTATCCCGATGCACAGATTGCCGCCCTACTCACGGCCTTCCAGATGCGAGGCATCACCGTGGAGGAGCTGATAGGCTTCCGCGAAGCCTTGATGCAGACCCGTTTGGCCATCGACTTTGCTCCCTATCGTCCCATCGACATTGTGGGCACGGGAGGCGACGGCAAGAATACGTTCAACATCTCCACCTGTGCCTGCTTTGTGGTGGCCGGTGCCGGCTATAAGGTGGCCAAACATGGCAACTATGGCGCTACTTCGGTGAGTGGAGCAAGCAACGTGATTGAGGCCCATGGCGTGAAGTTCACGAACGATGCCGACCGCCTCAAGCGAAGTTTGGAGGAGTGCAACATGGCCTACCTGCACGCGCCCCTCTTCAATCCCGCCATGAAGTTTGTCGCCTCGGTGCGCAAGGCACTCAGTGTACGCACCATCTTCAACCTGCTCGGGCCGTTGGTCAATCCCTGCTGTCCCACCTATCAGCTCCTGGGTGTGGCCGACCTGCAGCAGATGCGCCTCTATACCAACGTCTTCTACCGCCTGGGAATCGACTTTGCCGTGGTGAGCAGCTTGGACGGATATGATGAGATTTCGCTTACCGACGAGTTTAAGGTGATGACCCGAGGCTACGAGCAGGTGTTCCGTCCCGAGCAGTTGGGCATGACCTCCATCCGTCCCGAAGAGCTCTCGGGAGGTGCCTCGAAAGAGGAGGCGGCAGCCATCTTCGACCATGTGCTGCAAGGTACGGCCACCAAGGCTCAGACGCAATGCGTACTGACCAATGCCGCCTTTGCCATACAGGTGATGGAACCCGCTAAGTCGCTCGACGACTGTCTCTCCATCGCCCGCGAATCGCTGGAGAGCGGCAACGCATTGAAGACGCTGAAGCACTTTGTCGAGATAAACAGTTGATGAACATCACCGGTTCTTTTTCAATTTAGTTGAAAGCCTGCCTCTGTCATTGTCACTGTCGCAGTCATTATCACTGTAGGGGCAGACCTATGTGTCTGCCCAGAACCATGCGCTTCATCATACTCAGTTGCGGTTTTCAGGGCGGACACACAGGTCCGCCCCTACAGGCGATGATATACTAAAGGTACTTCAACTAAATTGCAGAAGAATCAAACCACCCTATATCAAGAAATTATGCAAGATATACTATCTACCATCGTAGCCCGTAAGCGGGAGCAACTGGCGGCCGAAAAGCGCATCGTCCCTACCGAACAGATGCGGGAGCAGGCCTTCGCCTGTGCGGAGCAACGCAAGCAGCTGTCGGGGGGCATGAGCAGGGAGTGCAAACCCTTCTGCAGCGAGAGCAGTGAGTGCAAGCCCTTCCACAGCATGAGGCAGGCCCTGGAGCAATCTGCCACAGGCATCATTGCCGAATTCAAACGACGTTCCCCCTCCAAGGGATGGATCAAGCAGGAGGCCGACCCCTCCATCATCCCGCCGGCTTACGAACGGGCAGGTGCTTCGGCCCTCTCCATCCTTACCGACGAACCATTCTTTGGTGGTCGCCTCGATGACTTGCGTACCGCACGTCGCACGACCAACCTCCCCCTGTTGCGCAAGGAGTTTATCGTCGATGCCTATCAGGTGGAGCAGGCCGTAGTGACCGGAGCAGATGCCGTTTTGCTGATTGCCGCCTGTCTCCGTGTGGAGGAGGCGGAAGCGTTGAGCAGTCATGCCCATCGACTGGGACTTGAAGTATTGCTTGAGGTACATTCGGCTAACGAGCTTTGTTACTTGAGTTGTCGTCCCGACATGCTTGGGGTGAACAACCGCCATTTGGGCAGCTTCGTGACCGATGTCAACAACTCCTTCCGTCTGGCTGAGCAGCTGCCATCTGACGGCCCGCTGCTGGTTTCGGAGAGCGGAATCTCCCGTCCGGAAACCATCCGTAGCTTGCGTCAAGTAGGCTTCCGGGGCTTCTTGATTGGCGAAACATTCATGAAGACCCCCTCGCCTGCAGATACCCTCCGAGAGATGATTCAGGCCGTAGAAGAGGGTTTTTCTGCCATCTAGTTGAAGTATCTTTTTCGTATGCCATTGCCTGTAGGGGCGGACCTGTGTGTCCGCCCTGAAAACCGTAACAGCGCGTGATGAAGTGCATGTTTGTGGGCAGACACAAGTGCGTGTTTCTGGGCAGACACATAGGTCTGCCCCTACAGTGTACAGTTTACGGTGACAGAGGCAGGATGAATAACCATAAACAGTTTGATTTTTATGCAATGGATTATTAAAGTGTGCGGCATGACGCAGGGTGAGAACATACGGGCCGTGGAGGAACTGGGTGTGGATTGGATGGGCTTTATCTTCTTCTCCCGTTCGCCTCGTTGCGTGATGCAGAAGCCCCATTTTTTGCCGCTTCGGGCGAAGCGTGTGGGGGTGTTTGTCAATGCCTCTTTGGAGGAGATTCGTACTCGCATCCAGCAGTACGACTTGCATCTCGTGCAGCTGCATGGCGATGAATCGCCACAGCTTTGCGCTGAGCTGCAGTCGTTTGGAGTGGGTGTCATCAAGGCCTTCTCCATAGGCAGTTCCGAGGATATAGCGGCCACCAAGCCCTACGAAGGCTGCTGCAACTACTTCCTGTTCGACACCAAGACGACCCATCTCCGAGGTGGGTCGGGCGCACAGTTCGACTGGCAACTGCTGACCGATTACCGTGGCACCATCCCCTTCCTGTTGAGCGGAGGCATCGGTCCGGAGAGCCTCGAAGCCCTCCGCCGATTCAAGCATCCCCAGTGCGCAGGCCTTGACCTGAACAGCCGTTTCGAGTCATCCCCGGGGGTAAAGGCCATCCACCTGCTCGCCCCATTTATTCACGAGCTCAAAAGTTCTTCTTAGTAGAAGCATCTTTTAGCATGTCATCACCTGTAGGGGCGGACCTGTGTGTCCGCCCTGATAACCGCGACAGAATGATATAAATATATTTTTTAATTAATAAATACTTACAGATTATGAATCGTATCAATCAACTCTTCAGCACCAATCCTCGCAACCTGCTTTCCATCTATTTTTGTGCCGGATGCCCTACCCTCGAGGGTACGGCCGACGTGATCCGCTCGCTGGAGCGCAATGGGGTGGATATGATTGAGATAGGCATCCCCTTCAGCGACCCGATGGCCGATGGCATCGTCATCCAGGAGGCCGCCACACGCGCCCTTCGCAACGGCATGTCGCTCCGGCTGCTCTTCAGTCAGCTCGAGGATATCCGTCGCGACGTGCAGATTCCGCTCATCCTGATGGGCTACCTCAACCCCATCATGCAGTTTGGCTTCGAGGCCTTCTGCCGGCGATGCTCGGAGTGCGGCATCGATGGGGTCATCATCCCCGACCTCCCCTTCCGCGACTATGAAGCGACCTACAAGGCCATTGCCGACCGCTTCGACCTGCGCATCATCATGCTCATCACGCCCGAGACTTCGCTGGAGCGTGTACGTGAGATAGATGCCCATACCGACGGCTTCATCTACATGGTGTCGAGTGCGGCCATCACCGGTGCACAGAAGGATTTCAATGCCGCCAAACAGGCTTACTTCCAACGCATTGAGGAGCTTGGCTTGCGCAACCCACGGATGGTAGGCTTCGGCATCAGCAACCGTCAGACCTTCGAGGCCGCCTGTACCCATGCCTCAGGCGCCATCATCGGTAGCCGTTTCGTCAGCCTGCTCAATGAGGCCAACGGCAAGGCCGATGAAGCCATCCTGGAGCTGAAGCGGGCCATCTATTCATAATTCACAACAATCACCTGTAGGGGCGGACCTGTGTGTCCGCCCTGAACACCGCAACGGTGCATGATCAAGTGCGTGTTTGTGGGCGGACATAAGTGCATGTTTCTGGGCAGACATAAGTGCGTATTTGCGGGCGGACATATGTGCATGTTTGTGGGCAGACACATAGGTCTGCCCCTACAGTGACAATGACATTTGACGTTTGACATTGACAGGGAAATCACCTGTAGGGGCGGACCTGTGTGTCCGCCCTGAACACCGCAACGGTGCATAATCAAGTGCGTGTTTCTGGGCACGGAAAGAGCTTCGGAAAGATAAAAAAACAAAAAATGGCGTTGTGCATCACTTTTCTTTGTATTTTTGGAACGTAAATAGCCAAAACTGTAGAAAGCAATGACGAACAACGCTTCCAAACTGACGTTTCCCGAGGTCGATTTGCCCGTGGATATGATTGCATGGACCGACGTGAACGACGAGATACTCAACCTCTACCGGCAATCCTGCCGGCTGGAGGCCTGTATCTTTGCCCTCTGTCTGGAGGGACGGCTCAAGGCCTCCATCAACCTGAACGACATCGAGGTGGGCCCCAACGAGCTTATCACGCTCCTCCCGGGAACCATCATCCAGTTCTACGAACATACCGAGAACGTGAAGATAGCCTTCATCGCCTACTCGTCGCACTGCATCCACCACAACAATGGGCTGAAGGAGGGGGCAGCCGCCTTCTCCCTCCCCTTCTCCATCCCCACGGCCAAGCTGGACGAGCTGACCTCGAGCTACCTGCACGACTACATCGCCCTCTTCGCGCGCATCACCACGGGACCCAAGCAGTTGCCTATCGAGCTGGCCCAATCCTCGCTGCAGAGCATGCTGCTGGCCGCAGGCTATATCTACAACAAAATCTCTGCCTCAGACGTCCCCAGCATCTCGAAGCAGCAGCTGCTCTGCAACCGCTTCTTCCAGCTGGTCATCGAGCACTATGCCACCCATCGCCAGTCGGCCTTCTATGCTGAGCAACTGGGCGTTACGCCACAGTACCTCAGTACGGTGGTCAAGGAGACCACGGGCAAGAACGTGCTCGACATCATTGCCCATGTGGTGATCATGGATGCCCGCCGGAAGTTGCGCTCCACGCAGATGACCATCCAGGAGATAGGCTATGCGCTCGGGTTCCCCAACCCCTCTTTCTTCGGGAAATACTTCAAGCGCTACACCGGAATCACCCCCCAAACCTACAGAAACGGCGAATAAAAGCGATTTTTAACCCAGAAAGCTTGCAGATACATCGGAAAAGCACTACTTTCGCACGGTATTTCAAGTTGAATATAAAACGTATAAAAAAACATTCTTGACAATGAAAAAAGAGACATGCCTGAAAATAAAGATAGCCATGCGCTTTCTGTCGCTCCTGATGCTGCTGACGGCCCTCGGCCTTGGCGCTTGCAAGCAGGCTCCGAAAGGGGTCAAAGAGGCCTTGGCCCTCCAGTTTGACAGCCTGCAGCTGAACCGCA
>JBJEKS010000259.1:0-4248 GCA_051878755.1 Bacteroides sp. | reverse complement strand
GCAGCAGTTCCTTGCGCTCGACGCCCTCTATCGCGACTGGAACGCCAAAATCAACGTCATCTCGCGCAAGGACATCGACAACCTCTACGAGCATCACGTGCTCCACTCCCTGGGCATTGCCCACGTCATCCGCTTCAAGGCGGGCAGCCGCATCATGGACCTGGGCACGGGCGGTGGATTCCCCGGCATTCCGCTGGCCATCCTCTTTCCCGAGGTGAAGTTCCACTTGGTGGACAGCATCGGCAAGAAGGTGCGTGTGGCGGGCGAGGTGGCGGCAGCCATCGGGTTGAGCAATGTCACCACGGCTCACGAACGGGCCGAGGAGGAGAAGCAGAAGTTCGACTTTGTGGTGAGTCGTGCCGTCATGCCGCTGGCCGACTTGGTGAAGATTGTGCGCAAGAACATCGACAGCCGTCAGCAGAACGCCCTTCCCAACGGACTGATTTGCCTGAAGGGGGGCGAGCTGGCCAAGGAGACCAATCCGCTGAAGAGCCGCACCTACCTCACCGATCTGGCCGAGGTCTTCAAGGAGCCTTACTTTGAGACCAAGAAGGTCGTCTATGTGACGCTCTAGCTAATAGCAATCTTTGTCACGCTTCAGCTAATCACGCTTCAGCTAATCACGCTTCAGATAAGACTTCAGATAAGACTTCAGATAAGACTTCAGATAATAGAAAAATATGTTATGCTTTAAATAATCTGTTTTATTATGAAAATCAAGCGATTCGAATTCAATATGTTTCCAGTGAACTGCTACGTGCTGGCCGACGAGACCGGCGAGGCCGTGGTCATCGACCCTGGATGCTATTACGAAGAGGAAAAGCAGGCCCTCAAGGGCTTTATCCGAAACAATAAGCTGCAGGTCAAGCACCTGCTCTGTACCCATCTGCACACCGACCACATCTTCGGTACACCCTTCATGCTGAAGGAGTTCGGCCTCAAGCCCGAAGCCAATCAGGCCGACGAGTTCTGGATTGAAGAGAGCCCCAAGCAGAGCCGTATGTTCGGCATCAAGCTGGAGGAGAACCCTGTGGCCATCGGCACCTACCTGCACGATGGCGACCTGATACGGTTCGGCAACACGACGCTCGAAGCCATCCATGTCCCCGGCCATTCCCCCGGAAGTCTGGTCTATTATTGCGCCAGCGATGGCTGTATGTTCTCGGGCGACGTGCTCTTCCAGGGCAGCATCGGTCGGGCCGACTTGGCTGGTGGCAACTTCGACCATCTGATAGAAAACATCTGCAGCCGCCTCTTCGTGCTGCCCAACGAGACCGTGGTCTATCCCGGACATGGGGCACCCACCACCATCGGCATCGAGAAGGCCGAAAACCCCTTCTTCCGCACCTGAAAATTACTACCTATTTAATCTTATCATTGCCCAACCTTTAATAAAATAATGGATATGAAAAATGATTCACTGGCCAATCGTCACATTGGCATCAATGAACAAGAAGAGCAGCTCATGCTGCAGAAAATCGGGGTCAAGTCGCTCGACGAACTGATTGACAAGACCCTCCCCAAAAACATCCGTTTGAAGCAGCCCATCGACCTGCCCGAAGCCATGAACGAGTTTGAGTTTGCACAGCACATCGCTCAGCTGGCCAGCAAGAACAAACTCTTCACGACCTATATCGGACAGGGCTGGTACGGCACGATTACGCCGGCCGTGATTCAGCGCAATGTGTTCGAGAATCCCGTGTGGTACACCTCCTACACGCCCTATCAGACCGAAGTGTCGCAGGGACGGCTGGAGGCCTTGATGAACTTCCAGACGGTGATTACCGACCTGACGGGTATGCCGCTGGCCAACTGCTCGCTGCTCGACGAAGCCACTGCCGCTGCCGAGGCCGTCACGATGATGTTCAGCCTCCGCAGTCGCGCTCAGCAGAAGGCGGGTGCGAAGGTGGTGTTTGTAGATAACCGTGTATTTGCTCAGACACAGGCTGTTATCACTACGCGTGCCATCCCCCAGGGAATCGAGGTGCGCACCGGTCGCTACGAGGAGCTGGAGTTCACGCCCGACCTCTTCGCCTGCGTCGTGCAGTTCCCCGATGCCGACGGCTCCATCAACGACTATCGTGCCTTCATCGAGAAGGCCCATGCCGCCGACTGCAAGGTGGCTGTGGCCGCCGACATCCTCAGCCTTGCCTTGCTGACGCCTCCGGGTGAATGGGGTGCCGACATCGTCTTCGGCAGCACGCAACGTCTGGGAATCCCCATGTTCTATGGCGGTCCGTCGGCTGCCTATTTCGCTACCCGCGACGAGTACAAGCGCAACATGCCGGGGCGCATCATCGGCTGGAGTAAGGATAAGTATGGCCACCTCTGCTACCGCATGGCACTCCAGACGCGCGAGCAGCACATCAAGCGCGAGAAGGCCACTTCGAATATCTGTACCGCACAGGCCTTGCTGGCTACCATGGCCGGTATGTATGCCGTATGGCATGGGCCCGAAGGCATTCATGGCATCGCTCTCCGCATCCACAGCATCGCTGCCTTCCTGGAGAAGAGCATCAATGCCCTGGGATATAAGCAGGTGAATGCCAACTACTTCGACACGCTCCGCTTCACCCTGCCCGAGCAGCTCTCTGCCCATCAGGTGCGCACCATCGCCCTGAGCAAGGAGGTGAACCTGCTCTATTTCAAGAATGGTGACGTGGGCATGAGCATCGACGAGACCACCGACCTTGCTGCCGTCAACGTGCTGCTCTCCATCTTCGCCATTGCCGTGGGCAAGGATTACGCGAAGGCCACGGACATCCCCGATGCGCCTGCCATCAAGCTGCTGGCACGCACGAGCAGCTACCTGACGCACGAGGTCTTCAACCGCTACCACACGGAGACGGAGATGATGCGCTACATCAAGCGCCTCGACCGCAAGGATATCTCCTTGACGCACAGCATGATTTCCCTGGGCTCCTGCACCATGAAGCTGAATGCGGCCGCCGAGATGCTGCCCTTGAGCCGACCCGAGTTCATGAACATGCACCCGTTGGTGCCTGAGGACCAGGCCGAGGGCTACAAGGAGCTTATCCGTAACCTGAGCGACGAGCTGGCTGCCATCACGGGCTTTGCCGGCGTGACGCTCCAGCCCAACTCGGGTGCCGCCGGTGAATATACGGGCCTGCGCGTCATCCGTGCCTATCTGGAGAGCATCGGCCAGGGCCACCGCAACAAGATTCTGATTCCGGCTTCGGCCCACGGCACGAATCCCGCATCGGCTGTTCAGGCTGGTTTCACCACCGTGACCTGCGCTTGCGACGACCGTGGCAACGTGGATATGGACGACCTTCGTGCCAAGGCGGAGGCGAACAAGGAGGAGCTGGCTGCCCTGATGATTACCTACCCCTCGACGCACGGAATCTTCGAGAGCGACATCGTGGAGATCTGCCGCATCATCCACGGCTGTGGCGCTCAGGTCTATATGGATGGTGCCAACATGAACGCGCAGGTGGGTCTGACCAATCCGGGAACCATCGGTGCCGACGTCTGCCACCTGAACCTGCATAAGACCTTCGCTTCGCCCCACGGCGGTGGCGGCCCTGGTGTGGGTCCCGTCTGTGTGGCCAAGCACCTCGTGCCCTTCCTCCCCGGTCACGTGAGCCTGGGCAACGCCACCAATCAGGTGTCTGCCGCTCCCTACGGCAGTGCCGGCATCCTGCCCATCACCTACGGCTACATCCGCATGATGGGCATCGAGGGGCTGACGCGCGCCACCAAGATTGCCATCCTGAGCGCCAACTACTTGGCTGCCTGCTTCGAGGAGACCTACGGCACGGTTTACCGTGGGAAGAATGGTACCGTGGGTCATGAGATGATCCTGGAGTGCCGCAAGCTGCACGAGGAGACGGGCATCAGCGAGAACGACATCGCGAAGCGTCTGATGGACTTCGGCTATCACGCGCCTACGCTCTCCTTCCCCGTTCACGGCACGCTGATGATCGAGCCTACGGAGAGCGAGAGTCTGGCCGAGCTGGACAACTTCGTGAAGGTGATGCTCACCATCTGGGAGGAGATTCAGGAGGTGAAGAACGGCACGGCCGACAAGGAGGACAACGTGCTCATCAATGCTCCTCACCCCGAATATGAGGCCGTGGCCGACGAGTGGAACCACAGCTATTCGCGTCAGAAGGCTGTCTATCCCATCGAGAGCGTGCGCGACAACAAGTTCTGGGTGAACGTAGCGCGTGTGGATAACACCCTGGGCGACCGCAAGCTGCTGCCCACCTGCTACGGGTGCTTCGA
>JBJEKS010000258.1:0-1757 GCA_051878755.1 Bacteroides sp. | reverse complement strand
GACTTACTTTAGACTTACTTTAGAGTTAGATTAGAGTTAGATTAGACCTGCGCCCCGCTTCACGTTCCTGCAGGAGCGAGCCTTCAGGTCTGCCAAAATTAAGTAAATGTTTATAACAAGACCTCCTTGATGGATTACAACCGCCAAGCCGAAACGGGCGGAGTGTGACTGCGGTTGCGCCTCCGAAAAGACGCAGAGCAAACTGACAATAATGACAAACTGACAAATGACATTCTTTATCTAAAATAGAAAAATAGGGAAAAATCCCGATAACTGGTCTAATTTAGCAGATAGCAGTTTGTCAGTTTCGTCAGTTTCAACACAAACTTCCCCCATCATTTCCGCCCCATCGCGCTTGGGGTTTTCGGAGAAAATAGTATCTTTGCATCGAATAGCAAACATTAAAAAAACCAAACAGACATATTTTCCACCTTAATGATTAAAATGAAAAAGTTATGGAAACAGAACAAACCAACCTGAATTTTCGGGACCGCATCGCCGGCCTGAACTATCAATCTGATGTGAACAGTGTGGACGCACTGGTGAAACAACTCTGCCAACCGAAGGAGAGGGCGGAATTCTTCTCCTTCGCCAGCAGCCTCATCCAGCGGCTCAGGCAAGCCGACAAGGCTACCACCGCCGACACCTACACCACGGCCATCAACAGCTTCGCCCACTTCTATGGCGACAAGGAGCTGCCCTTCGAGGCGCTGGATGGCCTCCTCACGGCCGACTACCAGTCGTGGCTGGCCGCATCGGGCCTCTGCCGGAACACCATCTCCTTCTACATGCGCAACCTGCGTGCCATCTACAACCGAGCGGTCGATACCCTGGACATCGAGCAGCACTTCCCCTTCAAGCATGTCTATACCGGCATCGACAAGACGGCCAAACGGGCCGTGACGCAGGAGGTAATCCGCGCCCTACGCCAGATGGACCTCAGGGACAAGCCGCTGATGGATTACGCACGCGACCTCTTCATGTTCTCCTTCTACACGCGCGGCATGTCGTTCGTCGATATGGCCTACCTCAGGAAGAGCGACCTGAAGCAGGGCGTGCTCACCTACTGCCGCCAGAAGACCAGCCAGCGCATCTTCGTGAAGTGGCTGCCCTGCATGCAGGAGGTGGTGGATAAGTACGACACGGCCAGTAGCCCCTACCTGCTGCCCATCATCCGCGATGCCAACGCCGACACGCGCAGGCAGTACAAGAGCGCGGCCCACCTGGTGAACTGCAAGCTCAAGCAGCTGGGGCAGCTGCTGGGGCTGCCCATACCGCTCACCACCTACGTGGCCCGGCACACCTGGGCAAGCCTGGCGCTGAGCACGGATGCCTCCATCTCCACCATCAGCAAGGCGATGGGACACGACTCGGAAGCCACCACGCGCATCTACCTGGCACAGCTCGACACCTCGCTCGTAGATGCCGCCAATGCGGCAGTTCTGGCGCTGTTGTAGCGCTTTAGCGGATTAAGAAGACAATCTGAACAGGAAAACAAAAATATTGTTGAAGAAATTTTATTTTATAAAATGCTCTTTCTCTTTGTAAGAGAAGGATTGAATGATGCGAACGACAATAATTGGCTGATTATCAAATAGGACAAGAAATGCGAAGTGAATAGCAAAGTCAAATTTTGTTTAATTAATCTGTTTATGGATGATAAAAGAGTTGATAATTCATAAAATTATAGCCGGTGGAGTATTGATTTATAAAAATATAATCTACATTTGCATCGTCAATCCTTCTCTTACAAAGAG
>JBJEKS010000257.1:0-9784 GCA_051878755.1 Bacteroides sp. | reverse complement strand
ACCCAGACGGTCCTCGGCATCATTCCCTGTGGCTCGGGCAACGGCCTGGCGCGCCATCTGCAGATTCCGATGGAGGTGAAGGGGGCCTTGCAGGTCATCAACGGGGCGAAGTGCGCCGAGATTGACTATGGCAAGATCAACGAGGTGCCCTTCTTCTGTACCTGTGGCGTGGGGTTCGATGCCTTTGTCAGCCTGAAGTTCTCGCAGGCGGGCAAGCGCGGCCCGCTCACCTACCTCGAAAAGATGCTCCAGGAGAGCTTGCGCTACAAGCCGGAGACCTATGAGCTGGAGATGGATGGCATCTCGTCCCATTACCAGGCGTTTGTCATCGCCTGTGGAAATGCCTCGCAGTATGGCAACAACGCCTATATCGCCCCACATGCTTCGCTGAGCGACGGCCTGCTGGATGTGACGATTCTCGAGCCGTTCAGCATGATTGAGGCCCCTTCGCTGGCCTTCCAGCTCTTCAACCGCAGCATCGACCAGAACAGTCACGTGAAGAGTTTCCGTTGCCGTTCGTTGCGCATCCTGCGTAAGGCCCCTGGCGTGGTCCATTTCGATGGCGACCCGATGACCACGGGCGAGGTGGTGGAGGTCAAGATACTGCCCAAGGAGCTGCGTGTCATCGTCCCCTCCGAGGTGAAGAAAAGTGCGTTGGTACCCAACGTCTTCCAGCGCGCGCAGGACTACATCAGCGGCCTGAAGCAAATCAACGACGCCATCGTGGAGGACATCGCCCAAACCAACCGCCGCCTCTTCGACAAAGGTCGCGATCAAATCAAGAAACTAACGAAAAAGGAAAAACCTAATCCCTAATCCCTTATCCCTTATCCCTAAAACAGCTGTTTAAACTCCTTAGGGTAGGGGGTCTCGAAGCGGAGCTCTTCGCCGGTTACGGGGTGGTCGAAGCAGAGCTTGAAGGCGTGGAGCGCCAGGCGGTTCAGCGGATTCACATCCTCCAGGCCGTAACGCCCGTCACCCACCACGGGGTGCCCCAGGTCCTGCATGTGTACGCGAATCTGATTCTTGCGGCCCGTCTCGAGCATCAGCTCCACGAGCGAATAGCCGTTGCCCCGCTTGATGGTGCGGTAGTGGGTCACGGCCTCCTTGCCGCCGTCGTCCACGGGACTTGAGGCCACGTAGAGCTTGCGGTCGGTCAACCAGGAGTGTACCGTACCTTCGTCCTTCTCCATCTCGCCGCTCACCACGGCCACGTAGCGGCGGTCGAAGACGATGTCGTGCCAATGGTCGCGCAACGTGTTCTGCGTCTTCTCATCCTTGGCGAACATCATCAGTCCCGAGGTGTCGCGGTCCAACCGGTGTACCACATAGACGCGCCGCTGCTGTCCGCTCCGCTTCACGTAGTCGTTGAGGATGGAGATGGCGGTCCGCTCCTTCTGCCGCTCCGTGCTGACAGAGAGCAACCCTTCGGCCTTCTCCACCACGATGAGGTAGGCATCCTCATACACAATCTTCAGCAGCTTGTGGTTGAACTCGTGCTTTCCCTTCTCGCGGCTGATCTGCACCTTCATCCCCGGCTGGAGAGGGAAGTTGTACTGAGTGGTTATCACGTTATCTACCAGCACAATCTGCTTGCTCAGGAGCGACTTGATTTTCGTGCGGCTGGCTTGCGGCATGACCGTGGAGAGGAACTCCATCAGCTCCATGGGCTCCTTCACGTTGTAGTTGGTATATTGGGCCCTTGCGCGGGTGTTGGTCTTTACTTTCATCTTTTCTCTAATTTAACTACGTTCTCTACGTGGTGAGTGTGTGGAAACATATCTACGGGTTGTACGGCCGTGACGCGGTACTTTGCGTCAAGCAGCTGCAGGTCGCGCGCCTGTGTGGCGGGGTTGCAGCTCACATAGACGATGCGCTCGGGCTCGGCACGGAGGATGACATCCACCACGTCCTGGTGCATACCGGCACGTGGAGGGTCGGTAATGATCACGTCGGGCCGTCCGTGCTCCTGGATGAAGTCGTCGGTCAGCAGGTCCTTCATGTCGCCGGCATAGAAGAGGGTGTTGGTGATGCCGTTGAGGGCGGAGTTCACCTTGGCATCCTCGATGGCCTCGGGCACATACTCGATGCCCACCACCTGACGCGCCTGGCGTGCCACGAAATTGGCTATCGTACCCGTGCCCGTGTAGAGGTCATATACCAGCTCGTCTCCCGTCAGCCCCGCAAAGTTGCGGGCCACCTTGTAGAGCTCGTAGGCCTGCTCGCTGTTGGTCTGGTAGAACGACTTGGGTCCCACCTTGAAGCGCAGCCCCTCCATCTCCTCGTAGATGTGGTCGTTGCCGCGGAAGGTGTGCACCTCCAGGTCGGTAATCGTGTCGTTCACCTTATTATTAATAATGTATAGCAGGGAGGTGATTTCGGGGAAGGTGTCGGCCACGTACTGCAGCAACTCGCGGTAGCGCGCCATCTCCTCGTCGGTCTCAATCTTGCAGACCAGGATGACCATCAGCTCGCCCGTGGTCGAGGTGCGTACAATCAGGTTGCGGAGCATCCCCTCGTGGGTGCGCAGGTTCTGGAAGGAGTAGTCGTGCGCGTAGGCGTAGTCGCGTATGGCGTTGCGCAGGCGGTTGGAGATGTCGTCCTGCAGCCAGCACTTCTCGATGGCCAGCACCTTGTCGAAGGCGGTGGGGATGTGGAATCCCACGGCGTTCATCTGCTCGTAGGTCACCTCCTGCTTTACCTCCTCGGCCGTGAGCCAGCGCTTGTTGGAGAAGGTGTATTCCAGCTTGTTGCGGTAGCATTGGGTCTTCTTCGACCCCAGGATGGGCGAGATTTCCGGCATCTCAATCTTGCCGATGCGCGTCAGGTTGTCCGTCACCTGCTTCTGCTTGTACTTGATTTGCTCCTCGTAGGGCAGGATTTGCCATTTGCATCCGCCGCACACGCCGTAGTGCTGGCAGAAGGGCACCGCCCGGAGCGGGGAGTAGCTGTGGAACTTCACGGCCTCGGCCTCGGCGTAGTGGTGCTTCTTGCGTTTCACTTGCAGGTCCACCACGTCACCCGGGGCCACGTAGGGCACGAAGACCACCATGTCATCCACTCTCGCTATGGCCTTTCCTTCGGCGGCCACGTCCGTTATTGTCACCTTCTCCAGCAGGGGAAGCTCTTTTCTTTTTCTTGCCACTTTTACACCAAATCTAATAAATTTGCCGCAAAAGTAACCTTTTTTTTTGAATAAATCCCCTCTTTACCCGAAATAAGGTGTATCGTAAAGTTGAATTAGCATTTTCTTTCTATTTTTTAGCAGAAATGTTTTTATAATTTCGGGATTTTTAATAGCTTTGCACACGGAAATCATGAGAACATACCCCATGAGAACACGTGAATGAGAACATATATTAATAGATAGTGAGAATCAAAAACCATTTTTTGAACTTAAATAAATTACATGATGGACAAAAAAAGAGTTTATACCTTTGGTAATGGCCAGGCTGAGGGTAACGCAAAGATGCGTGAGCAGCTGGGTGGTAAAGGTGCCAACCTTGCCGAAATGAACCTCATCGGTGTGCCGGTTCCTCCCGGCTTCACAATCACGACCGATGTATGTAACGAATACTACGAAGTAGGTCAGGAGAAGATTGTAGAAGTACTCCAGGACGAGGTCAACAAGGCTGTGGCTCACGTGGAGAGCCTGATGAACTGCAAGTTCGGCAGCGTGGAGAATCCTCTGCTTATGTCTGTTCGCTCGGGTGCCCGTGCCTCCATGCCGGGTATGATGGATACCATCCTCAACCTGGGTCTGAACGACGAGGTGGCCGAGGGCATGGTCAAGAAGACGGGCAACCCCCACTTTGTTTACGACTCCTATCGCCGCTTCGTACAGATGTACGGCGACGTTGTACTGGGCATGAAGCCTGTAAACAAGGAAGATATCGACCCCTTCGAGGCTATCATCGAGGAGGTGAAGGCCATCCGTGGCATCAAGCTGGATAAGGACCTCTCTGTAGAAGAGCTGAAGGACCTCGTAGCCCGCTTCAAGAAGGCTATCAAGGAGCAGACCGGCAGCGACTTCCCCAACGACCCGATGGTTCAGTTGTGGGGTGCCATCTGCGCCGTGTTCCGCAGCTGGATGAACGAGCGTGCCATCCTCTACCGCAAGATGGAAGGAATACCCGACGAATGGGGTACGGCCGTTTCAGTGATGGCCATGGTATTCGGTAACATGGGCGAGACTTCGGCCACGGGCGTATGCTTCAGCCGCGATGCCGCTACGGGTGAGAACATCTTCAACGGTGAGTACCTGGTCAACGCACAGGGTGAAGACGTGGTAGCCGGTATCCGCACACCGCAGCAGATCACCATCGAGGGTTCACGCCGCTGGGCTGTCCTCCAGGGTATCAGCGAAGAGGAGCGTGCCGCTAAGTATCCTTCGATGGAAGAGGCCATGCCCGAAATCTACAAGCAACTCGACGCCCTGCAGGATAAGCTGGAGAACCACTATCACGACATGCAGGACATGGAGTTCACCGTACAGGAAGGCAAGCTCTGGTTCCTGCAGACCCGTAACGGTAAGCGCACCGGTACGGCCATGGTGAAGATTGCTATGGACCTGGTTCGCGAAGGTAAGATTGACGAGAAGACGGCCCTGCTGCGCTGTGAGCCCCAGAAGCTCGACGAGCTGCTCCACCCCGTATTCGACAAGGCTGCCCTGAAGAAGGCCAAAGTCATCACGCGCGGTCTGCCCGCCTCTCCGGGTGCTGCCTGTGGTCAGATTGTATTCCACGCTGACGACGCTCAGCAGTGGCGTGCCGACGGCCATCGCGTGGTCATGGTACGTATCGAGACCTCTCCCGAGGACTTGGCTGGTATGTCAGCTGCCGAAGGTATCCTGACGGCCCGTGGTGGTATGACCTCTCACGCTGCCGTAGTAGCCCGTGGTATGGGTAAGTGCTGCGTATCAGGTGCAGGAGCCATCAATGTCAACTACAAGGAGAAGACCGTAGAAATCGAAGGTACTGTATATAAGGAAGGCGACTTCATCTCCATCAACGGTTCTACCGGTGAGGTTTATGCCGGCGAAGTGCCCACCAAGGCTGCTGAGCTTTCTGGCGACTTCAAGGCCCTGATGGACCTCTGCGATAAATACACCAAGCTGCAGGTTCGCACCAACGCCGATACGCCCCACGATGCTCGTGTAGCCCGCGACTTCGGTGCCAAGGGTATCGGTCTGACCCGTACCGAGCACATGTTCTTCGATGACCAGAAGATCGTCGCCATGCGTGAGATGATTCTGGCTGACACCGTTGAAGGTCGTGAAAAGGCTTTGGCCAAGTTGCTGCCTTACCAGAAGGCCGACTTCAAGGGTATCCTCGAAGCCATGGATGGTTGTCCCGTCAACATCCGTCTGCTCGATCCCCCCTTGCACGAGTTCGTACCCCACGATCTGGCTGGTCAGCAGAAGATGGCCGACGAGATGGGTGTCAGCGTAGAAGAGATTCAGAAGCGCGTAGCCAGCCTGGCCGAGAACAACCCGATGCTGGGTCACCGCGGTTGCCGTCTGGGTATCACCTTCCCCGAAATCACGGCTATGCAGACGCGTGCCATCCTGAGCGCCGCCTGTGAACTGAAGAAGGAGGGCAAGAACCCGATGCCCGAAATCATGGTTCCGCTGATTGGTATCCTCTACGAGCTCAAGCAGCAGAAGGAAATCATCCAGAAGACCGCCAAGGAGGTATTTGCTGAAGAAGGCGTAGAAATCGAATTCGAGATCGGTACGATGATTGAGATTCCGCGTGCAGCCCTCACGGCCGACCGCATCGCTACGGAGGCTGAATACTTCTCGTTCGGTACCAACGACTTGACGCAGATGACCTTCGGTTACTCTCGCGACGACATCGCCAGCTTCCTCCCCGTATATCTGGAGAAGAAGATCCTGAAGGTTGACCCCTTCCAGGTACTCGACCAGAACGGTGTAGGTCAGCTCATCAAGATGGCCGTAGAAAAGGGTCGTGCCGTACGTCCCGGCATGCGCACCGGTATCTGCGGTGAGCACGGTGGCGAGCCCTCAAGCGTGAAGTTCTGCGCTAAGGTAGGCATGAACTATGCTTCTTGCTCTCCGTTTAGAGTGCCCATAGCAAGACTCGCGGCGGCGCAGGGCGCTATCGAGGAGGAGTAATCCTTAGATACTGATAATTAACTAAATAGGAGGCAGGTGTTCCACAAATGGGCACCTGCCTCTTTTTGCGTCTATATATTTATTAAGATTTAACTTTGTTGCTAAGAATACTTAATATAACCCTTTTCTTGGCAAATCCGCTTCATGAAGCTGTTCCAATCAAGAAAAAATTCGTACTTTTGCAGCCGAAGGGTGGCCTTATAGCCCCTTTCTCGTTCATTCAATCCGCAATCCTTTGGAAATAAGCGGAATGAAAAGTCTTGAACCATGGCTGCATTGATTAATGCACAAACTCATCCAGGTGGTGGCTCCACGGATTCACCCCTTCGCGAAGGATTTACCTCCAACGCGCTCCCCGAAGCTCAAAGCTCACCAACAGGGGTGTCGGTAGAGAATACCCTTCCCGCATCTCAGCCTATCGAAGCCTCAAAAATTACCCCCCCCATTTTGGACGTAAATGGTTCGTACTCAGGGCTTCATACGGCCGTTCTGTCAAGGCGGAACAGCTCCTTAAGGAATTAGGTTTCACTACATACAATCCCCTCCATGCTGTAGTCAAGATGGTGAAGGGTAGGCGTCGCCGGGTGCAGTTGCCACTGCTTCCCGGCTTATTTTTTGCCCATTCCGAACCTCGTCCCCTCGACCTGGCCATCAAGGAACCGGCGGTCCGTGCCCTTGTTTCCTACTACTACGACCACTTCCATCAGGCCGCCGGCGGCAACAATCCCCCGTTGGTGGTCCCCGACCAATGCATGCAGAGCTTCATCATCGCTACGAGCGCCATCGGTCAGGATGTTCGTGTCGTCAACCCCAGCCAGGTCCACTACAAGAGCGGCGACATCGTGCGTGTCATTGCCGGCGAGTTCACCGGTGTGGTAGGCCGCGTAGCCCGCACAGCCGGTCAGCAGCGCGTCGTCATCAACATCGAGGGCCTCTGTCTCATCGCCACCGCCTACGTCCCCACCGGCTGCCTGGAGATAGTGCCCCCTGAGGAGAGCAAATAAACATACTTTGCCATTTATCTTTAGATACTTTGCCATTTATGTCAACATACTTTCTATGGTATCTTAAGTGCAAACTTTAGATGGAAATATCACTCATCCCCCTTTAAGGGGGAGTGAGGGGATCTTTTCTTTTTCGTGGTACGAGTTGCCATAGCCTATTCGCGTTTGGTGGCTTAAAACAGATAAACGCGCTGCTTTATTAACTCAAATCAATCATTTTATCATTATGGAATTATTTATTTCCGGCCTCCCTCTTCCCCGACATTAACCTGCGCAGGGGAAACCTTGTCAGAGTCTTCACCTTCAGTCATCACAGCAAGAAGAAAGAGAAGGACGAGACGCTCGGAAAGACCGTCTTCAACTTCTCCTGGAACCTTGACCGCACCATCTGGGAAGGCACGCGTGTCGAGGCCAACATCCTCGAACCACATTGCAGCATGGGTATGTCACCTGACGATGCCCTGGCCGACTCCATCCGGAGTAACGATGTGGATGAACATGCCGCTCTGATGGATGAGGATTCTCTTAAAGCTAACCTCTTGATGGCAGCCCTAGAAGGGCGTTTCAGCGTGATTGGCAAGGATGGTAAGAGCGCCTCTGTCAGATTGACAGACGTTCCCCAAGAGGTCAAGGATGCCGTAGAGGCAAAAGACCTGGATAAGGCCTATGCCCTGTTAATCGCCGAGAGCGCAAGGTAAACTCATGGTACTGCCATGCTTGCATGGTCACTGTGTGGCAGTACCACTTTCTACATCACCTTATAAATCGATACATCATGGACGAAAAGAAATTTCTGGAGGAGCTTTTTGGTATACTGCCTGAAGACTGCCAAGACATTTACGATGATACCATCCCCGAAGCAAAGGAGGTACGTGCCAAGATGAAGGGCAAGAAGAAGGCAGTGTCGATTCCCGACTATACCTGCGGCTATGAAATGTTCGAGGACATTCGTGCTCTTGACTACAAAAGCCAGGCACAGGTATGCAAAGCCTTCCATCAATACCTCAAAAAGAAGCATCTTGATGGCTTCTTCATAAATCGTTTCCAGCAGACCTACTCGCAAATCAATATGAAGAACCTACAGCAATCCATCGAGGCCATTCACTATACAGTCAACGATCTCGACAACGCGATTACAAATATCGATTATTACGAACCGATGCTCTTCTTTAACCTAGCTAGAGTATTGGCAAAGATCATTGCTAGTGGAAACAAGGTTCAAGGAGCCTGAATTTAGATTGAAGCAATAAAATTCACCAGACCTTATTTTGATAACAAATATTCAAAACTATAGAGATTAATTATGCGAACCGTTATGTTAGTCTTTGGAACCCGTCCAGAGGCCATCAAGATGTGCCCTTTGGTGAAAGAGTTCCAAAAGCGCACAGATGTGTTTAAAACGATAGTCTGTGTCACTGGTCAACACCGAGAAATGCTTGACCAGGTGCTAAAGATATTTGATGTCAAGCCAGATATAGACTTGAACATCATGAAGCAGGGGCAGGATTTGACCGATGTTACCGTTCGCATTCTCAATGGGATGCGTGATGTGTTCAAGACCTGCAAGCCAGATGTGGTCCTTGTACATGGTGATACCACCACTTCCACAGCAGCCGCTCTTGCAGCCTTCTATGCCCAGATTCCCGTGGGTCATGTGGAGGCAGGTCTCCGCACATATAACATCTACAGTCCTTGGCCCGAGGAGATGAACCGCCAGATTACGGGCCGTATTGCTACCTACAACTTCTCACCAACACCTCTTTCCGAGAGGAACCTGAAGGAAGAGAAAGCACACGGCGACATCTATGTTACGGGTAATACCGTAATTGATGCCCTCCACATGGTGGTAGATAAGCTGAAGACAGACAAAGAACTTGCTAAGGAGCAAGACCAGGTATTGCTTGATGCCGGTTACGATGTATCACGGTTGAAGGATGGCAAGAAACTCGTTCTAATAACAGGGCATCGAAGAGAAAATTTCGGTGACGGCTTTATCCGCATGGTGACAGCCATGAAGGACTTGTCAGAGAAATATCCAGATGTGGATTTTGTTTATCCGATGCACCTCAATCCTAATGTACGCAAACCGATTCATGAAGTATTTGGTGAAGACCTCACCCGTCCAAACTTCTTCTTCATCGAACCCTTGCAGTATCTGGAGTTTGTTCATCTGATGAGTAAATCCAATATAGTGCTTACCGATTCTGGCGGCATACAAGAGGAAGCACCAGGGCTTGGTAAGCCTGTTTTAGTGATGCGAGATACTACCGAACGCCCAGAAGCTCTGGACAGTGGAACTGTTCATTTGGTAGGAACTGATTACGATAAGATTATGACCGAAGTCAGCATTCTTCTAGATGATGCAGCAGCATACGAAGCGATGAGTAAGGCCGTCAATCCTTATGGTGATGGTAAGGCCTGCCGTCGCATAGCAGATGTACTTGAAGGAAAGGTAGTGGAAAGCTATCATTAATAAGAAACTCCTCCCGTCGTGCCTGGGTGGGACAGCGTAGCACATCCTGCAAGAGGGATTGAGGAGCGCAGCGCGTAACAGGGCTGTCGTCCTCCAGGTTGCCATCCATCACCAGACCAACGAGAGGGGAGAAGTTTTTTTGATAGTGATTAGTGTTTAGTGATTAGTGGC
>JBJEKS010000256.1:0-1768 GCA_051878755.1 Bacteroides sp. | reverse complement strand
CGTAGGTGAAAGGGGTCTTGGAGATTTTCATCTCCGAACCATCCACGAAGATGCCACGGTTGAAGCGGTTGATCTGTTCCTCCAGCTCCACGGCATGGGCGTAGCCGCCAGGCTCGGGGGTGAAGATGTTCTCGTGCTTCGCCTTGTCGCCACGCAGCACGAGCAGGTCGGTGATGCCCAGGAACTGCAGGTCGAGCAGTACGTACTCCGTATCTTCGCGGTTGAAGCCACTGCAGAGGATATGGGGCACGGTGGTGATGCCGTAGCGGTTCTGGATGGCGGCAGCCACGGCCACGGTGCCCGGACGGCGGCGCATGCGGTTGCGCTGGAAGAGTCCGTTGCCCAGGTCCTTATAGACAAACTCGCTGCGGTGGGTGGTGATGTTGATGTATTTGGGGTCGAATTCGCGCAGCGTATCAATGTCTTGATACACCTTCTCGATGCCCGTACCCTTGATGGGCGGCAGTATCTCAAACGAGAAGGCGGTCTTCTCTGCGCTGTTAATCAGGTCTGTTACTCTCATTTTCTTGAGCTCTTAATGATAAATTGGGCAAATATACGAAACTTTCTTGATTATCTCCACATTTTTCCGTCTCTTTCTGTTAAAAATGGTGTATCAAGGGCGGGTGAACCGCAGGGCGGCCCAGCGGTTGTTCTCGCGGTGATGCACGAATAGCAGGCCCAGTCGCTCGGCCTCAGCGCGCAGCACGGGGATATCATCCACGTAGAATCCGCTCATCAGCAGCGTGCCTCCCGGGTTCATGCGGGCCACGTAGCGTGCCATGTCGGCCAGGAGGATGTTGCGGTTGATGTTGGCTATCACGTAGTCAAAGGGTCCCTTGTCACTCAGGATGGAGGCATCGCCGTGATAGACACAGATCTGGTCCACGCCGTTGAGGGCGATGTTCTCCAGCGAGTTGCGTACGCACCAGTCGTCGATGTCGATGGCGGTGCAGGGGGCAGCTCCGCGCATCCGGCCCAGAATGGCCAGGATGGCCGTGCCGCAACCCATGTCGAGCAGTGAGCGTCCCTGGAGGTCACTCTCCAGCAGTTCGCCCAGGATGAGGCCCGTGGTCTCGTGGTGACCCGTGCCGAAGGCCATCTGCGGGTTGATGATGATGTCATACTCCACGTGCGGCGTATCTTTATGGAAGGTGCTGTGGATGCAGCAGCGGTTGCCGATGACGATGGGCTGGAAGAAGTTCTTCTCCCACTCCTCGTTCCAGTCGCGGTCTTCAGCCTGCTGGTGCGTGAAGGAGATGCTGACATCGGGCATGGGGAACTCTGCCAGGATGGCACTGACAGCCGCCTCGTCATGCTGCGTGGCCTGGATGTAGGCCTTGAGTTGCTGGCCTTCCACCACGAAGCTTTCAAAACCCACCTCGCCCAGCAGGGCGCTGAGCAGGTCGGTGGCCGTCTCGCTGAAAGGAGTGGCCTGGAGGGTATATTCGATGTATTGCATAAGCTAAAAAGAGATAAAAATTGGGTTTCCGACCACAAAAGTAGTCGTTTTTAGGGAAATCCCTACTAATCTTTGGGGAAATTCTCTCGTCTGTATGCAGAATTGGCCTTATCTTTGTCGTGCGAAAGAAAGTATATGGATAGAAACAATAAAAAAACAGAACGATATGAAGAAGCTTTTAATGACTCTTTTGGCCGCATGTGCCTTGCCGATGATGCTGATGGCTCAGTCGGCAGACGATGACCTCTACTACGTTCCCTCGAAGAAGAAGGTAGAGAAGAAGGAAAGCACCGTCCGTGTGGAGAC
>JBJEKS010000255.1:0-1768 GCA_051878755.1 Bacteroides sp. | reverse complement strand
CTGATGGGCGCATCACCATGCCTGGGTTCTACGACGACGTGGAGGAGCTATCCAAGGAAGAGCGCGAGATGATAGCCAGCATTCCCTTTGACGAAGCACGCTACAAGCGAGCCATCGACGTAGAGGAGCTGAGTGGCGAGAAGGGTTACAGCACGCTGGAGCGTAACAGCTGCCGTCCCTCATTCGATGTCTGCGGCATCTGGGGTGGCTATACAGGCGAAGGCAGCAAGACGGTGCTCCCCTCGAAGGCCTACGCCAAAGTCTCCTGCCGACTCGTACCCCATCAGGACCATGAGAAGATTTCACGTCAGTTCGCCGACTACCTCTGCTCGCTGGCTCCGAAGAGCATCCGCGTGAAGGTTACGCCGATGCATGGTGGCCAGGGCTATGTCTGCCCCATCACCCTCCCCGCCTACCAGGCAGCAGCCAAGGGCTTTGAACAGGCTTTCGGCAAGAAGCCCCTTGCCGTACGTCGCGGAGGCAGTATCCCCATCATCTCCACCTTCGAGAAGGTGCTGGGTATCAAGACCGTGCTGATGGGCTTCGGCCTGGAGAGCAACGCCATCCACTCGCCCAACGAAAACCTACCGCTCGATATCCTCCGCAAAGGCATTGAGGCAATCGTAGTCTTCCACCAGGAATACAGTAAATGAGTACACTGTCGGGGCGGATTGATGTATCCGCCCTGGCTGCTTATTTAAGGTGCAGATTCACCGCATCGGCACCCGATTCATAGACCGTATCCGTCCCCACCAGTACGTAGAGCTTCTTCAGCGTGGTGGGTACCTGCAGATAGGTATTAATCGGCGTATAGGCCTTCAGGCAGGGCGAGGCTATCAGGCTACCCTGCTCATCAAAAGGATATTCCTGATAGACCAGGCAAAGCACACCATCACGATCAGAGGTAATATTGACCGTGATGGTGTGATACTCTATGTACTCATTTTTCTTGTTTTCCTCCTTCTCTTCATGCAGGTTCTGTCCTTCCAGACAGGCACTCAGCATGAGCACCGAGAGGCACAAGCTAAACCACAATAATCTATTCTTCATGTGTCTTGTTTCTACAGAATGTGCTGCAAATTAAGCACATCTTTTCCATATAAACAAAACTTTCCATTAAAAAAATTCTGTTTGCACTCAGCGAGTCAGCTTAATCTCTAGTGTAAGTTCTGTATCCAGCATAAAGCTACACTGTTCAAACGATGGAGGCCCCATCACGGGCTTAGCGTTGTTGGAGAAGCCGTAATCCTCCGTGGGGATGCCCATGTTGCCAGTATCCAGATAGCCGTTGTCGTTCAGGTCATGAAACAAGGAGATGGCATAAGTACCCTTAGGCAGTCCGCTGCAAGGTATCACAACTTCTCCCTTTGTTGCTTCAACCGCAAAGGCTGCTACAGGCTTTTGCAGATAATCTGCCTCACTGTTGAAGATAGCCACCCGGATATGGCCTTTCGACTCACTGATGTCAGTCACCTTGAGGGTCAGTTGTTGCCCTCGTACGATGCTGCAGCACCCAGCTGCCAGCATCAAAGCTAAAATAAATGTTTTCATACCGTCATGATTTTATAAATTGAAAAATAATCACCAGACACTAATCACTAAAAGTTCGACACATCATAGGCCGCTTTCTTGCCTAGGGTCAGGAAGACACCCACGTAGAAGAAGCTGTTGCTGGAGGCCAGGACCGGCTTACCGTTCTCACGTCCAAACTCATTGGTTCGGTCCAGGATATTGCTGGCAGAGCAGTGGATAATCATCCGCTTGGTAG
>JBJEKS010000254.1:0-9868 GCA_051878755.1 Bacteroides sp. | reverse complement strand
TTTGCAGCGCCTCCTTTAATCTGTAACTTGATTAGTCCAGCAACTTCTTTAGCCATTGTTAAAAATTGATTTATATATAAACATTAATAAAAGAACAACACAGTGTGTAACGCGCTGTATTATTCCTTCTCTACTTGCATAAAGCCAAGCTCGAGCGGTGTCTTACGCCCGAATATCTTGACCATGACCTTCAGTTTTTTCTTCTCAGCATTCACCTCTTCAATGATACCACTGAATCCGGTGAACGGACCGTAATTCACCTTTACCGTCTCGCCGACCATGTAGGGGATTGCCACCTCAACGGGGTTTTCCTGCAGTTCATCGACTGTACCAAGAATACGATTCACTTCCGACTGACGCAGCGGAGAGGGTTTGTCCGTACCTCCGAGGAACCCAATCACATTGGGCGTATTTCTCAGGCGGTGGGCCACCTCGCCCACAAGCGCAGCTTCAACAAGGACGTATCCAGGGAGGTAGCTCCGCTCCTTAATGACTTTCTTGCCATTGCGTACAGAGACCACCTTCTCGGTAGGAATCAACACCTGAGACACGTAATCACCAAAGTTGCCGTGTTTCACATCGGCATCAAGGTATTCCTTGACTTTGGCTTCTTTACCGCTTACGGCACGCAGCACGTACCACTTCTTTTCAATCTCAGACATTTCTTCTTACGTTTTAACGTGGATAAATAAATTCCATCACTTGTTGGAAACAGAAGTCCATCGCGAACACTACCACTGCAATTAGAAGGGAAGCATATAAAACAGCAACTGCACTGCTAGTAAGTTCGGAACGTGTAGGCCACGACACTTTATGCACAAGTTCGTCGTAGGTTTCCTTTAAATTAGCTATAATCTTATTCATCTTTAAAGTATTAGCACGGGAGGAGAGGCTCGAACTCCCGACACCCGGTTTTGGAGACCGGTGCTCTACCAACTGAGCTACTCCCGTTTGAACATAATCAGTTCCCGGCCGGAGCCGAGAACTGATTGATATGACTTGTTTTGGATTAGTCGATGATTTCAGTAATCTGACCAGAACCTACCGTACGGCCACCTTCACGGATAGCGAAGCGCAGACCAACGTTCAGGGCAACTGCATAAATCAGAGATACTGTGATTTCCACGTTATCACCTGGCATTACCATTTCAGTGCCTTCGGGGAGCGTAATCTCACCCGTGCAGTCCATAGTACGCAGGTAGAACTGGGGACGATAGTGGTTGTGGAACGGAGTGTGACGACCACCCTCTTCTTTCTGCAGCACGTAGATAGAAGCCTTGAAAGTAGTGTGAGGCTTAATCTGGCCGGGCTTGCAGAGCACCATACCACGCTTGATTTCGTTCTTGTCAATACCGCGGAGCAGCAGACCAACGTTATCACCAGCTTCACCCTCATCGAGGAGCTTGCGGAACATTTCAACGCCAGTTACAACTGACTTCTTGTCCTCACCAAGACCCAGGATCTCCACTTCGTCACCTACCTTAACAACACCAGTCTCGATACGACCAGTTGCTACAGTACCACGACCAGTGATTGAGAACACGTCCTCAACGGGCATCAGGAAGGGCTTATCGATATCACGGGGAGGCAGAGGAATCCAAGTGTCGCAAGCATCCATCAGCTCCATCACTTTCTCTTCCCACTTCTCAACACCGTTCAGTGCACCGAGGGCAGAACCCTGGATGAAGGGAGTGTTGTCGCCGTCGAATTCGTAAGCAGAGAGCAGTTCGCGCATTTCCATCTCAACGAGCTCGAGCATTTCGGGGTCGTCAACCATGTCGCACTTGTTCATGAACACAACCAGACGGGGAACGTTCACCTGACGAGCGAGCAGGATGTGCTCACGAGTCTGAGGCATCGGACCATCAGTTGCAGCAACTACGATGATAGCACCGTCCATCTGAGCAGCACCAGTTACCATATTCTTTACATAGTCGGCGTGTCCCGGGCAGTCCACGTGAGCGTAGTGACGGTTAGCGGTTTCGTATTCAACGTGAGAGGTGTTGATCGTGATACCACGTTCCTTTTCTTCAGGAGCGTTATCAATCTGATCGAAAGACTTCACTTCAGAAAGACCCTTCTTAGCCAGTACGGTAGTGATGGCAGCGGTCAAAGTGGTCTTACCGTGGTCAACGTGACCAATGGTACCAATGTTAACGTGCGGTTTGGTACGTTCGAATTTCTCTTTAGCCATAGCTTTTCTATTTTAATTTATTGATTAATAATCAGCATTCGTCTTTGGAGCTGTTACCGGGACTTGAACCCGGGACCTCTTCCTTACCAAGGAAGTGCTCTACCGCTGAGCTATAACAGCAAAGGAGAAGTGGGCAAAGATGGATTCGAACCACCGAAGGCGTAAGCCAGCAGATTTACAGTCTGCCCCATTTGGCCACTCTGGTATTTGCCCTACTATATTTATTTCTTCATCGAGCCTCTTGTCGGATTCGAACCAACGACCCCGAGATTACAAATCACGTGCTCTGGCCAACTGAGCTAAAGAGGCAGGTCCGAATTTGCAGCCGTTTTAAAGAGCTCCGTCTCCGAAACGGCTGCAAAATTACGCATTATTTTTAATCCTGCAAAATATTGGCGGATTTTTTTTACTTATTCTTTAATTTTTCCTTGTATTTCACCAGTTGTTTCTCCAAAGCATCGACACAAACGTCGATTGCTTCCTCAAAAGTGTCGCAAATCTTGTTAGCATAGAGTTCGCCGTTGGGGACGAGAACTTTCACTCCGGTTTCCTTGTTTTCTGCGGTTTCTGGCTTCACTACTTTCAATGACACCTCTACTTTCTTTATATCATCGTAATACTTCTCCAATTTAGCCGTTTTCTTCTGGATGAACGACTGCAACTGCTCTGACGCGTCAAAGTGAATCGATTGAATTCTTACTTCCATAGTAACCTCCTTTGGTTTTACGCCCTGGGATGGGCTTGGTTATACACTTTTTTTAGTTCCTCGAAGGTGGTGTGCGTATAAATCTCGGTGGTGGCCAGGCTTTCGTGTCCCAACAGCTCCTTTATCGCTCCCAGCTCAGCCTGATGGTTGAGCATCGCAGTGGCAAAGGAGTGGCGGAGCACGTGCGGACTCCGTTTCTTTATCGTCACTACCTTCGAAAGGTATTTCTTCACAATCCGTTCTACCATTCCGGCGGTGATGCGTTCGCCTGTCTGCTTGACGAAGAACGCCTCGCTCCGGAGGGGTATGTCGTTGTTGCGGCGGGTGAGGTAGCTCTGAAGCTCCTCCTTGAGGGCTTTGTCGAAGGGGATGATGCGTTGCTTGTTCCGCTTGCCGGTCACCTTGATGACTTCGGCCTGGAAGTCCACATCGACATCGTTCAGCCCAATCAACTCGGAGCGGCGCACGCCCGTGGAGTAGAACGTCTCCACGATACATTTGTCGCGGCATCCCTCGAAGTCGTCACCAAAGAAGTCGCCGTCGAGTAGCCGGTCCATCTCCTCTTCCTTCACAAAGACGGGAAGGGGCTTTTTGTTTTTCGGACCGACGATTTTCCTCATCGGGTCCCGCTCCACCAGGCCTTGCTTGAGCATATATTTAAAGTACGCGCGCAAGGAGCTGAGTTTGCGGTTGACCGAGGTGGTGGTGTATTTCTGCTCCATGAGGGAGACCATCCATTCGCGCACCAAGTCGGCTTCGACCTGCTCTGGCTTGAGCTCTTTCCACATTTCGTTTCCGAACGTCTCGAACTGGCGCAAGTCATCTCCGTAGGCTTCCACCGTACGGTCGGAGTAGTTGCGTTCGTACTTCAAATAGTTCAAAAACTCATCTATGGGCCACATATCGCTACAACATCTTTAGAATTTTGAAGCGAAAGTAATAAAAAGAATTCAATTATTCAAAGGAAATTACGAATAATTAATCTTCTATTTGCTGAAGTTTTTGTACATAAACGGCACGTTCCATCTTAAGTCTCTTTGTTACAGAGGGTTTGTCAAACTGCTGTCTGCTGCGCAATTCTTTCACGATGCCGGTCTTTTCGAATTTTCTCTTGAATTTCTTCAGAGCCTTTTCGATGTTTTCGCCTTCTTTTACGGGTACTACAATCATTTTTTTGGTTTTAAAATTTTAATGTTAAACAATACGATTCACAGCGAATCGGGCCGCAAAATTACACATAGTTTCTTAATTCACAAAACTTTCTGCGAAAAATTTGCGATTTTAGCGCGATGGTCACCTATTTTTCCGGCGGGTAACGGGTAACAAGGTAACATCTGGAAGGCAGTGCAGCCCGGATTGAGGGGGCTCAATCCAGGCTGCCAGTATGAAGGGATGCTACCCGATTAGTTCAGAATCACGCCGCTGTCGCTGGTGGGGTTCTGCGTCAAAGTGCCCGGGTAGGCGTTGATGGCGTTCTGCGGGATGTAGTAGGTCACGCGGTAGTCGGTGGCGGGGACCTCCTCATCCTGCTTGTGCGGGCCGGGGAAGTGACGGGTCAAGGGCTTGCCGTTGCGGAACACGTCGTAGCTGCGCTCTGCCTGGTAGGCCAGCTCGAGCTGACGCTCCTTGTCGATAAGCTCGCTGGCGTTGCTGGCATCCAGTGAGGGATAACCTGCACCCTCAATGGAGCGCTCACGGATGGTATTCAGGTCCTTGAGGGCGTTCTGATACTGACCCAGCTTGGCGTAAGCCTCGGCACGGTTCAGGTAGATTTCACCCAGACGGCTGATGACGGGAGAGTGAAGGTGAGAGTCTTCACCCTCGCGCGAGCACTTCGTGATGTAGAACTGCGGATAGACGCGGTTCAGGCTGATGTAGTAGTCGAGCACACCCGTATAGGTCTGGCCACCGTAGTTGATGCTGTAGATCTCCTGCTCCTCATCCACGGGAGTCAGCGTGTAGGAGTTGCCGTCAGCATCCTTGCAGGTCACGGCAGCACCACTCTTCTCGGCATCAAACTGGGCATAGTTCTGCACGGTCTCGGAGTCCCACTTGATGAAGCGGAAGACGAGGCGGTTGCCTTCTTCGTAGGTCGGTTCGATGAAGGCTGCACGTGCATCCACGATACGGTAGTGGTCAGGGCGCCAGTCGTTGCGGCCCGTCTCGTTGAGCAGGTCGATGTACTTGGCGCTGGCATACATTTCGCCCCAGCCCATGCCACCGATGTTGGCGTACATACCGCCGATGCCGTAGTAGTGGTCCCAACCGGAGTACTCAGAGGCCACGCGCTTCACCACGAAGATGGCTTCAGCGTTGTTTTCAGGCACGATGGTGTTGTACTTCATGAACTGCTCACGGGGCAGCAGGTCGTAGTCACCTGAGTTGATGACCTTATTGGCGTAATCCACGGCCAGCTGGGCATACTGCGTATTGGGGTTCTCGTAGGTACCACTCATGTAGAGATAGACTCTGGAGAGCATGGCCTGTGCAGCGCCCTTCGAAGCGTAGGCAGGACCCTTGTTGATGCTCATCAGCTCTTCAGCCTTCTTCAGGTCGCTGATGGCCTGCTCGTAGGTTTCCTGCACGGTGGCGCGGTCTTCCAGGTAGAGGTCACCCATCACATTCTCGGGGGTACCGTTGACGATGGGTACACCAAGGTTCTTGGTGGGAGCCTGGTAGTAGGGACGACCATAGGCACGTACGAAATAGAAATACATCAGTCCGCGGATGTAGTAGCACTCGCCGAGCTGGTTGTCGATTTCCTCATTCTGCCCCTCCTCAATCATGTTGATGATGTTGGAAGCCTGAGCCACAGCCTTGTAACCATAGTCCCAGAAGTTCTGCAGACGGTAGTTGTTGGGCGTACGTGAGTAGGAGATGAATTCGTAGAAGGCATCGGTGGATGAGCCACGGATCATCATGTTGTCACCCGCATACTCACCGCAGCGGTGCATGGGGTCCGACCAGGTTTTCAGCTGCGCATAGACACCGTTCATCAAGGCATCCATTGAGGCCATGGGGTCGCTGGTGATCTGCTCGGCCGACATGGAGCTGTAGGGCAGTCGTTCAATATCGCAGGCCGTCAGGGCGGCTGCTGCGAACAATCCAATTGCAAATATCTTTTTCATTGTTAATGTCTTATTTAAAAGGATTAGAAGGTTACATTCAAGCCAAGCATGTACTTGCGTACAGAGGGATATACGCCGGGGCCTGCAGAGCCCATGACGCTGCCGCCCGAGGCAGGCAGTTCGGGATCTACGCCCGAGTAGTCGGTGATAGTGAAGAGGTTCTCACCCGTGAGCGATACGCGCAGGCTTTGGATGCCGTATTGCTTCATCGGCACGGTGTAGCCGATGGAGAGTGAGCGGAGCTTGAAGAAGTCGCTCTTCTCCAGGAAGCGTGAAGAGGCTTGGTTACCCTTGTCCTGGTTGTTGTACTTGGCCACGGGGTGGGTAGCGATGTCACCCGGCTTCTCCCAACGCTTCCAGCCGTCCTGCAGCTTCATCTGGTTGCGGTCGGTATAGGTACCGTCAGAGTCATACTCCTGGCGTGAGTAGTTGTAGATGTGTCCGCCGATAGAGTAGCCGAAGAAGGCGCTCAGGTCGAGGTTCTTCCAAGAGAGGGCCGTGTTGAATCCACCGAATACCTTCGGGTTGCCGGTGCCTACCTTGTAGTAGTCAGCCTCGGCATACTTGGAGGTGGTCACCTTCTGGCCGTTGTCGTCCGTCATGTACCACATGGGGGCACCGTTGTCAGGGTTGACGCCGGCCCACTCCTTCATGTAGTAGGTATCGATGGGTTCGCCCACCTCGAGTATGCGGTTGGCGCTACCTGCGATGCCCGAGCCGTCGGATCGGATGACGGGCACTACGGCAAAGCTGCCGTCGGCCTGCTTCTGGGCGTAGAGGTCGCGCAGTTCGTTCTTGTTGTGCGTCAGGTTGAAGTCGAGGCTCCAGTTCCAGTCCTTGGTGCGGATGATGTCACCGCCGATAGAGAGCTCGATACCGGTGTTGCGCATCTTACCGATGTTCTTATAGACGTTGGTCACACCCGTCAGACCCGTCACGGGCACATTGTAGAGGATGTTGTCGGTATTCTTCACGTACCAGTCCACGGTAGCGCGCAGACGGTTCTCGAAGAACGAAGCATCTACACCGACACCCGTGGTGAAGGTGCGCTCCCAGGTCAGGTCTTTGTTACCGATGACAGAGATGAGGGCACCGGGCTGCTCGTTGTAGCTAGCCGATACGGAGTAGAGGTCGTACTGCGGATAGAGCGAGCTGGGGCGGTTACCTACCGAACCGTAGGATACGCGGAGCTTCAGGTTGTCCACCCACTTGGCATTGAACCACTTTTCGCGGTTGATGATCCAGCCGGCGCTCACGGAGAAGAGGTTGCCGTACTGGGCGTTGGTACCCAGGTTGGAGGCACCGTCGCGACGGAACATCACTTCAGCCAGGTAGCGCTGGTCATAGGTGTATTTCCAGTTGGTGAAGTAGGACTGTACGGCCCATTCGCTGACGCCGCCACCTACGTATTCGGGGATGGCCGTCACGTCGAGCACCTGGAATCCAGGCACGAAGCCGGTACCCTGGCCTTCGAGGTTCTTGTACTGGTAGTCCTTGAACTCGTAGGAGATGTGTCCGTTGATAGAGTGCTTACCGAAAGTCTTGTTGACCAACAGGTTGTGGTTGGTGTAGCGACGGGTGGTCTCACCGCGTCCTTCATACAGACGGCCCGACACGCCCGAGCCGCTGTTGGAGCGGGGGTCGGTGTAGCTGTGGCTTGAGGAGGTCACCAGGCGGTAGTTGTTGACCGAGGTGAAGCGCAGCCAGTCGGTAATCTTGATTTCGAAGTCGAAGTTACCCATGAACTCGTAGCGGCGTGACTCGCTGTAGTTGCCGTAGGAGTAGTCGAGCAGGTAGTTGGTCTGCTGTGCGTTGACCCATCCGCTGTAGCGGTGGGGCACAAGGTCGCCGTTCTCATCGTAGGGGCTATCCCAGGGGAGCATGCTGTACATCGAGGTGACGGAGTACTGTTGGTCGTAGATGTCGCGGCGTGAAGCGCTGATGGCAGGCTTCAGGGTCAGCCAGCTGTAGGGCTTGTAGGCGGCGTTGAAGCGGAAATTGTAGCGCGTGTAGTCATATCCCTTCACGGCACCCTCTTCGTCGTAGTAGCCCAGCGAGAAGTAGCTCTGCAGCTTCTCCGAGCCACCCGAGATGGAGACGTTGTAGTCCTGCGTGAAGCCCGTCTTCGTGGCGAGGTCCCACCAGCTGAAGTTGCTGTTGCGCAGGTCGGCGTTCCAGCGGGTGAAGGCGATTTCGTTGGCGTTCTCAAACGAAGCAAAGTAGTCGTAGAGCTCAGCACCGTTCATCACCTCCAGGTTACCGTTATTCAAGCTGCTCACACCCAGCTTGGCCGAAGCGTTGATAGTCATCTTGCCCTCGCGGCCCTTCTTGGTGGTCACCACGATAACACCGTTGGCACCCTCCGAACCGTAGATGGCCGTAGAAGCGGCATCCTTCAGGATGGTCATGCTCTCGATGTCGGCGGGGTTGAGGTCACCGGCGCTGCTGCCCACGATGACACCGTCGATTACCCAAAGAGGAGCCGTGCCACCGCTCAGCGAAGCCTGACCGCGGATTACTACGGCACCGCTCGAACCCGGCTGTCCCGAACCCGGTGCCACATAGACACCCGGTGCCTTGCCGTTGAGCAGGTTCTCCACCGAGGGAGAGGTAATATCTTTCAGCTTGTCGCTCTTGATGCTGTTCATCGCACCCGTAAGGCTCTCCTTGCGCTGCGTGGTGTAACCCACTACGATGACCTCGGCGAGCGTCTCGCTGTCTTCAGAAAGTTTGATCGTCTGCTTATCGGCTGTGGCCTTCACCTCCAGGCTCTTGTAGCCGATGTAAGAGATTTGAAGCGTAGCTCCAGCGGGAGCTTCCAGTTGATACTCACCATCGATGTTGGTGATGGTTCCATTCGTTGTGCCCTTTACCAGGACGTTGGCTCCGATGATGGGTTCACCGGTGTTGGCATCCACTACGACACCCTTCAGCTTGACATTCTGCTGAACGATGGCAGCGGGAGCAGCCTCTGTTACTGATGATGGAAGGGCGAAGGCAGAGGTCAGACTCATGCCCAGCAAACCTGAGAGAATCAGGTACTTACCGCTACGGGTCGCTGTCTTAAATTCCATAATTAGTTTAAGAATAGATTAATAGGTTGGTAATTTAAAAAAAGGTTAGGCTCTCATCAAAAGGAATAGGCTCCTAGCGTACGCATACGCCACTTCGATGCTAGCGAGTGCAAAGATACAACAAATTTTAAAATCTACAAAATTATTTTTCAAAAAAGAGCTGAATTGTCCCGGATTTCGCTAGAGCAGCGCCTAAAGGAGAATGGTGTTACCTTATTACCCGTTACCAGAAGAAAAACTAAACGCCATAAACTAAAAAATAAACTGTAGGATGTTACCATGTTACCCGTTACCCGGTTGATTTGTTTCGCGTGCGCGCGATACTTATATTACTATACTTCCTAAGAAATCCTTTAGGATAAAGAAGTAGGCTCAGACGTATGCCTATAAAAACAGGGCGGGTAACGGGTAACAAGGTAACACCTGCCGCAGAGGGTTTTGCTACATCGCGTGGTAGCAAAAAATTCCTCCCGAGGAAATAAAGATTTCTTCGGGTAGGGCCGCTCAAGGGGTGTGACAAAACAGGCATCTGCGGCGACTAATATGGAAAAAGAGCATAAGAACATGACTGAAAAACAAAAAATCCGCCTTTTGAACGTCGCCATCACGCTGCTTTTGACGACCTGTACCGTAAGCCTCTGCTTCTGCATGTTTGGCGAGAAGGAGACCTACCACGGCCTGCTTCCCCTCGCCCTGGGTTGCAGTGCCCTGAGCAACACACTGGTCGTCATCCGCACCCGCATCATAAAAGGCAAGAAAGAACAGT
>JBJEKS010000253.1:0-1806 GCA_051878755.1 Bacteroides sp. | reverse complement strand
ACCGAAGAGCTTCGTCGCGAGGGAGTAGCTCGTGAGCTGGTCAACCGCATCCAGAACATTCGCAAGTCGAGTGGCTTGGAGATTACCGACAAGATAGCCATCCAGCTCACCAAGCATCCGCAGAGCGATGCCGCCGTTGAGGAGTATAGCGACTACATCTGCAAGCAGGTGCTTGGCACCTCGCTCACCCTGGTCGATGAACTCCCCGAAGCCACCGAGCTCGACATGGATGACTACAAGCTCTACGTGAAGATTGAGAAAAACTAAAAAAATCAGAGACTAAAAACTAAAAAACTTATAAACTAAAAAACTTATAAACTTAAAAACTAACCTCTAAAATGTTTTGAATTATGGCAGAAAAGACTCGATATTCCGATGCCGAATTGGAAGAATTCAAGGAGATCATCCTGGAAAAGCTGAAGTTGGCGCAACGCGATTACGACATGCTGAAGAATGCGTTGACAGGCTCTGATGAGAACTCAACCGATGATACTTCTCCCACGTACAAGGTGCTCGAAGAGGGAGCCAATACCCTCTCCAAGGAGGAGACCACCCGTCTGGCTCAGCGCCAGCTCAAGTTCATCAACGGCCTCAAGGCTGCCTTGGTGCGCATTGAGAACAAAACCTACGGCATCTGTCGCGAGACGGGCAAGCTGATTCCTGCTGAGCGTCTGCGTGCTGTTCCTCATGCCACGCTCAGTATCGAAGCCAAACAAAGCGGAAAGAAGTAAGCATGGCTAGCAGTATCAGGACAAAAGGATGGATTGCATTGACCACCATTCTCTCGGTGCTGATCATTGACCAGGTAATCAAGGTGTGGATCAAGACCCACATGTACTGGCATGAAAGCATCCGGGTGACCGATTGGTGCTACATCTATTTTACCGAGAACAACGGCATGGCCTTCGGTATGGAGATTATCGGGAAACTCTTCCTCACTACGTTCCGTATCGCCGCAGTCATCGCCATTGGCTACTACCTCTACCGCTTCATCAAGCATGGGCTGAAGACTGGTTTCATTGTCTGTGTGTCGCTGATTCTGACAGGTGCCCTGGGCAACATCATCGACAGCGTCTTCTATGGGGTGCTCTTCAGTGAGAGCACCCATGCACAGCTTGCCACCTTCCTGCCGAAGGGTGGGGGATATGCCCCATTGCTCTACGGGAAGGTGGTGGATATGTTCTATTTCCCCATCATCGACACCACGTGGCCTATGTGGATGCCTTTCGTGGGGGGTGAGCACTTCATCTTCTTCAGTCCCATCTTCAACTTTGCCGATGCGGCCATCAGCTGTGGCATCATCGCCATGTTGCTGTTCTACAGCCGCTACTTGAATGAGTCGTATCAACTAATCAAGAAGAAGTAATGAAGGTTGCTGTAGGGAGGTCGCTGCGTTGTGCAGGAAGGTTGATGCTGTGTGCAGGTCTGGTGCTGTTTGCCTCGTGTGAGGTGAAGCGCCCCAAGGAGGTGCTGGATGAGGCCCGGATGGAGGAGGTGCTCTACGACTATCACATCGCCAAGGTGATGGCCGATGAGGTACCTTACGATGAGGCCTATCGTCGCCCCCTCTACCGCCAGGGCGTCTTTGCCAAGCATGGCATCACCGAGGCGCAGTTTGACTCCTCGATGGTGTGGTACACGCGTCGTACCGACCTGCTGGCCAAGATGTACGAACGCATCACCAGACGGCTCAGACAGGCCAATGACGTGGTCAATGAACTCATCGCCCTACGCGATATGCCTGCTGAGGAGATACCTTCGGGCGACAGCGTGGCCGTATGGCATCTCCGTCGTCACCAGCTCCTT
>JBJEKS010000252.1:0-10084 GCA_051878755.1 Bacteroides sp. | reverse complement strand
CAGCCGTGGATGTTTAACTGTTCAGCGCTGAAGAGTTAACTCCCCAGCGCTGGACAATTTTTCTGCCATTACAGGGTGAAATATCAAAAATAATGCGTAGCTTTGCAGCGAATTGGTTCCGGTGCGGCTTGCCTGCCGTACGGATGAAAAGGGAACCGGGTGTGAGTCCCGGACAGTCCCGCTGCTGTGAACCTCCGTTATAGTCCTGAATATCTGCTGGCCACTGGACAGCTGTTAGCTACTGGGAAGGCCTCGGGACTAGGAGCTAGTCAGAAGACCTGCCATTCATTAAAGGCTGCCTCCACTCGTGGGATAGAGAGACAGTGCGAAACGATTTTTTCACCTTCTAATAGTCATGAGATAAGACTATGATTCAAACTGTGGTGAAGCGCGACGGACGCATCGTCGGCTTCAATGAAGAGAAAATTGCAGCAGCCATCCGCAAGGCCATGCTGCATACAGAGCAAGGCGAGGATGCTGCGCTCATTGCCCAGATTACGGACCACATCGCCTTCCGAGGCGATACACAGATGACGGTAGAGCAAATCCAGGACCTGGTGGAACTGGAGCTGATGCAGAGCAGCCGCAAGGACGTGGCGCAGAAGTACATTGCCTACCGCAACCAGCGGAGCATTGCCCGCAAGGCCAAGACGCGAGACATCTTCCTGGAAATCATCAATATCAAGAGCAACGATGTGACGCGCGAGAATGCCAACATGAATGCCGACACGCCGGCTGGTATGATGATGAAGTTTGCCAGTGAGACCACCAAGCCCTTTGTCGATGACTACCTGCTCGACGAAGAGACCCTGGAGGCTGTCAAGGGCAACTACCTCCATATCCACGATAAGGACTACTATCCTACGAAGAGCCTGACTTGCGTACAGCATCCGCTCGACCGCATCCTGACCCACGGCTTCTCAGCCGGGCATGGGGAGTCGCGTCCCGCCAAGCGCATCGAGACGGCCAGCATCCTGGCCTGTATCTCGCTCGAAACGGCGCAGAACGAGATGCACGGCGGACAGGCCATTCCCGCCTTCGACTTCTACCTGGCCCCCTACGTGCGCAGCAGCTTCATCGAGGAGGTGAAGAGCCTGGAGCAACTGACGGGGAAGGATTACTCCTATTTATATAATAAGGAGTTTGACGACTACGTGACCCGTCCGCTCGATAACCTGGAGGGTGAGGAGCGCATCCTGCAACATGCTGTCAACAAGACCGTGGCCCGCGTGCATCAGGCCATGGAGGCATTCATCCACAACATGAATACCATCCACTCCCGTGGAGGCAATCAGGTGGTGTTCAGCTCCATCAACTACGGCACCGATACCTCGGCCGAGGGACGCTGCGTCATCCGCGAGCTGTTGCTCTCCACCTACCGTGGCGTGGGTGGCGGTGAGACGGCCATCTTCCCCATCCAGATCTGGAAGAAGAAACGGGGCGTAAGCTACCTGCCCACCGACCGCAACTACGACCTCTACAACCTGGCCTGCAAGGTGACGGCCCGTCGCTTCTTCCCCAACTTCCTCAACCTCGATGCCACTTTCAACCAAAACGAGGCATGGCGCCCCGATGACCCCAAGCGCTACGAGCATGAGGTGGCCACCATGGGGTGCCGGACCCGCGTCTTTGAGAACCGTTTCGGTCTCAAGACCTCCATTGGCCGAGGCAACCTCTCCTTCTCCACCATCAACCTGGTGAAACTTGCCATCGAATGTATGTCTGTCGAGGATAAGGAGCAACGCATTGCCCTCTTCTTCTCCAAACTGGACCATCTGCTGGAGGTGGCTGCCCGCCAGCTGCACCAGCGCCTGGAGTTCCAGAAGAGTGCCTTTGCCAAGCAGTTCCCCCTGCTGATGTCGGCCCTCTGGATAGGTTGCGACAAACTGAATCCCAGCGATACCATCGCCCCCGTCATCAACCAAGGGACGCTCGGCATCGGCTTTATCGGATTGGCAGAGTGCCTGAAGGCATTGGTGGGCAAGCACCATGGTGAGTCGGAGGAGGCTCAGGCACTGGGCTTGCGCATCGTCACCTACATGCGCGACCAGGCCAACCGTTTTTCGGAGAGCTATCAGCACAACTACAGCATCCTGGCCACCCCTGCCGAGGGGCTGTCGGGCAAGTTTACGCGCATCGACCGCAAGCAGTTTGGCTCACTGGAGGGCATCACCGACCGCGAGTACTATACCAACTCCAACCACGTGCCCGTCTATTACCCCTGCAGCGCACGCCACAAGGCTGAGGTGGAGGCCCCTTATCACGACCTGACGCGCGGCGGACACATCTTCTACGTGGAGATTGACGGCGACGCTACCCACAACCCCGAGGCCATCAAGCGTGTGGTGGATATGATGGACCACTACAACATCGGCTACGGCTCGGTGAATCACAACCGCAACCGCTGCATGGATTGCGGCTATGAGGATGCCTCCAAACACCTGGAGCAGTGCCCCCGTTGCGGCAGCACGCACATCGACCGTCTGCAGCGCATCACGGGCTACCTGGTGGGCACCACCGAGCGATGGAACCGGGGCAAGTTGGCTGAACTGAACGACCGCGTGATACACGGCGGGGAGGAGAAACAGGAATGAAGCCACTCTCCATCCTCAGCATCGTAGAAGACACCGTAGTGGATGGCCCGGGTTTCCGGACCTCCATCTACGCTGCCGGCTGTCCGCACCACTGCCCGGGCTGCCACAATCCCGAGTCGTGGGATATCGCCCATGGCAAGCCTTATACCGTAGAGGAGCTGCTGCAGCGGATGCTGGACGACCCCTTTGCCGATGTCACCTTCAGCGGTGGTGACCCCTTCTTCCAAGCCGAAGGGTTTACAGCCTTGGCACGTGCCATCCGTAGCGAGAGTACGAAGAGCATCTGGTGTTACACGGGTTATCTCTATGAGCAGCTGTTGGAGCAACCCCTCCACCGGGCGCTGCTGGAGCAAGTGGATGTGTTGGTTGACGGCCCCTTCGTGGCATCCCTGCGTCAGGAGGGGCTCCGCTTCCGGGGCAGCTCCAACCAGCGTCTCATTGATGTACAGCAGTCGCTGGCTCTTCAGCAGGTCTGTCTCCTGGACGACTTGGCCCCCTCTCTCTGAGCCGCTTTCTGTCGAGACGGATTGATTTTTTTTGTCTCAAATAGCTTAGCAATTCGAAATCTTGCCGTATTTTTGCAGCCAAATTCATTATAATGCAAGCTTTATGTTAGGAACAATACTCAATACGGCCACGATACTGGTGGGAGGTGCCTTCGGTGCCCTGGTGCGCACCGGCATCGGTGAACGCTACAAACAGGCCCTTTTCAACGGCCTCGGACTCTGCTGCCTGGTGCTGGGAGTGAATGCCTCGCTGCCCAACATGGCAAAGAGCGAATATCCTGTGCTCTTCATCCTGAGCATCGCCCTGGGGGGCGTGGTAGGGACACGACTCGACCTCACGGGTCGTATCGACCGATGGAATGCCCGCCTCAACGAGCGCCAACGTGCCAAAGGGAAGGGACAGGGAGGGGACCAGCTGCAAGGACTCGTCACGGGCTGTCTGCTCTACTGCATCGGCACCTTTGCCATCGTAGGTCCCGTATTGGCAGCACTCTCGCCCTCAGCCGGTTGGGCCTTCGACGAGCCAGGCAACACCTACCTCTACACCAACGCCACGCTCGACCTGGTGACTTCGGCTGTTCTGGCCGCTTCGTATGGTTGGATTATGTTGCTGGCTGCTCCAATCCTCTTCTGCTGGCAAGGCTTATTCTACCTGATTGCCGTCTGCTTCAGCGCGGCCATGCCCGAACCGATGCGTGTGGAGCTGAGCATCGTGGGCGGCGTGCTGATTGTCAGCTCGGGTCTCTCCATCCTGAACATCAAGGATTGCAAGACGGTCAACCTCCTGCCTTCGCTCCTTGTGCCCGTGATATTTTATCTGATTAAAAGCGCTTTCTAACGCTACTCCAATACGATAGCGCTGCTCCAACACGCTTATCCCTGCTGCTTGAGGCGGTCGCGAAACTCTGTGGGAGTCATGCCCATCTTGGCCTTGAAGCACTTGCTGAAGTAGCGCGGGTCGTTGATGCCGACCATATAAGCCACCTGCGTCATGCTGTACTCGCCGGTTTTGATGAGCTCTATGGCGCGGTTGATGCGCACCTCTTTGATGAACTCCACTGGTGCCAGGCCTGTCAATGTCTTGAGTTTCTTGAAGAAGACACTGCGACTCACCGCCATCTCCTGCACCAGGTCATCCACCAACAGCTCACCATTGTCCATGTTCTTCTCCATCAAGGCCACCAGTTTATCCAGGAACTTTTGGTCGTGAGGCGAAAGAGGAGCTTCTACTGGGGCTTCAGCAGCTGAAGGAATCCCGGAAGCACCCGAAGCAGTGCCTTCTGCGACAGACTCAGAGACACCCACACACTGTTCGCCTCCCATGGGGGACTGCTGGTTGCTGGCAGGCATGAGCCGCGTAAGCAGGGCGGCCTGCAGCAGTTTGCGTCCAGAGAGGAGATTCTTTACACGTGCCTTGAGGAAAGTGGCACTGAAGGGCTTGGTGACGTAGGCATCAGCCCCATACTCCAGACCCTCTATCTGACTCTCGATGGAGGTCTTTGCTGTGAGCAGCACTACGGGAAGGTGGCTTGTGGCCACATCAGCACGCAAGCGACGCAGCATCTCGATTCCGTCCATCTCGGGCATCATCACATCACTGATAATCAGGTCGGGCTGTACCTGAAGAGCCTTCTCAAGCCCCTCTAGACCATTGGCAGCCTCCACCATCCGGTACGAACCGGAGAAGAGGGTGTGCAGGAAGAGTCGCAGTTCACTGTTATCCTCCACAACGAGTAGCGTGGGTTGCTCCTCGTTGGCCTGCTCCACACCGGCCTCATCGGGATGCATGGTGAGCAGGGCGGCACTGGCATCATCCTGCAGGAATTCGGTACCAGGTGCGAAGTGCTCCTTGCCAGCCTGGAAGTTGACTGTGAAGCAACTTCCTTCACCTGGCCGACTTTCCACCTCAATCTCAGCCCCGTGCATCTCTACCAGCTCCTTGACCAGTGAGAGGCCGATACCCGTACTCTGCTGGAACAGCTTACGGTCCACAAGGTTCTCGAAGCGCAAGAAGATAGAGCGCTTCTTGCTCTCATCGAAGCCAATGCCCTGATCAGCCACGCCAATCAGCACACGTTCCTCCTTCGCTCCAACGAAGAGACGAATCTGCTTGCCATCAGGGGTATATTTAAAGGCGTTGGAGAGGAGGTTAAAGATAATCTTCTCCAGTTTATCGGCATCAGCATAAAGGTAAATCTGCGGAGCACTGGTCTCAAAACGGAAGTCAATGCCACGCTCCTCAGCCACAGCCTGGTAGTTCTCCATCAATCGATGGGCAAACTCCACCACCTCAATGCGCTGCACCTGAAGCTTCATCTTCTTGTTCTGTATCTTTCGGAAATCAAGTATCTGGTTGATGAGACGCAGCATACGATTGGTGTTGCGACCAACGACCTCAAGCTGATGGCGCGCATCGTCGGGCAGCTGACTGTGCTGCAGCACATGCTCCACGGGGCCGGCGATGAGCGTGAGCGGCGTGCGCAGCTCGTGGCTGATGTCGGTGAAGAAACGCAGCTTCATGTCGCTGACCTGCTGCTCCACGACCACCTCGTGCTTCAGGCGGTAGATGGTGAAGAGGATATAGACGGCCGTCACGATGAAGAGCAGGATGAAGAGCACGTAGAGGAAATAGGCCAGCGAGGTCTCCCAGAAGGAGGGGAGAATCTCGATGGGGAGCACGCGCTCGTTATCGACCCACACGCCGTCGGCATTGGTGGAGCGCACCTTGAAGCGGTAGTGCCCCTTGGGGACGTTGGTATAGATGGCGGTGCGGCTGCCGGCCACGTAGTTCCACCCCTTGTCCAGCCCCTCCAGCATGTAGGCATACTGGATGCGGTCGGGGTCGTTGAAGTCGAGCGCGGCATAGTGGAGGCTGAAGAGGTTGTCGCGGTGGGTCAGGACGAGCTCCTTCAGGCCGTCGGCGGCCACGGGCAGGAAGCTGCGCGGCGAGGGCTGCACGTCGCGTCCTGCCACGGTGAGGCGCGAGAGGACGATATGGGGCACGTAGCTGCTGCGCAGGGTGGAGTCGGGGTTGAAGGAGCAGATGCCACTGCTGGTGCCGAAGAGCATCCGGCCCCAGGAGGTGAACTCCGAGGCGGCCTCGCTGAACCGGGCGTGGGGAGCCATCTCCTGTCCGCTGTAGTTGATGAAGCTCTCCGTCCGTGGGTCAAAACGGCTCACCCCGCTCTCGGTGCTCATCCAGAGGTGCCCGGAGCGGTCTTCGCGGATGGAGAGCACCACGTCGGAGGCCAGCCCCTGGGCGGTGCCGTAGCTGCGGAGGGTGGCTTCGCCCTCGGGCGTGAGGGTGAGCAGCCGGTTGAGTCCGCCGCCGAAGGTGGCCAGATAGACGGTGTCGGTACGGGTGGGCAGGATCCAGTGCACGTCGTTGTTGCTCAGGCTATGCTCATCCTTTACCTTATTATATATAGGAGTGAAGCGGAGCGACTGGGGTTCGTCGAAGGCCACGGGGGCCACCAGGGCACCGAGGGTAGTGCCTATCCAGATGCGCCCCTGGCGGTCGCCGGTCACGAAGCGCGCCTTGCTGCAGCGCTCGATGGGGTACTGCTTGAGCTCGTTGTAGGCATGGATGAAGCGCGGACGGCCCTCGGGGGTGGTGATGAGGTAGTTCACGCCGCCATCGTAGGTGGCCACCCAGATGCGTCCCTTCACGTCCTCATAGACGGAATAGACATTGTCGTTGCTCAGGCTGTAGGGGTCGGCCTCGTCGTGGCGGAAGTGGGTGAGGCGGTAGCGCCCCTCGCCCTGCGGCTCGGCCTTGACCAGCCCGTCGCCCTTGGTGGCTATCCAGAGGTTGTGGCTGCTGTCTTCGGCCAGGGCATAGACATTGCCGCGCATGGGTTCGCCCTGGCGGCTGATGCGCCCGTCGGCGGTGAGGTAGCCCAGGAAGCGGCGCGTGCGGTCGTAGAGGCGCAGGCGGTCGTCCTTGGTGCCGGCCCACACCTGTCCGCGGCTATCCTCGAAGAGGGCGCGCACCTCGTTGCTGAGCGACTCGTAGGGGCGCGGCTCGGGCACGAGCAGGCTGAAGTGGCGGGGTCGGAAGGTGACCTTCTCCAGCCCCTTGGAGTGAGTGCAGAGCCAGAGGTTGCCCTGCGCGTCGGAGAAGGAGGAGTGTATCTTGTTGCTGAAGCGCCACTCACCGTCGGCAGCGGCCGACATGCTGTTGTGGAAGGGCACGAGGCGCTCCTTGGCGCGGTCGTAGCGGGCAAAGCCGCCACCGTGGGGATGAATCCAGAGGGTGCCGCGGATGTCCTCGTGGGCATGGAAGGCGGGACGTGAGCGGTCGGTCGAGGTAGGCTCCACCTCCATCTGCTCGGTGCGCCAGGTGCCGCGGGCGGTGCTGTAGTGCAGCAGCTGTCCCGGGATATGCTGGTCGAGCCACACCTCATCCGCCGCATCGACGTAGGCATCATAGACCTCGGCTGCGGCCTGAGCCTGCGGAAGAGGTATCGCCTGCGCCTGCGGAAAGGCTGCGGCCTGCTGACCGTTCTCAACAGTAGGGCAGAGGAAGAGGCCGTGGCGGGCGGTGACAGCCAGCAGACGGCCATCGGAGAGAGGGCCGAGGCAGATGACGGGCGAGTCGGCCCCCGCGAGCTGCAGCGGCTTCAGGTCGCGACCGTCGTAGCGCCACACCTGCCCACACGCATTGCCCAGGTAGAGGTAGTCGCCATCGAGGAGGGCGGTAAGGAAATGTTGGCCGTTGGCCCCTGCCCCGCTCTGGCCGGAACCAGCAGACGGTGGGAGAGGAATCTGCTCCGGTTGCTGCATGGGCGAGGCGGCGGAGAAGCGGAAGAGCCCCTTCTCACCATAAATCCATTCGTTGCCCTGCGCATCGGCCACCACGCCGCTGACGCGTCCCAGCAGCTCGGCCGGAAACCAGGTGGACTCCGGCGTACCCGTGGCTTGCTTCACCACCGCACGCGCTGCCCCACCCCCTTCGGCCAGCAGCCAGACGGCATCGCGGAGCACCTGAAGCCCCACAATGGCCGCATCGCTCCCTGCCTCGCCTTCGGCCGGCACGCGCGCAAACTCCTCCGTCAGCGGATTGAAGAAGCAGCCGTGGCGACTGTAGGTAAGGCCCCAGATGCGGTCGGCGGCATCGAGCCGGATGAAGTCGATGCGGCTGTTGGTCATCCCCGAGGGGTTGCCCCACTGCACCCTATAGGTATAGAAGCGCGTGCCATCGAAACGGTTCAACCCGTTCCAGGTGGCCAGCCACATGACGCCTTTACTATCCTGAGCCATGCTCATCACGGTATTTTGCGACAGGCCGTCGTCAATCGAATAGTGGGTGAACATCGACGACAACTCCTGTGCTCCCAACTTTCCCCCAAAGCCCATCAAGAGGGCAATAAAAAGTTTCAAAAACGAGGTTTTCATAGAGGTTGACTAAAAATTTCGGGGTAAAGATAGCGAAAAGTCGTCAGATAGATGCTATCTTTGCACACAAAAACAAAAAATATGGGATTATTTAGTAAGATTTTCGGCAAAAAGAGTGAGCAGGACTCCTCGAAAAACGTGGAAGACTTCGTCTCACTGACCCGCGTATATTTCCAATCGGTCATCGCTGCCCAGCTGGGCATCACGAACATCCGTTTTGTGCCCGACGTGGCCAACTTCAAGCGTCTCTTCAAGATTCCCACCCAGGGCGGACGCCTCGGCACGGCCGAGAAAGCGGCCTCGCGCAAGATGCTGATGGCCGACTACGGATTGAGCGAAAATTTCTTCAAGGAGATTGACAACAGCATCAAGAAGCACTGCCGCACGCAGAACGACGTGCAGGCCTACCTCTTCATGTACCAGGGCTTCTCCAACGACCTGATGATGCTCATGGGCAACCTGATGCAGTGGAAATTCCGCCTCCCCTCCTTCTTCAAGGGGGCGCTGCGCACCATGACGGAGAAGACCGTCCACGAGGTCTGCACCAAGACGGTGTGGAAACAGGACGACGTACACAAGACGGCCGCCCAGGTGCGCGCCTACAAGGATCGCCTGGGCTACAGCGAGCAGTGGATGAGCGAGTACGTCTATAACGTGGTGATGCTGGCCAAGAAGGAGCCGAAGCAGAAAGCCGACGAAGGGGAGAAGAAGTGATCGAGCCTCATCCCCTGCAGCCCTTCCTGCCTCACGATGCGCGACTGCTGATGCTGGGCAGCTTCCCTCCCCAGCAGAAACGGTGGTCGATGGAGTTCTATTACCCCAACTGGGGCAATGACATGTGGCGCATCGTGGGGCTGATTTTCTTTGGCGACAAGCATCACTTCGAGCTTCCCGGCCGCAAGGCGTTCAACAAGGAGCTGCTCGTGGAGTTCCTCACCCACCAGGGCATCGCCCTCTACGACACCGCCAGTGCCATACGCCGTCTGCGCGACAACGCCAGCGACAAGTACCTGGAGGTGGTCACCCCCACCGACATCCCTGCCCTGCTCGCCCGTCTCCCTCGCTGCCAAGCCATCGTCACCACCGGCGAGAAAGCCACCCAGACCCTCTGCCAGCAAGCCCAAGCCAGCCAACAGGAGGCCGGAGCCACCCAACAAGCCGGAGTCACGCCCCCACCCGTAGGCGGCAGCACCCGGGTGATTTTCGGCGAGCGAGCCATCACCCTCTACAGAATGCCCAGCAGTTCGCGTGCCTACCCCCTATCGATAGAAAAGAAAGCCGAAGCCTACCGCAGCCTGTTCAAAGAAGTATTTAGGGATTAGGGATGAGGTTTGGTCAATGTCAAATGTCATTTTGGTCAAACTCACTTTTGAACTATCACTTGTAACTTGTAGCTAAAAAAAAGAATCAGTGAGAATCTGTCCCAATCCGTGAAATCTGCGGTTTCCATGTTCAGCAGCCAGCCCGTTATGCAAGTGACCAAGAAACAGCAAAGCCAACCACTTTTTTAATCAAGTAGTTGGCTTTTTACTGCGTTGGAGTACCAGGATTCGAACCTGGAATGACAGGACCAGAATCTGTAGTGTT
>JBJEKS010000251.1:0-10142 GCA_051878755.1 Bacteroides sp. | reverse complement strand
ATTGGAACATCAGCGATATGTGGAACCGTCTCTACATCACCATATCAAGAGTCAATTCGGCCATCAGCGTGTTGGAGAAGTGTGATGGATCGTATGCGTTGAAAGAGCAACGCATGGCTGAGATGAAGTTCTTGCGTGCTTACAGCCACTTCCTGCTGAAGCGTCTCTATAAGAACATACCTTTTATTCTGAACGCCAATCTTACCTACGAGGAGTACGGTCTGCTGTCAAATACCGAGTACAGCAACGACGAGGGATGGGCTGCTATTGCAAAGGAGTTGGAGGAGGCCTACGAGGTACTGCCGGTAACGCAGACTGAAAAGGGCCGTCCCACCAAGGCTGCCTGTGCCGCTTTCCTCGCCAAGGTTTATCTCTATAAGGCTTATCATCAAGACGATGTTAAGAGCAATCAGGTGACAAGCATCAGCGAAGCGGATTTGAACCAGGTGATAAAATATACTGACCCTGCTATCTATGCCGCAGGTGGCTATGGATTGGAGTCGGACATCCACAACAATTTCCGTCCCGAGGAGCAGTACGAGAATGGTTGCGAATCCATTTGGGCTATTCAGTATTCGCGCAACGATGGTTCCACCTACGGTAACCTCAACTGGTCGAATGGCCTCATCTGCCCCAATATTGCCGAGGTGACGGATGGCGGTTGCGACTTCTATAAACCTTCCCAGAATTTGGTCAATGCTTTTCGTACGGATGACAGCGGCCTGCCTTACATTGGTAGCTACAATCAGAAAGACTATGATACGGCAACCGACAATGCCGATCCGCGTCTTTTCCTCACTGTGGGCATCACTGGTCTGCCCTACATGTTTAATCCCGCTTTCATCATGGATCGTACATCAAACTGGAGCCGTTCGGGTGGCTTGTATGGATATTATGTCACCTTGAAGCAGAATGTCGATCCGGCGCTTATTGGTCAGTACCTCATCAAGGGATCGTTTTGGGCTACCAGCATGAACCGTATCGTGTTCCGCTATGCTGATGTGCTTTTGGAGCGTGCGGAAGCCTACGCTCAGCTGGGCATGAGCTCGGAGGCAATCTCTCTGGTTAATCAGATTCGCTCGCGTGCGGCGGCAAGTACCCAGATGATCAGCAACTATCCTTCCAGATATGGAGTGAAGTTCTACTGCAAGAACTACACCGGCAGCTACGACAAGGAGCAGACGTTGCAGATTGTGAAGATGGAGCGTCGCTTGGAGTTGGCTATGGAGTCGGAACGCTTCTTTGACCTGGTGCGCTGGGGCGAGGCTGCTGAGACGCTGAACAACTACTATGCGGTGGAGAAAACGAAGTGTACCGTTTATGGTGAGGCAGAGTTTACTGCCAACAAGGGCGAGTACCTGCCCATTCCTTTCGCACAGGTAGCCGCTTCCAACGGACACTATACACAGAACATTGGTAACTGGTAAATAACATTCAGACAATTATGAAAACAACGAACATACACAGCATAACAGCTATACTTGGTGCACTCTTCATGATGTGCCTTTCGGCATGCACCTCCGACAACGTCAGCGACCTGCAACTTTCGGGCGACTGCGCCATCGAGGCGTTGGCTCTTGACAATTACGAGGGTAAGGTGAATCTGGCTACACGTACCGTCACGGTCAATCTTCCAGAAACCTGCAATACCAAGGCGATGACCGTCACCAATCTGATTATCTCTGACGGTGCTGAAGCAAACATACAGCAGGGCCAAAACATCAATATGGAAGGAGCGCAAAACATCCATGTGACTAATGGCGACCTTTTCCTTGACTGGACCTTGGTAGCTAAGCTTGATGAGGCCAAGATTTACTCTTTCGTCGTAAACGAGATCTACAACGGTATCATTGACCAGGAGAAGAAGAGCGTCACCATCTATGTGCCCGGTGATGTGGACATTACCGCTCTGGTCCCCTCCATCGAAGTTAGCGAAGGGGCCACCTGTCAGCCCCTCAGCGAGGTGGCACAAGACTTCAGCCAGCCTGTGGTCTATACCGTGACCAACGGGACTGCTCAATCGCAATATACCATTACCGTCTTTGCCATCGACAAGCCCAAGGCAATCTTCTTGGGTAACGCTTCGACCATGAGCGAACTCGATCCTGAGGCAAAGGAAGCTTGCTCGTGGATGCTGGCCAACGTAGAGCAGTCGCTTTACGTCTCGTTTGCCGACATCCAGGCAGAGGCCATCGACCTGTCAGATTGCAAGGTCATCTGGTGGCACTATCACTATGACGGTGGAGTAGATGGACATGATCAGTTTGTGGCTAAGGCTCCCTATGCCATCAGCGCCAAGAATCAGTTGCGCAGTTACTATGAGAATGGCGGTGCCTTCTTCCTCACCCGCTTTGCTACCAACCTGCCTTCATTCATCGGGGCTACCGGTGACGATGAGTGGACTACCCCGAACAACTGCTGGGGACAGAATGAGGATGTAGCCGAACTGTGTGGAGGCCCGTGGGACTTCAAGATATACAGTGGACAGTCGGGCCATCCGCTCTGGCAGAATCTGGTGGCCGGTGACGACCCCAATGCAGTCTATACGACAGACGCGGGTTATCACATTACCAACTCCACGGCACAATACCACATTGGTTCCGATTGGGGTGACTATGGTGACTACACAGTATGGGAAGCCCGTACGGGTGGTACGGTACTCGGAGTCGGTGGCGATGGATCCATTGTCGCCTGGGAATATCCCGCCCGCAACAACAAGGGTGGCATCCTCTGTATTGGCTCGGGCTGCTACGACTGGTACTCATACACTTTCGAGGCCGGCTATGTGGAGAAGTTCCACCAAAACATCTCCATCATCACCCGGAATGCGTTCAATTACCTTACGAAATAATCCATTATTCAACTCTTTCATAAAAACGTAAATCATGAAATCAATGATACTATCTACCCTGATGCTGTCAGCACTCTCGCTGGCGGCATGTAGCGAAGACCACTTTGCCGGTGATTCGGCCAAGGAGTGGTCGGCTACCACCGAATGTTTCACGCCTACCGAGGAGGCGGGCTACAACACCTATTGGAAACCTGCCATTGGCCGTGTGGGCGACCCTATGCCTTTCTACGATGCCAAGACCGGCGACTTCAAGGTGCTCTATCTGCAGGAATTCGACAACAACGATGCCTGGTGCTATCATCCCATCTACGGCGTATCGACTACCGATGGTGCCCACTATCAAGGTTTGGGCGAGGTGCTTGCTACAGGAAAGAGCAAGAATGAACTGGATGCAGCCATAGGTACAGGCTGTGTGGTTTACAACGAGCACGATGGACTCTACTACATCTATTATACAGGACACACCACCCAAGAGGTCGTGATGCGAGCCACCTCTCCCGATTTCAAGACTTGGTCAAAGGATAAGGCGTGGGTGCTTCGGGGCAGCGATTTTGGCTATTCGGATGTTGATTTTCGTGACCCTCAGGTGTTTCAGGACGAAAGTGGCCTGTGGCACATGATTATCTCCAGCAATTTGAAGTTTGCTGAGTTCACCTCAACCGATTTGCGCGAGTGGAGCCATGCCGGACAGTTCTCTTGCATGATTTGGGACCGTATGTTGGAGTGTCCCGACATTTTCAAGATGGGTGATTGGTGGTATATGGTCTATAGTGAAGCCTATCGCAGCGACTGGAGCCGTAAGGTGAAGTACATGATGGCCCGTACACTCGATGACCTGAAGAAGTGTTTCAATGAGGGGCCGCAGTGGCCGGCCGATGATAAAGAGGGTGTACTTGATACCCGTGCCTTTTATGCCGGGAAAACGGCTTCAAACGGTACTGACCGTTTCATTTGGGGATGGACACCTTACCGCACAGGTACTTCTATTCACGATAAGAACATTGCTGTAGGGGCAGAGGGAGAGCCCAACTGGTCGGGTGCCTTGGTTTGCCACAAGCTGGTGCAACATGCTGATGGCACACTGAGCGTGGGCGAAGTGCCTGCATTGGCCGCCAAGTACGACCAGCCTGCCGAGGTGAAGGTGATGGATGCTGAGAACTATGCTTCTGGCACCATCAATGGAGACGGTTATGTGCTCTACAACCGTTTGGGCTACCATAATCACATCTCGTTTACCGTGACAACGGCCGGCGAGGGCGACAAATGGGGTGTGTCGTTTGTCCGCGGTACAGATGTCATGAAGTACTATTCGTTGGTGGTTAATCCCGAGTGGGCCAACGGTCGTCGCAAGGTGAACTTCGAACAGGAAGGTATGGAAGGAAAAGGCTTTATTGCCGGTGCTGATGGTTACATCTTCCCCCGCCCTGCCGATAATAGCTACAAGGTGGACATCTACACCGACAACTCGGTCGTGGTGATGTACATCAACGGTGAGTATGGCACCACGCAGCGTATCTATGGTCTCCAGAAGAACTGCTGGTCAATCAATAGCTACGGTGGGAGCGTGACCATCAGTGACGTGAAGGTGACTAATTATTGATCTTTCTAATTGATTTTGCTATGAAACAACTATCCGCTATTGTGAAAGCCTCTGCAATGCTCCTTGCATTGCAGGCTTCTTCGGTACAGCTGTATGCGCAGACAATGACGCATCAGGCGTACGAGCAAACCATAGTGACACCAAAGGCTGTAGGACGTTATTTTTGGTTGCCCATCCAGGAGTCTGCTCCTGAGGGTAAGTTGCAGGTCATTTCTTCGAATAGACTGCTTATGGAACAGAATGTCCGCTTTGCTCGCGAACAGGTGGATTACTACATGCCGTTGGACCTTGCTCCCTATCAGTCTGATCGTAATCTTCGCATCTGTGTGCAGCATGTACCCTCCGGCTCAATCTGCTTTTCTAAGCTGGCTCAGAATGATGATGTCACGTATCAGCTCATTGATGAGAAATACCGTGCGGCTTACCACCATGCCCCTCTGCGGGGATGGATGAACGACCCTAATGGCATGTTCTATCAAGACGGGGTATGGCACCTCTATTATCAACACAATCCTTACGGCTCGATGTGGGGTAATATGCACTGGGGCCACTCTACTTCGCGCGACCTGGTTCATTGGGAAGCTCAACCTCTGGCTCTCATTCCTGATGTTTGGGGCACGATGTTCAGTGGCTCGTGTGTAGTCGATTACGAAAATACAGCAGGCTTTGGCCGTGGAGCTGTTGTCGCCGTCTTTACGTCAAGTCGCCCTACTCCCTTTGGTGGCGATGTACAGGCGCAGAGCATGGCTTACAGCATTGATGGTGGACTTACCTTCACCAAGTATGAAGGCAATCCCGTCATCACCTCTGAGGCCCGTGACTTCCGTGACCCGAAGGTGTTCTGGAATGCCGAGGCCGGCTTCTGGAACATGATTCTGGCTGCCGGACAGGAGATGCAGATTTACTCGTCGGCTAACCTGAAGGAGTGGACACTGGAGAGCAGCTTCGGTCGTGAGTATGGCAACCACGGTGGCGTATGGGAGTGTCCCGACCTGCTGAAGCTGCCCGTGGAAGGTAGCGACCAGCAGAAGTGGATGCTGATCTGCAACATCAACCCGGGCGGCCCCTTCGGTGGCAGTGCCACGCAGTACTTCATCGGATCGTTTGACGGACATACCTTCACCTGCGAGTCAGCCCCCGAAGTGACTAAATGGATGGATTACGGCAAGGACCACTACGCCACGGTGACCTTCTCCAACGCCCCCGATGGCCGCCATGTGGCCATGGCCTGGATGAGCAACTGGCAGTATGCCAACCAGGTGCCTACCCGTCAGTTCCGCTCGGCCAACAGCATCGCCCGCGACCTGGGCCTGTTTGAATACAAGGGCGAGACCTACTGCAGCGTGAAGCCGGCCCAGGAGATGGAGGCCGCCCGCGGTGCCGTGGTGAGCCAGCCCACGGAGCAGTGTGAGATAGTAGTTACCCTGCGCGGCGAGGCTGAGATTACCCTGCGCAACAATCAGGGCAATCGGGTGGTGATGAGGTACGACCCCGAAGAGGAACTCTTCTACATGAACCGCCTGCAGAGTGGCGACGTGTCATTCAGCGACAACTTCCCCACTGTCACCTTAGCTCCCACCTACGGCCCTATCAAGCAGTTGCGTATCTTTGTCGATAAGTGCAGCATCGAAGCCCTGGATGCTGACGGCAAGATGGCCATGACCAATCTGGTCTTCCCCACGTCACCCTACAACAGGCTGACCATCAAGGGCAAGGCCAAGGCAAAAATCTACAATCTAGGTAAATAATAAATAGGTATTAAGGACTCGATATGAAAACAAATAAACTTGCCATACTTTCGTTGATGCTCTGCTTCTTCTGCATGGGCTTCGTGGACCTGGTGGGCATTGCCTCCAACTATGTGAAGGCTGACCTGGGCTTGACCGACTCGCAGGCCAATATCTTCCCCTCACTGGTCTTCTTCTGGTTCCTCATCTTCTCCGTGCCTACGGGCATGCTGATGAACCGCATCGGTCGTAAACGCACGGTGCTGCTCAGCCTGGTGGTGACCCTCTTCTCCCTGCTGCTGCCTCTCTTTGGAGACAGCTATGCCCTGATGCTGGCTTCGTTCTCGCTGCTGGGCATCGGCAATGCCCTGATGCAGACCTCGCTCAACCCCTTGGTGGCCACCGTCATCCGTGGCGGCAACCTGGCCTCCACGCTCACCTTTGGCCAGTTTGTCAAGGCCATCGCCTCATTTATGGCTCCCTACATCGCCATGTGGGGTGCCCTGGCCACCATACCCACCTTCGGGCTGGGCTGGCGCGTGCTCTTCCCGATTTATCTGATTATCGGCGTCATAGCCACCCTGGCACTCTACGGCACCTCGATTGAGGAGGAACCCATTGAGGGCAAGCCCTCGTCGGTGATGGATTGCGTCAAGTTGCTGGGCCGTCCGGTGGTGCTGCTCTGTTTTGTCGGCATCATGTGCCACGTAGGCATCGACGTGGGCACCAACACCACGGCACCCAAGATTCTGATGGAACGCTTAGGCATGACGCTCAACGAGGCCGCCTTTGCCACCTCGCTCTACTTCATTTTCCGTACGCTGGGCTGCCTCACCGGCTCGTTCTTCCTGCGGGTGATGAACAACCGGCTTTTCTTCCTCATCAGCGTGCTGATGATGGCGCTCTCCATGGCGGGCCTCTTCGTGGGCACGTCGCGCGAGGTGCTCTATGTGGCCATCGCCTTGGTAGGTTATGGCAACAGCAACATCTTCTCGCTGGTCTTCTCGCAGGCGCTCCTCTCCGACAAGAGCCGCCAGAATGAGATCAGCGGTCTGATGATCATGGGTCTCTTCGGCGGTACCGTCTTCCCCTTGGCCATGGGGGTGGCTGCTGATGCCATGGGCCAGCAGGGTGCTGTAGCCGTGATGGCTGTCGGCGTGGCTTATCTGCTGCTTTTTTATCTGAAATTCAAACACTAAAAACTTAATATCATGAACGAAATTATCGTAGGAATGGGTGAGGCGTTGTGGGATTGCCTTCCCGAAGGAAAGAAAATCGGTGGTGCTCCCGCTAACTTTGCCTATCATGTGTCACAGTTTGGCTTCGACAGCCGTGTAGTCAGCGCCGTGGGCAACGACCCGCTGGGCGATGAGATTCTCCAGGTGTTTGCCGAGAAGAAACTCCACACGCAGATTGATCGCGTGGATTATCCCACGGGTACGGTACAGGTGACGCTCGACCCCGTAGGCGTGCCGCAGTATGAAATCAAGGAGGGTGTGGCTTGGGACAACATCCCCTTCACCAACGCCCTGCGCGACCTGGCCCTGCGCACCCGTGCCGTCTGCTTCGGCTCACTGGCCCAGCGCAGCGAGGTGAGCCGCAACACCATCAACCGCTTCCTCGACACCATGCCCGATACGGGTACGGAACTGAAGATATTCGATATCAACCTGCGTCAGAACTTCTACACCCAGGAGGTGCTCTGCGACTCGATGCGCCGCTGCAACGTGCTGAAGATTAACGACGAAGAGTTGGTTACCATCAGCCGCATCTTCGGCTACCCCGGTATCGACCTGCAGGACAAGTGCTGGATTCTGCTGGCCAAGTACAACCTGAAGATGCTCATCCTGACCTGCGGCACCAACGGCAGCTACGTCTTCACGCCGGGCTTGATCAGTTTCCAGGAGACCCCGAAGGTGAAGGTGGCCGATACGGTAGGTGCCGGCGACTCCTTCACCGCTACCTTCACTGCCGCCATCCTGAAAGGTCTCTCCATCCCCGAGGCCCACAAGCTGGCTGTAGAGGTGAGCGCCTTTGTCTGCACGCAGAGCGGTGCGATGCCCGTACTGCCTCAGACCCTGCTCGACCGGATGCCGAAGTAAAATATTAGGTCAGTTTTCAGGCTAATAACGCAAAGGGACAATTCTACCTTCACTTAGGTAAATTGTCCCTTTCTTCGTATAAACCAACAGATTCTGTCCCAATTACCCTGAAGTGACTCCCAAGCAGGTCTAATCAACCTCTAATCTTTCTCTAATCGAAGTCTAATCAATCTATAATCTGGGATTAGACTTCGATTAGAATTACTTTAGGGTTACTTTAGGGTTACTACGGACTTACCTTAGACCTGCGACCTATTTACTCCCTTTTCCTCGAAAGCTCATTTTTAAGTCAGGAATCATGACATTTCTCGTGCTGGTTCCCGTATCGCTCTTCGATTGTTTCCCGTTCGTTTCCCGTTAGAGCTCCGTTACTCTTTCGCTTTTTCTTCGTTCCAGGTTCGCTTTGTCCCCGTTTTGGAAGCCAGAGCTAACAGAGAAGAAGCAGAGAAGGAGCGAGGATGCAGCAGTGATTTCTCCTTGAACCATGCTAGAACAAACTAAGCATGATTCATATACTCAAATCGATATCCGGAATCATGGTATCCGCCAGTCGGTCTTCGATGAGGAATCCCATGTACAGCGGAATAGTAAGTACATCTCCTTCGCACCCGACATTGTATTGACCCAATTTGATGGCGTTGTGGACATGATACACCTCCTTGTTTTTAAGCACTGTATTCATACTCTTCGTCTTGCCGCTCTTGGCCTTCACCTCAAGAATGACGCAGGCACCATGGTATCTCACCAGGAAGTCCAACTCCAGACCACTCTCCTTATGGAAATAGTAGAGCTTCTGCCCAGATTTACAAAGGAAATCAGCCATTAGGTTTTCAAAGATAGCTCCTTTGTAGCCAAACAGATTGCCCTGTAAGATATCTGCCTGAGTGCCATAATCCAGCATGCCCATGAGGATGCCTATATCTGTGGTATATACTTTAAAAGTCGCTTTGATGGAATTGCCCTCAAGTGGCAATTCCGTAATCCGTACATTATAGCATCTGCGCACGATGCCTGCATCCTCCATCCACTGGATGCTACCGATGTACTGAGATGCACGTCCGCCTTTTTTGACCACGGAATACTGAAACTTTTTGTTCTCTTTGGCCAATTGCTTAGGAATAGACTCAAAACATTCCCGGATGTTTGGCTTATCGGCATCATCCGCATATTTTATCATATCTTCCTCATACCCAGCTATCAGGCTGCGTTGTACTTTGTATATTTGCTCAATATTTTTTGTCGCAAGGAAGCAATTCACAGCTTCTGGCAGACCGCCTACGATGACATAACGGTAAAGTAACTCCATCATGGCTTTATGAATACCATCCGGCACAGCCTTTTCGTCCTGAAAGCTTGATTTCACCGAATCAATCACCTTGTCATTGATTCCATTGGCCCATAAAAATTCCTCAAAATCCAATGGATACATATCAATTACCGTCTCATATCCCACAGGTACAGAGTCTCGTTTTTCTCCCTCTTCTTCACTATGCTTGCTGCTTTTGCCGTAGCCTTTTACTCCCAATAGTGATCCTGTGGCTATGACATCAAAACGTCCATCTAGATGAAACGATTTTAAAGCCGTCCTCGCCTCTTTGCATTCCTGTATTTCGTCAAGGATGATGCAGGTCTTTCCTGTGATGAAACGACTTCCAGGGATTAATGCCGTGAGGTTGAGCGTAATGGTCTCTACATCTAGATTGCCTGTAAAAGCGGATTTTCTGTCAGGCTCCAGGATGAAGTTCATATAGACCACGCTTTCATAATGTTCTTTGGCAAATTTCTGAACGATATAGGTTTTCCCACATTGACGGATGCCTTTAATGACAAGAGGCTTTTTCCCCTCAGAGGCCTTCCATTGG
>JBJEKS010000250.1:0-10161 GCA_051878755.1 Bacteroides sp. | reverse complement strand
CTATAAAGTAAATTCAGTAGCACAATCTTTTATCCATTTGACAGTCTCATCTTTGGCATTAATTTCACGTGCAAAATGAAGCATTAGATTTACAAATTCGTTAATAGAGAAGTTGCGTTTAATGGAATATATCCTCATCTTGGCATAATCCTCTATAGAAATCACAGTGCAATAAAATCCCTGTTTACCAAGTTCCGCTGCTGTTTCAAATACATTATCTTTATCAAAATTGACTTTACGACCAAATATAAAAAGACTTTTCTCTACTTTACTCAATACGAATTTATGTATTGCATGTTCGACATCTTCTTTAGTGAAGTCCTTATCCTTCACTTCTATAGATGATAGCAATTCATCAGAAGATGTGAATACATCAATATCACCTACTTCCTTTGAAGACAAACCGCTTTCATTTACTTTATGAGGAACTACTTTGTTTATTCCTTCGTAATATAGATGCTCTAAAGCAGAGACTACCAATGGGCATATTTCGCCCTCGATTGATTGTTTTGTTAGGGTTATGATATAATCTAATATGGTTTGTGGCAGTTCTTCCTGTGAAAAATTCAAATTAGGAAGTGTGTACTTCTCTGCTTCTTTTTGGGATATTTGGGCAATATCATAAATGGCAGAAGACAGATATAGACAAGCAGACTTTGAGGATCTTATAGAAGAGAGTATGACTATTAACATTCTCAAGGTTTCCCTATCATTGCCTCTTCTTACAGCATTGTTTTCAGACAGTCTTTTAAATCTGGCTGGCTTATTTAGGAAAGGCTCGTTTGAACCTCCAATACCATTTGGATAGTATTCTCGTTCAAATGGGACGATTACTTTATGACATAGACTCCGGGCATCGTAAGCTCCTTCTGAATCATCGCTGGCTTGAAGACTGAGAGCGTCAATTTCTTCATTAGTACTTTTTGCCAACAATGCATTTACAAGAATGTATTTGTATGTCTTGTGAGAGCCATAAAGAACCTTTTCTATAAGTTTTCCTGTCGTATCATTTACTTTCTTACAGCGTTTCTTGGCTCTTAATAAGACTTTTTGTGCATATTCTGCTTCAATTCTTTTCATGTTCTAATCAAATAAGCTTGTTTTGGGTAAATAATCAACTTTCTCGTTGCCATTCAACACGTTAATCACCATGCTCACTACTGCCTGGGCTAGGTTGCAAGGTACGGCATTGCCAATTTGAGTGTATTTCGATGACTGTGGACCACAGAAATTATAGTCAATAGGAAATGTCTGTAATAGAGCAGCTTCCTCGACAGTCATTCTACGCAAGAAAGATGGGGCTTCTTTATATTCTGCGGAAGATGGATCAGACATAACTTTCTTATGATAACCCTTTACCCAAGCTTCACAATTTTCATAAAGTTCCTTTTCGTCAATGACAGGTGTTTTGTTTCCACCCATCGATGCAGGGAGTGTTGCACTGTATCCATCTATACGCGTTGGGCGACCTAAACCATTAAATAGCATACCTGCATATGGAGATTTACGTAAAACTGGATTAAGGCACAAAGTAATCTTTGCTTTACATAGTCCTTTGTTATTCCCTGTTCCCGCTTTGTCCAATACGGACAAAGTTTCCCTAACCGTAGGGGCTTTGTGGCGATACTTCAATATCATTTTTTCCCAATTGGGCTTTTTGTGTTCATCGCCTCTGATACCTACTACAAATATTCTTTCCCTTGCTTGTGGAACGTTATAATCTGTAGCATTAAGAACCATAAAATTGACGGAATAACCAAAGGAACGCAATTTATCCAATAATGCTTCTCTTATTTTTTCCCATTTCTTTAGAGTCCCTAACGCCTTAACGTTTTCCATTATGAAAGCACGAGGTCTTGAAAATTCAATGACCTTTGCATATGACCATATCAACTGACTCCTCTTGTCATCGAAATCCATTTTTCCTGCAACTGAAAAGCCTTGGCAAGGAGGTCCACCAATAACCAAATCAGGATTGTCAACCTTACCAATTTCATCAAATAGTGTGTTTATATCACCTTGAATAATATGGTCTCCGATATTCTCTTTGTATGTAAGACAAGCTTCCTTCATCATGTCATTTGCAAAAACGACATGAGCTCCAGCCTTGATGGCTCCAATGTCCAAGCCACCTGCACCAGAGAACAAAGATATTGTTCTAATATTATTAAAATTATTCTGTTCTTTTATTGTCATATTTTAATTATTCATTTATGTTATTATTTAAATCTTTAGGCCTAACAGAAAGAACTCTTGCAACTTAGAGCAATTGTTCTAAAGACGGTTGTACCTTATGTCGACCCCATCGGCTAACTGTTATCTCTGATATGCCAACATGTTCAGCTAACCAACGATTGGCTTTTATTCTGCTCAGCTAAAGCAACTCTTATCCTATTTCTAGAATGTCCTGCCATATCTAATAAATTATTGGGTGCAAATATAATAAAAAAGTTGATAGTTTATCATTATTCGATAGATATTTATATTTTGCAGACAATATTTCTGAATTTCGCATACAATATTAACCAAATCGATAATACAATTATTCAATACAACAAGAACAAATCCTCTGCTTTCCCAATACTGCAATGCAATTCCTATTGAACCTATACAAGATCCAATGTTGTTGCCGCCGAATTATTATCCTCTATTGTATATCAGCCATATAAACCGACAAAGATACAACCGTGTGCACTGAACCACATATTTCCACTTGTTCCATATTTCTAACGTCTAGATACTGTTAATGTTAAGAAATTATTATAAATCAATGTGTTAGGTAATAAATGAAGGCTTCTACATGAAGTTTATACGTTCAGAATCACCTGCGGTGCAGGCGGAGGTCCTGATGGTCGTAGGGGTCGTAGGCGTCATCGTAGCCGTTGTGATGGTTATCATCGTAGCCGTCGCCGTAGTCATTGTGATAGCCGTCATCGTAGCCGTCGGCGGCGCTGCCCGTGATGGCCTTGGCGGGATTGTACTTCAGGATCTTGACGTAGGACTGCACCTCGGTGCCGGCCTTGGCGTTGGGGGCATCGCCCTTGTCCAGACGGGTGAGGTAGAGGCCCTGGGCATCGACGAAATGGCCCATGAGGATGTTGGGGATGGTGAAGCCGCGGTCGATGGTGATGCACTGCTCCATCTCCAGGTACTGGAAGAGGAAGACGAGCGTGCCCTTGCCGTACTTGCCCGACCAGATGACCTTGCACTCCGAACGCTTGCCCGAGAAGAGCGACAGGAAGTCGTCGGGCAGCGTGCGGCCGTCAATCCATCCGTCCTTCACCATCTGCTGGTAGAGGAGCGTGAGGTTGGCAGCGAGCACGCCTGGGGCACGGAAGGTCATGAGCTCGCGCCCCTGCGCTGCGGCCTTGACGGCCTTGACGTCGGAGGCCTTGAGACGGCTCAGGGTAGGGGTGCGACGGGAAGAGGCTGTTGCTGTGGTGGTGGCCTCGGCGGGCACGGTGGTGGTGGCTTCGGAGGGTTTGGTGGTGGTGGCCTCGGAGGGCGGCATGTTGAAGACGCAGTTGGTGACGGGACCGAAGAACTGCTGGCACTGGTGGTTGTGCTGCTCGCGGATGTAGTGGGGCTTCTTGTTGTTCATACGCTTTTACGTTTTAGTGGTTTTCTACTGCTTGATGAATTATCTGATGAACTATCTGATGAATGATTCGATGAATGATTCGATGAGTGATTCGATAGGCGGTTCGATGGGCGATTCGATGAGTGATTCGATGAGTGATTCGATGGGCGGTTCGATGGGCGGTTCGATGAATGAATCTCGGGCTTGTCCATAGGGCCGAAGAACTGCTGGCAGCCGCTGTTGTACTGATGGAGGGCAGGCGGGCGGAGGCAGTCGGCGATGAGCGTGTCGATAAACGCAGCCAGCTCCACCGCGTCAGCCTTGCGGCATCTGCTGCGGAGTGCCATGTCGCAGATCATCTTGCGGATGACCTTCAGCTCGGAGACATCACGAAGGGTGGCGGCATACTGGAGTATGCTGTCGAGCTGAATGACCGCGGAAAGCCGGTCGGCGGCCTTGCGGGTCTTGGGCGGCAAATGGTCTATATTATCGAAGTACAGCTTCATAACCTTGAACATCTAAAGTGGGACGTTGACGTTCAAGGTAGCCGTAGCGAAGCGAGTGATAGCTGTCGCAATGTGTGGGGGTGTGTTTTCTATCTGTATTCATTGGGTAAAAAGCGCAGGGATAGTGCGGCAGATTCAATACTCACAAAAGTCGTGCCGCAAAGGGGGATGCTGACAGGTTGGCAGAAGCACGGACAGGTTGGCAGAGGCACGGACAGGTTGTCGCGACACGGACAGGTGTTAACCGTTAACGCGTAACTCACGGTTTCGGCACATGCAGCATGATAAGTCATAAATAATAAATCTCTCTATAAATCTCTCTATAAATCTCTATAAATCCATATCATTCTATATAAATAAGGAACGCGTAAGGCGAGGGGGTGGGGATGGGAATCGGCAATTCTGCGGGTTTCGCGTTAACAGTTAACGCGAAACGGTGCTGTTTGTGGGTTCCTGCCTGTAGGGGCGGACCTGTGTGTCCGCCCTGAGAACCGCAACGGAGCATGATGCAGTGCATGTATCTGTGCAGACATAAGTGCGTGTATCCGGGCAGACATAAGTGCATGTATCTGTGCAGACACAAGTGCGTGTATCCGGGCAGACACATAGGTCTGCCCCTACATCGAAGCGACTTTACGCTCGTTTATAGGGAAAGCACATGCAGCGTATGGGGAAAAGCGGCGAACGAGGCCGCAAACGCCGTACCTTTGCTGACGTGATTCCGAGGGCAATCCGCCGCCTCCGCGATGAGGAGCGATGAGGACTCATTGAGGAGCCTTTGAGGACTCATTGAGGAGCCTCCGGGGAGCCAAAACGGAATCGCGATGGTCAAATCTTTACACCGTCCTCAACGGGATACAAATGGTCGGCAGACTCACTGCATCTGCCTTGGCTTTGAGGCAAACCACTATGGCACGCATTACGCCTATCGATGTCATCAAGGGCATCTCGGGAAAGTACGGCAGCAACAGCAACGACTACTTTGCCACCAACACCAGCTCCAACCGCATCCGCCTTGCGAAGTACCTCAACAAGCCCACCGGACCGGCCACCGAGCTGCAGCTGGCACAGATGGAGGCCTTCGGCAACCAGCAGAAGATGGCCGCCGCATGGCTCCGGGCCAACCGACCCTCGGAGCAGAACGGCCCCAAGGGCACCGAGGCCTACCAGGAGGCACAGTCCCTCAAGCGACTGGCCCATCTGAGCAACGTCCGACAGATCGTGCTCAAGTACATGGACGCCGAGGGCAACGTCACCCTGCCCGCATCGGGCACCACCAGCGGAGGCTCCACCGGCAGCGGAGGCAGCAGCGGCAGCGGAGACAGCGGCAACGGCGACGACCTGCCCACCTACGATTAAGCTCCAGGGCTGTCCGTCCCCCTCCCGTAGCCTCCAGGCTTGAAGCTCCAGCCTTCAAACACTCAGCCCCAAGCCCTAAGCTCCAATCTCCAAGCCCTAAGCTCCAATCTCCAAGCACTAAGCGTATGAGAATCTTTTCCATCACCCTGGCAACTAGCCTCCTGCTCATCGTGGGAGGCTTCTTGCTCCCCCCGATGGGCATCATCGACGGCTCGGTCCTGACGGCCGTAGGCGAACTCCTGATGTTCGGCCTGCTGGCCCAGGTTCCCCAGCTCATCGAGTCCGCCCGCAACGGCCGCTCCATCCGCCTCCAGAAGGGCGACTTCTCCGCCGAAGTCTCCTCCGAACCCTCCGCCGAACCCTCCTCCGAACGCTCCCGGAAATAAAAAACCTCGATTCATCGCCTGTAGGGGCGGACCTATGTGTCCGCCCTGAATACACCCACGGTTGCGGTACACAGGGCGGACACATAGGTCCGCCCCTACAAGTTGATGCTTACGATTCAGCACCCAAATTGACGATAAACCAAGAACTCCGCAGCAATCTAGCATGTCATCGCCTGTAGGGGCGGACCTATGTGTCCGCCCTGAAAACCGCAACGGTGCATGATCAAGTGCATGTATCCGGGCAGACACCTCGGAAAAAGACGCAAATTTTATGGCCGTAAAATTTATGGCCGTAAAATTTGAGAGGTATGAAGAAGTTCTACGACAGAGCGCAAGAGAAGGCACGACTGGAGGAGTAAGTTTGTTATGTGCTTATCAAAGTTCTTTGCCATATCTTTCTCTGATTATTGCGTTATACTGTATGTTCTGTTCTTGTTACCACCTTCTGGCATAATCATTCCAATAGCAGTAAGCGCTTGGAGGTATTTCTTCGCACTCTCCTTGCTACGTTCAACGAAAGTTGCAACGTCCTCTGCTGATGAATGAGGATGCTGGCTGATAAAGATGTAAATATCCGTAATCTTTTCGATAAATGCATCCGTTGTCGATAATCCACTGCTGTTCTTACCCGAAAAACGCATCTTATCGGTAATTTGCCTCAATAAAATCGTTTTGTCGGGTAATACTTCGTGCTTTTTACCCGATAAATCTACACTTTTATCTGATAAAACCAATTCATCTGCACCATCATATAACTGCAGCATGGCATCTACATCCATTTCATTTCCATTGAATGAGAGGGTGAGTACTGTGCGGTCAACACTGTCCGTTGATTCTGTTATCTCGGCTTCTGTATGATACACTTTGCGCCATACGTACATGATACCATTCAGTCCGCTGCCAGCACGTTCACCGAAGCGTATCAGGGAGAAGAACTTCAAAATGGTACTGTTGCGAGGGTCAGATACTCCGCCTTCTATCGCCTCTTTCTTCGAGATGCGCATATTTCCAGGGTTAGCAAAGGTGAAACCATCTTTGTTCTTGGTGATTACTACACCTCGTCTGCCAGTATAATCGGCATTCGACAGCGTGTTGACCATCGCCTCACGCAACACCTTATGCAACGGAGTATCATCCACTCGCTGGTTACCTTTCAGCACAAACGGAATCTTCAAGTCTGCCTGAAGCTTAGGCAACACCTTGAAAATAAAGTCAAAGAGGTTACCGCTCCAGTCACCCGAAGAGGAAGTGATGCGGTCTTTCCAACGTGTCACCCCTACCATCACACGCTCTTCCTGATAGTCGAGGAAGTACTGTGGGAAACGGCTTGTAATCTCATATTCATAACCAAACATCAGCAAACCAGCTTCTGTTGGGTGATAGCATCCATCTTCTCCCATGGCAACAGCCTTGATGCGACGCAAGAACATCTCGTTGTCAAGCTGGTTCCACAGATGGTACGGATTGGTACTTCTGAATACATTGCGATAGGCATTGACGCTATCCTCGCAGAAAACCGACATATCCATCGTAGGGATGGTCTGCAGGTCTAATGGCGCTGAAGAAGCATCACGCAGCATGGTGGTCACCTCCTCCAAAGAACAAAGATGATCGCCTTCTCCCCAACGACGATAAGTTCCCAACCGTGGGTCAAGACCTTTATACACAGGACGTGTGGTGCGCTCTACACGAGGCACTTCAACCACAAGGATATCCTTACCCTCCAGCTGGGCAACGTACACCATACTGATGGTCACAATGTTGTGGCTTACCTTCTGACGGTTGTTCACCATCTTCCAGAAAGTGTCCTTCATCTTTTCTGCATCAGCCAATCCTTCCTGCACGTATAGCGTGTGGTCACTACGTTCCTCCACACCAAGCAGAATCACACCGCCATCGCTGTTTGCAAAAGCTGAATATGATTCCCAGAAGGAGTCGGGGAAACCTCCCTTTGCGCTCTTTGCTTCAAGGTGATCGTCTTCACGTCGGTCAAGTATGTTGGTCAATTCTATCATATCGTATCATTGTTATAAGCGGGTTTCTAATTCTGCCAAGCTTGAATCACTTTGTTTGCTGCAAAGATATTAATTTAAAATGAAACGGCTGAAAATACGCTTAAAATACTACTATATTGTTACCACTTTTTGATGCAATCGTCTTTTTTATGATGTTTTACGTGCCAAAACGCTCGCGTAAACCTTATAAATCGGGCAAATGGCTGAATTTCCCGATTTTTTTCCTATATTTGCACTCGCTAACAGCATAATATAAATAGAATAATAGAAAATAATATAAATATAATAGAATAAGTATGTAAGTATGGCAACAGTTGACGACAAGAAAATCATCTTTTCCATGGTGGGACTCAACAAAATCATCCCACAGAACAATAAGCAAGTGCTGAAGGATATCTACCTCTCCTTCTTCTACGGTGCCAAGATAGGCATCATCGGACTCAACGGCTCGGGTAAGTCCACCCTGCTGAAAATCATCGCCGGACTCGACAAGGCCTACCAGGGCGAAGTGGTCTTCTCCCCGGGCTACAGCGTGGGCTACCTCGCACAGGAACCCTACCTCGACCCCGAGAAGACCGTCAAGCAATGCGTCATGGAGGGCGTGCAGCCCATCGTCGATGCACTCAACGAATACGAGGAAATCAACCAGAAGTTCGGGCTGCCCGAGTACTACGAGGATGCCGACAAGATGGAGAAACTCTTCACCCGACAGGCCGAACTGCAGGACATCATCGACGCCACCGACGCATGGAACCTCGACACCACACTGGAGCGCGCCATGGATGCCCTGCGCTGTCCGCCCGAAGACCAGCCCGTCTGCCAGCTCTCCGGAGGCGAACGCCGACGCGTGGCCCTCTGCCGGCTGCTCCTGCAGAAGCCCGACGTGCTCCTGCTCGACGAGCCTACCAACCACCTCGACGCCGAGAGCATCGACTGGCTGGAGCAGCACCTCCAGCAGTACGAGGGCACGGTCATCGCCGTCACCCACGACCGCTACTTCCTCGACCATGTGGCCGGATGGATTCTCGAGCTCGACCGTGGCGAAGGCATCCCCTGGAAGGGCAACTACTCCAGCTGGCTCGAGCAGAAGACCCGACGCATGGAGCAGGAGGAGAAGACGGCCAGCAAGCGACGCAAGACCCTCCAACGCGAGCTCGAGTGGGTGCGCATGGCCCCCAAGGCGCGACAGGCCAAGGGTAAGGCGCGACTCAACTCCTACGACAAGCTGCTCAACGAAGACGTCAAGGAGAAGGAGGAGAAGCTCGAAATCTTCATCCCCAACGGCCCCCGTCTGGGCAACAAGGTCATCGAGGCCAAGCACGTAGCCAAGGCCTTCGGCGACAAGCTGCTCTTCGACGACCTCAACTTCATGCTCCCGCCCAACGGCATCGTGGGCATCATCGGACCCAACGGTGCCGGCAAGACCACCCTCTTCCGGCTCATCATGGGGCTGGAAAAGGCCGACAAGGGCGAGTTTGAGGTGGGCGAGACCGTCAAGGTGGCCTACGTGGATCAGCAGCACAAGGACATCGACCCCCAGAAGACGGTCTATCAGGTCATCTCCGGCGGCAACGAACTCATCCGCATGGGCGGTCGCGACGTCAATGCACGCGCCTACCTGAGCCGCTTCAACTTCTCCGGAGCCGACCAGGAGAAGCTCTGTGGCGTACTCTCCGGCGGTGAGCGCAACCGCCTCCACCTGGCCCTCTGCCTCAAGGAGGAGGGCAACGTGCTGCTGCTCGACGAGCCGACCAACGACATCGACGTCAACACCCTTCGTGCGCTGGAGGAGGGCTTGGAGGACTTTGCCGGCTGTGCCGTCGTCATCAGTCACGACCGCTGGTTCCTCGACCGCATCTGCACCCACATCCTGGCCTTCGAGGGCGACTCCAACGTCTTCTTCTTCGAGGGTTCCTACTCAGAGTACGAGGAGAACAAGCTGAAGCGCCTTGGTCGCGAAGAGCCCAAGCGCGTGCGCTACCGCAAGCTCATGGCCGACTGATAGAAAGTATCTGTAGGGGCGGACCTATGTGTCCGCCCGCAAACATGCACTTATGTCCGCCCAGATACATGAACATAATCATGCTCCGTTGCGGTATTCAGGGCGGACACACAGGTCCGCCCCTACAGGTTATGCTAAATAAATCACATTTTTATGAACGAATACCCCCACAGAGGGTGATAAAAAAAGAGAGCTGAACCCACCAAGGACTCAGCTCTCTCTTATTTTTTTATAGTTATACTATACAATGGCTATCAATCGAAGCACCCGTAGCAGGTGGGCAGCAGCTTGCGGTCGCCCAGGGTGTTATCCA
>JBJEKS010000249.1:0-1839 GCA_051878755.1 Bacteroides sp. | reverse complement strand
AAACGGCTGTCGGCTCCACCAGAACGGACGGCGGAAATCTGGTCTTTCTGTATGCCCACAAGACGCAGACCAACACCAACATTTTTGCTGGCTCCTGCAGCAGTCAGTGTAATATTCAGTTGGATGCGCTTGATTCGGTTGGTCTCTCGTTCGCGTTGATAGGAGGGGATTACGTCAATCACGACATCGTTGAAGTCGTAGTCGCCTACCAGGGGGTAGTTGTCTTCAAATACATAGGTATAGGAGAGGGGATCTTCGGGAGTGGGCTTGCCTTCTTCAGCCGGCTTGTTGCCTTCACCGGTACATTGGTCGGGCTCGATGCGGATGGGTGCTTCACCCCAACGGGCCAAGGTGCCTTGGCTGTTGAGCAGGTAGTGCATGAAGGTGGCTTTCTCCCAGTCGCTCTCTACCGATACCTTATTTACTTCGTAGAAGATGGTGCCTCCCCGATGAGAGAAGCCATTCAGCGAACGGATGTTGTTGATGCGGAACAGGGCTTCACCACGGTCAGGGCCCTGCACCTGTGTGCCGTAAGCGAAGTAGGCATCGCCCTCGATGGTAATCATGGACTGACGACCCAGGCGGATGGTCTTGTTGGAGTTTGGATAGTTCCCATTCTCTTCCTTCTTGCCATACGAGGCCAATACGGCAGCACAGCTGTTGTCCATCAAGAGGTTTCCGCAGAGGTTCTTGGTTACTCGCAGGAAGCAACCGTTTTCGATGGTGCTGCTGGTCGTGGTGGTGCCGATGATGGCTTGACCCATGTTGGTGAGCTTGCCTCCCACGTCAGTGATGAGGAGCTGGTCTATATCCAAGTTGCCGCAGTTGTAGAAGTGGCTCTTGCCACCGCGCATATCAATGGTGTTGACATTGATGGTGCCGGCATTGTAGTTGACGCGACCTTCGGAACCTGTTGGCATTACGATATAGCCTCGCTTCTCATTTCCCTCTCCGCCGATGTATCCTCCGGGATAGACGGTCAGGGTGCTGTTGCCGTTCAGTTTCAGACTCTTGTTGTCTGCACTTCCGCTGGGTAGCTCAATGCGACCTGTGGAGGTGACCACGATGTTGACACCGGTCTCAATGGCTGCGATGTTACCACCAGGTCGCCAGGTGCCTTGAATGATGATGGTGGCAGGATTATTGGCTGAACTGCTCACATCGAGGTCGTTGCGGAAAATTTTATTTTGGGAAATCTTCCATACTTCGCCAGCCTTCACCGTGCTGTTGGACTTGATTTCCTTGGCATTGCGAGCCATGGAGAGTATCTCGCTTTCACTCTTGGGTGGGGTATAGGGCTGAATCAACGAACCTACGGCACGGGTGCTGAAGGTTCGGGTAGAGGCTGTCTCACCAAAGGTGGTGCTGACGGAGTTGTTAACGATGGAGACCATGTGGGCCACTACGCGGTTGGCCGTGTCGCGCTTGCAGATGAAGAGCTCGTTGAGGTAGGAGGGGCAGTCGAAGCGGGTGTTGAAGTCGCTCTTGGTAGTAGGCTCACTCTTGCAGAGCAGGGTGGCGCTGCTGTTCTCCTCCAACGGGTTGGTGTCGTAAATCAGGATGTCGTACTCGCTCTCGTAGTTGTCATTGACCTTCACCGAGGCGGTTACTACGCGCGTCATTTTCCAATCCAGTTTAGGGTCAATGTCCTTCACCGGAAAGGCATCCTCATAGAGCTTCTGTACCAGCTCTTCGTTAAATAAGTCCTCCATGCAGCCGCTTATTCCGACAACCATGAGGAGCGTTAACACCCCTAATAAGGGGCGATTATGCAGCTTGATTTTCATATATACATATTTTATGGCTCACAAATGTACGTTTATTTATCCATATAATCCT
>JBJEKS010000248.1:8115-10210 GCA_051878755.1 Bacteroides sp. | reverse complement strand
AACATCATGGAGCGCATGGGTCTGACCTACCTGCCCGAGCAGGAGAAGGAGGCCGACCTGCTGGCCATTGAATACCTGAAGTTCAGCAAGCACGACCCCGTGCACCTCACCTCGGCCTTGAAGAAGATGCAGAGCTATTTCCTGCGGGTGCAAGACAGCCGGGTGTTCTACCGCAACCAGGTTCACAACAACCTGCACGAGCGGGTGAAGAAGCTGCAAGAGCGATATCCCGTCAGCGAACAGCCCGAAGACCGTATCTACTTGAAGCAGACCGCCTCGGTAGTGAGCTTCTCAGCCAGCCTGCTGGAGTACAACGGCGACTATGCCGAAGCCTCCATCCTGGCCCAGAAGAACATCAACAGCCTGCTGGCCTCGGCTGACGACTACGTCATCCAGGCCCAATGCCTCATGAAGCAGAGCAACAGTAAGGAGACCTGGAAGGTCTGCCACGAGCTGCTCGACAAGGCAGATACGCTGAACGGAGGCCAGTCCATCAACGCCACCCATCAGCGCATCCTGTTGCTGCTCCGCCAAGAGCGGCTGCAAGAGGCCACGGAACAGCTGCAGAGCTACATCGACCACCTCGACAAGCAGCTTGCCCTCCCTCAGACCGATGATCAACTGGAATGGCTGAAGTCAGAAAGCTACTGGGCCCAACAACTCCTTGGCCGCCTGGAGGTGCTGTAAGCGGAAAGGCATAACGTAGTATTACTTATCAGCGGGTACTGCAGCGGAGAATAGATACACAACTAAGATTTTGAGATTCTGGGATATTTTCAGCGAAAAAATTATGAGATTCCGGTATATTTCTAGCAAAAAGAATTTGAGATTCGGGGATATTTCCATATATTTGCACCGAAATAAACCAATCAAAGCAAGTGAATTATGAGGATATTCAAGCGCAAACTCTATGATAAGCTGTTGCAATGGAAGCAGCAACGCGATGGACAGACAGCCGTCTTAATTGAAGGGGCACGTCGTGTAGGCAAGTCCACTTTGGTAAAGCAATTTGCTGAGAACGAATATGATTCATATATCCTGATTGATTTCTCCATCGCTCCTAGTGAAGTGATTGAGCTCTTCAACCACATCCACGAGTTAGATTACTTCTTCATAAGACTTCAGTTCCATTACGGTGTACAGCTCACAGAACGCAAGTCGCTGATTATCTTTGATGAGGTGCAACGCTGTCCGAAAGCACGGCAAGCCATCAAATACCTGGTAGCCGACCGACGATATGACTACATCGAAACAGGGTCGCTTATCTCTATCAAGAAAAACGTCAAAGACATCACGCTACCAAGCGAAGAGCAACGCTTCAACATGTTCCCCATGGACTATGAAGAGTTCAAGTGGGCACTTGGCGACTCCGTTTCGATAGGACAACTAAGGATGATGTATGAAAAGAGAATGAGTATAGGCGATGCCATAAACAGAAAGTTGATGAGAGACTTTCGTCTCTATATGCTGGTGGGCGGCATGCCTCAAGCCGTCAATACGCTCCTGGAGACGAACAATCTTCAGGTTGTTGACGATGTGAAGCGTGACATCATTCATCTGTATGAAGATGACTTCCGGAAGATTGATTCATCAGGACGCCTATCTATGTTATTTGACGCAATCCCTGCACAACTCAACAGCAATGCAAACCGTTATCTAATAACCAGCGTGATAGGAAATGCTACCAGTGACTCTACAACACAGCAACTGCTGTCAGAACTAAGCGAGTCCATGACCATCAATATGGCTTACCATGTAAATGACCCTGGTGTAGGGATGTCACTCTATTCAGACAGAAACAGGTACAAAATGTACGTGGCAGACACGGGGCTGTTCGTTACCTTGGCATTTAAAGACAAAGACTTCACGGAGAATATCATCTACCAAAAGCTGCTCAGCGACAAGCTGGAAGCAAACTTGGGGTATGTCTATGAAAACGTTGTGGCTCAGATGCTGAGAGCCTCGGGGAACCACCTGTTCTATTACACGTTCCCAACGGAAACCGGCAAGCATAACTACGAAATCGATTTCCTGCTGTCTAGGGGGAACAAGATATGTCCCATAGAGGTAAAATCATCCGGCTACAAACGACATG
>JBJEKS010000248.1:0-8015 GCA_051878755.1 Bacteroides sp. | reverse complement strand
TGCTACTCCTTGAAGGCATCCATGATGACGGTCGGCTTGCCATCGTTGGTGAAGGCTCCGAGGATATAGTTGAGGTTGGGACGGCACTCGGGCTCCCAGTAGAAGACACCCTTGCAACGCCCGTTGGTGTTGTCGCGACTCTCCTTGATGAGGCGAGTGAGAAGCGTCTTTCCCTGTTGCAGCTTCGAGGCAGAGGCCACACCGCCCTGGCCATCGCCACACTCCATGCCGGTCTCTACGATCATCACGTCGCAGTTGTAATGCGCAGCCAGCTTGTTGATGTTGCTGATGCAGTCGGTTATCACCTTGTCTTCATTCGGATAGCTATCGCCGTGGTAGAGTCTGGTCCAGTAGGGATAGATGGACATGCCTATCATATCCCACTTACCACCGTTCTTCTTCAGCTCGTCAAAGTACCATTGGAACATGCTGTTGTCAAAGCCATTATCCAGGTGCACGATGACGATAGCCTGGGGGAATACGCTTTTCACAGCCTCATAACCCGTAGTGACAAAGGCTCCCAGGTTGACCCAGTTCTTCGCGCCAACCACTTTGGAGGAGTTTTCGTCACCCCCTTCGGTCTCTTTCTCCAATACATCCCATGAAGCACCACTCAGGTTGACATCTTCATCCCAAAGCATACCCGGGCGGGTCTCATTGCCCACCTGTACCCATTTGGGCGTCACGCCGGCGCTCTTCAGCTCGTTAAGAACCTCTTTGGTATGGTCGGCCAACGCCTTCTTCAGGTCGGCAAGGCCCAGACCTTCCCAGGCAGCCGGCTTAAACTGCTTGCTCGGGTCGGCCCATATATCGCTGTAGTGGAAGTCAATCATCACATCCATACCCAGCGAGGCAGCCTTCTTGGCTTTCACGACTACGTCCTCCTTGTTGCACCAGCCATCCTTGGGATTGACCCATACGCGCAAGCGGATGGCATCCAGCCCCAGTTCCTTCATGAGCGTAGTGCAGTCGCGCTCCTGCCCGGAGGCGTTGTAGAACTTATACCCATTCTTCTCATATTCGGTGTACCAGCTGATGTCGGCACCCTTGGCAAAGTCCACCTTCTCCGTCGAGGGATTGTCGGGAGTACTAGGGTTCTCGTTTGGATTGTTGTCACTTCCTCCGCAAGCGGAGCACCCGGTAAGCAGCAAGGCTGCCATCATAAAGAGCTTGAATTTCATGTCTTAAAATAGATTTGATTGGTTCATTGGTCGCAAAGGTAGCACATTTTGCCGACAATGCAAGAGCGACAAAGAAAAATATTTTGGACAAAACACATACAACCTATTACTTTTTACCTTACTTTTGTGACAAAATGAATAACCATAAGATAGATTAAAAGATATGAAACTTTTAGGAACCTTGCTGATTACAGCAGTTTTAATGCTTAATGTCAGTACGTTACATGCGCAGAGCAAAGGACAGGACTTGCAACGTCAAGCCGCAGCGTCCCTTGAGAAGAAGGAATATACCCAGGCACGCTACTTCTATCTGCAGGCCTATTCGGCCCTGGCCGAAGAGAAGAAATATGAAGCGGCAGCTGAATGTGGCGCCAAGGTGGGTGCCCTCTACCACCGCGAGAACATGTTTAAGGAGGCCTTTGAGGTGCTGCGCAATGCCGACCAGTTCCTCTCGCAGGAGGAACGCGACAACAACAAGCAGCTGCCTGCAGCCCACTACCCCTTGACGAAGGAACGCATCCGCATGTACATCAAGCTGAAGAACGTGCAGCGGGCGGATGAGCAACTCAGCCGCCTGGAGGAGCTGGCCAAGCAAGCTGCCAGCGACTCACTGAAAAACGATGTGCTCTACACGCGCGCAAACTATTATTATACGTTCGGCCAGCAAGCGCAGGGCGACGAGGCCATCAGCCGGCTCATCAACCAGTATAAGGCGGCCAATGCCTACGACAAGGTGACCGACTGCTACAAGACGCTCATCGACATCGCCCGCAAGAGTGGCAACGCTGCCCTCGTGGCCCGCACGTATGAGAAGTTCATCCTTTGGACCGACTCGGTAAGGGCACTCACCGCCCGCGACGAGATGGCCCAGCTGAAACAGAAGTATGACGAAAGTCTGCTCACCATCAAGCAGAAGGAGAGCTCGCTCAGCACCAAGCAGTACATCATCATCGGCCTCTGCATCCTGGCTGCCATCCTGGCCGCCGCCCTGGTGCTGGGAGGCGTGATACTGCTCCGCTTCATCCTGATGACGCGCAAGCAGAAGAAGGCCATCGCCGTGGCCAACGAACACAACGAGCTGAAGACGCGCTTCATCCAGAACATCTCATCGCAGATGGAGCCGACGCTCGACACACTGCCCTCCTCACATCCTGGCGTACAGGCCCTCCACACCTTCGCCGGCCACATCCAGGAGCTCTCGGAGCTGGAGCAGAGCCTGACGCAACCCTACGAGATGGAGGAGAAGAACGTGAACACCTTCTGTGAAGCCCTGGCTGAGAAGGTACGTGCCTTGGTAAAGCCAGAGGTGACCGTCACGGTCAATGCCCCCAAGCTGAGCGTGAAGATAGCCCCCGAGGCGCTGGAGCACGTGCTCCTGCACCTGCTTGACAACGCTGCCCGCTACACACCTGAAGGCGGAAAGATATGGGTTGACTTCAAGAAGCGCGGAGCACATACCCACCAGTTTGTGGTGAGCGACACCGGCTGTGGCATCAGCGAGGAGAAGCGCGACAACCTCTTCAAGCCCTTCAGCGAGGTGAAAGACCTGACCGAAGGCGACGGCCTCGGCCTGCCCATCTGCTCGCTGATGGTCACCAAGATGAACGGCACGCTCAGCATCGACCCCACCTACACCAAAGGCACCCGGTTCGTGCTGGAGCTGCATGTATAAAAAGAGACCCTCCCCGTCCCTCCCTTAAAGGGAGGGAGCATTTTTACCCTACCATAATAAGCATCCCCCCTTGCCCTCCTGCACCGAGGAAGACAAAGGGGGATGTCTATTTTTATCCCCCTCCCTTTAAGGGAGGGAAGGGGAGGGTCTTAGGGGCTTTGGGGCTTTGGGACTTTTTATCTGATTGCCTCCACCTCTTCGGGCGTGAGAGGAATCTTCTTGCCTAAGCGACGAGCTCCGTCAGGCGTGATGAGGTAATCCTCCTCATTGCGGATGCCGCCGAAGTGACGATACTCCTCCACCTTGTCGTAGTTGATGAAGTCGGCAAACTTCTTCTCTGCCTTCCAGAGGTCAATCAGCTCGGGGATGAAGTAGATACCGGGTTCTACGGTGAAGACGAAGCCAGGCTCCAAGGGGATGGCCAGGCGTTGGCTCTTGCGGCCAAACTGCGTGCTCTTGGGCTGACCGTTGTAGCCTACCCAGATTTCGCCGAGGTTCTCCATATCGTGTACGTCGAGACCCATCATGTGGCCCAATCCGTGGGGATAGAAGAGGGCATGGGCACCTTCGCGTACGGCATCGTCGGCATTGCCCTTCATCAATCCAAGCGCCTTCATACCCTCTACACATACACGGGCCGAGAGTTCATACACCTCCATGTAGGGGATGCCCGGACGGAGGGCCTTGACGCTCTCCAGGTGCATGGCGTTCTGAATCTCATAGACCTCACGCTGACGGGCGGTGAAGGTGGGGTCGGCAGGCGTGGTGCTCGACATGTCGCCACAATAGCCCGAAGGCAGCTCGGCACCGGCATCAATCAGGAAGAGGTCGCCCGGCTTGATGAGGTTGCCGTGGTAGTGGTTGTGGAGCGTCTGTCCGTTGATGGTGGCGATGGTGGGGAAAGAGAGCTGGCAGCCATTCTCCTGAGCCACACGCTCAATCTCGGCAGCCACCTCATATTCGTACTTGCCCGGGCGCACGGCCTTGATGGCGGCGATGTGCATGTCGGCCGTCACGTTGCAGGCGCGTTCGATTTCAGCGATTTCCTCGTCGGTCTTGTAGTTGCGCTGAGCCACAACACCACGGATGAAGGGGACACTACCCACCTGATGAGCGGGAGGAAGGCCGAGCCAGTCGGTCAGCTTCAGCTTGTGCTCCGCACGGTAAGGAGGCAGGTAGTGGATGGTCTGTCCGCTCTTCACGGCCTCGTGCAGGTAGTCGGCCAGCTTGGCCAGCGGACGCACGTCGGTGATGCCAACAGCGGCACTCTTGTCGCGCAAGGTGGGCTGCACACCCATCCAGACGATATAGTCGATGGAGAGTTCGTCACCAAACACAATCTCACGGTCGTTGTCGATGTCGATGATAGCGGCCAGCGAGGGGGTCGAGATACCGAAATAATAGAGGTACGTGGAGTCCTGCCTGAAGCGGAAGGCATTGTCTTCGTAGTTTAAACCTTGCTCCTCATTGCCCAGAAAGAGCAAGATGCCGGAGCCTACATTTTTCTTCAGCTGCGCTCTGCGCTGCACATAAGTTTCTTTAGCAAACATAACAAATCTTGTTTTAGGATTATTGCTTTGCCGCAAAATTAATGAAAATATTTGCTCGTTCAGCATAATTGCGCTATTTTTGCAGAGAATTTAATGAATAAATAACGAATAAATAACCAAATTATATGAACCAAGGCTCCAGACAGCTGCAAACCCAGGCCCAACAGCAGGTGCAGACCCTCTCGCCACAGCAGATTCTGGCAGTGAAACTGCTCGAACTGCCTGCGCTGGAGATAGAGGACCGTGTGCGGGCTGAACTGCTCGAAAACCCTGCCCTCGAAGAGGGACGTGAGGAACCGGAGAGTGCTGAGGAGAGCACGCCGGACGAGCTCAATGAAAACAGGGGCGAAGATGGCGGTGAGGCCGACTATGATGCCGAAGCCGACTTCCGCAACGAAGAGGATATCCCCGACTACTATATGATCGACAACAACCGCAGCGCCGATGACCAACCTAAGGAGATTCCCTACGCCGAGGATCCCTCGTTCTACGAGATGCTGAAGGAGCAACTGCGTGAGCACGAGATGAGTGAACGCCAGCGGCAACTGGCTGAATACCTGATTGGCTCGCTAGAAGACGACGGCCTGCTGCGCAAGAGCCTCAGTGCCTTGAGCGACGAGCTGGCCATCTATGCCGGCGTGGATGCCTCGGAGGAGGAGTTGAAGGAGGCCTTGCAGGTCATCCAGCAGCTCGATCCTCCCGGTGTGGGAGCCTCCTCGCTACAGGAGTGCCTGATGATGCAGCTGCAGCGCAAGATTCAGCAGCATGAGCTTCCTGCCGAGCTGGAGGAACCCACCACCCAGATTCTGGAGAACTGCTACGACGACTTCACCCGCAAGCGTTGGGACAAGATAGCCAAACAGCTGCAACTCAGTGAAGAAATGGTTGGCCGTGCGGTGGATGAAATCAAGAAGCTCAACCCCCGTCCGGGTGCCTCATTGGGCGAAAGCCTAGAGCGCAACCTGCAGCAAATCACACCCGACTTCATCGTGGAGACCGACGACGAAGGGGGCATCACCATGACGCTCAACAACGGTCGTCTGCCCGAGCTGCACGTGAGCCGCGACTTCAGCCGCATGATGGAGGAGCAGAAGCCCGGCTCAGGCAGTAAGCCCACCCGCGAGCAGAAGGAGGCCTTGCTCTTCCTCAAGCAGAAGATGGATGCCGCTCAAGGCTTCATCGATGCCGTGAAGCAGCGCCAGCAGACCCTGACCGTCACCATGGAGGCCATCATCGAGCTGCAGCGCCCCTTCTTCCTGGAAGGTGACGAAGCCCTGCTCCGCCCCATGATCCTGAAGGACGTGGCCGAGCGTACCCACCTCGACATCTCCACCATCTCACGCGTGAGCAACAGCAAGTACGTGCAGACCAATTTCGGCATCTACCCGCTGAAGTTCTTCTTCAACGACAGCTACACCACGGAAGAGGGCGAGGAGCGCTCGGTACGCGAAATCAAGCTCTACCTCAAGGAGTGCATCGAGGGCGAAGACCGCAACCATCCGCTCACTGATGACGAGCTGTGCGAACGGCTCAAGGAGAAGGGCTACCCCATCGCCCGACGCACCGTGGCCAAGTACCGCCAGCAGCTCAACATCCCCGTGGCCCGCTTGCGGCGGTAACACGACTACACGAATAGATAAACCAAGAGACAGCAATATGGAAGTACAACATATCGAAGAAGAACAGCAGGTCAACCGAGCAGCTGATGGACAACAACCCGACCACGGGATGGCCAGTCAGGAGCTGATAGCCGAGAAGAGCCTCCGCAGCGTGGCACGGGTTATCTCTGCCCTCTTCACGCCATTCACCATCCCCTTCGTGGCCTTCCTGATTCTCTTCATCTTCTCCTACCTGCGCATCATGCCCCTGGCCTATAAGCTGACGGTGCTGGGACTGGTCTATGTGAGCACCATCCTGCTGCCCACGCTGGGCATCTACCTCTTTCAGCGGCTCAACAAGCTCACCCCAGCCGAGATGGCCGAGCGCAAACGGCGCTACGTACCCTTCCTGCTCACCATCGCCTCCTATATCGCCTGCTTCCTCCTGATGCGCCGCCTCCATATCCCCTGGTACATGACGGGCATCATCCTGGCAGCCCTGCTGATGATGGTTATCTCGGTGGTGGCCAACTGCTGGTGGAAGCTGAGTGAACACACCACAGGTGTAGGTGCCGTGGTGGGTGGACTCGTGGCCTTCAGCGCCCTCTTTGGCTACAACCCGGTGTGGTGGCTCTGCGGCATCATCCTGGTGGCAGGCATCGTGGGCACCTCACGCATCATCCTGGGACATCACACGGTGGGCGAGGTACTGGGCGGCTTTGCCGTGGGGTGGCTCTGCGCCATGCTGGTGCTCAACCCCATGACCAACCTGCTCTTCCGCATCTTCTTTATCTGACTTATTCCAAACCAACTCATAAATAAACTCATAAATAAGAAACTAAAAATTAACGGATTGTTTAACCATTAAAAAAAATCAAGCATCATGAACTTTCCAACTAATGTGAAGTACACCAGCGAACACGAATGGATTCGCGTGGAAGGCGACATCGCCTATGTAGGTATTACCGATTATGCTCAGGAGCAACTGGGCGACATCGTGTTCGTTGACATCCAGACCGAGGGTGAGACCCTGGCTGCCGGTGACACGTTTGGCACGATTGAAGTAGTGAAGACCATCAGCGACCTGTTCCTCCCCGTAGCAGGCGAAGTGCTGGAGCAGAACGAGGCCCTGGCCGACCAACCCGAACTGGTCAACAAGGATCCCTATGGCGAAGGTTGGCTCATCAAGATCAAGCCCGCTGCCGATGCCGACTTCGACGCCCTGCTCGATGCCGAAGCCTACAAGGCACTGGTGAATGAGTAAGAAAATCTAGGGATAAGGGATTAGGGATAAGGGATTAGGTTTTTCATACCATCCCTTCATCCCCTATCCCGCTATCCCTAAATCTTATCCCTAATCCCTCATCCCTTATCCCCAAAGAAGAATGTCCCCAATCGTAAGTATCATCATGGGTAGCACCAGCGACTTGCCGGTGATGGAGAAAGCTGCCCAGCTGCTGAACGACATGCAGGTGCCGTTCGAAATGAATGCCCTCTCGGCTCACCGCACACCGCAGGAGGTGGAAGCCTTTGCCCGTGGTGCCCAGGAGCGTGGCATCAAAGTGATTATTGCTGCTGCCGGCATGGCCGCCGCCCTGCCTGGAGTGATTGCCGCCAACACCACCCTGCCCGTCATCGGTGTGCCTGTAAAAGGTTCCGTACTCGATGGTGTGGATGCCCTCTACTCCATCATCCAGATGCCTCCCGGCATACCCGTAGCCACGGTAGCCATCAATGGAGCCATGAATGCCGCCATCCTGGCCATCCAGATGCTGGCCCTCAGCGATGCCCCATTGGCTGAGAAACTCGCGGCTTATAAGGAAGGGCTGAAAAAGAAAATCGTCAAGGCCAACGCCGACCTCAAGGAGGTACACTACGACTATAAGACGAACTAAAAAAAAAAAAAAAGACCCTCCCGGCCTCCCTTAAAGGGAGGAGACCTAATCATTAATCACTAATCACTAATCACTAATCACTAACCACTAATCACTAACCACTAATCACTAATCACTAA
>JBJEKS010000247.1:0-10239 GCA_051878755.1 Bacteroides sp. | reverse complement strand
GTTGGAAGGGAGTATGGTTTATGTCCCTTCGGCTTCACTGGAGGAGCATGGGCTGATTCTGCTCAAGTCTTTTATTGTGCTCTCGTCTTGGGTGTTGGGCTATTTCGGTATGAAGCATCTGCCGCTCACCATTGTAGGGCCAATCAACGCCACCCGGCCTGTGATGGTGCTTGTGGGGGCAATGCTCCTCTTTGGTGAACGCCTGAACCTTTATCAGTGGGTGGGCGTATTGCTGGCTGTGGCTTCGTTTTTCATGTTGAGTCGTTCGGGCAAGAAGGAGGGTATTGACTTCAAGCACAATCGTTGGATTCTCTTCATTGTGCTGGCGGCTGTCATGGGGGCTGTGAGTGGCCTGTACGACAAGTATCTGATGGGCAGACTTAATCCCATGCTGGTGCAGTCGTGGTATAATGTGTATCAGGTGTTCATCATGTGTCCCATCATCCTGCTGCTGTGGATGCCCATGCGAAAGAAAAGCACCCCCTTCAGCTGGCGCTGGACTATTTTGATGATTTCCCTCTTTCTCTGTGCGGCCGATTTTGCCTATTTCTATGCGCTCAGTTTGCCAGGCTCTATGGTCAGTATTGTCTCTATGGTGCGTCGTGGCAGTGTGGTGGTGTCGTTCCTCTTTGGAGCCTGGGTGTTCCGCGAGAAGAATCTCCGGAGCAAAGCCATTGATTTGATACTAGTGCTGATAGGCATGTTCTTCCTCTATCTGGGGAGCAGGGGGTGATTTAAATTATAAAATTAAAAACTAAAAGATAACTTAATGATTCAACAACTCAGCATGATGACGGTATGTAGGTATTTGATTTTGTTGACATTTGGATGTCTATCGATGGGCCTTATGGCTCAGCAGCCCCTTGCTGCGGAGAATGAAGATTCCAAAGGTCTGGGGGCTGGGGAACGCTTTGTGGCGATGCCTGATTCTCTGTCTAAGTTACTCACGGCGGTCAACCGGGCAGACCTGGTGGATTTTATGGCCAATGGCATGAAGGCAGAGGTCGATAACCGTCTGAATGGTCGCACGCGGATGACCCAACTTTCGGAGTCGTATCTGTGTCTGCAACATAGTGAATTGGCTCAGTGGCAGATGAAATTGCTTCCTACGCAGCAGGGTGATACGCTGATTTGCGTCGTCGAGACGGTGTTCACGCCAGTGACCGATAGCCATCTGTTGCTTTATGATAGCCGTTGGAGTCCCCTTCCGCTGAGTCAGGTTCTGACTCCGCTGCCTTGTCTTGACGATTTCCTTTCGCCTGAGGCAAAGTCCATCTTTCATTCGCAAAATGCTTCGGCCGCTTTGCTGCTGACAGAGGCTACACTCTCTGCAGACAACAACCAACTGCAGATACGCTTCACCACCCCCGACACTGTCAATGACGAGGTGCGCAAACGCCTCGAACCTTATCTGACTCCATCGCTCACCTACCAGTGGCAGGGTGAACGGTTTGAACGCTTGCATTAACTTAAAACTTAAAAACGGATAAACTCAAACAACGTACAAAATGAAAAACTCTGTTACGCTCTTTGGCCAGACCATTTCACGTCAGGCATTCTTCAACGAACTCAAGGACTACCTGATGATTGCTTTCGGACTGCTGCTCTACGGCATAGGATGGACCATCTTCTTGCTGCCCAACGACATCACTACGGGCGGTGTGCCGGGTATTGCATCTATTGTGTTCTTCGCTACGGGGTTCCCCGTGCAGTACACCTACTTTGCCATCAACTTTGTACTCCTGTTGCTCTCTATCAAGGTGCTGGGGTGGAAGTTCAGTATCAAGACGGTCTATGCTGTCTTTACGCTTACCTTCATCACCAGCTTGCTCCAACAGTTCACGCAGGATCTCCACTTGCTCCACGACCAGCCCTTCATGGCTTGCGTCATCGGGGCCTCGTGCTGCGGTTTGGGCATCGGATTGGCTTTCTCTCACAACGGTAGTACGGGTGGCACGGATATCATTGCTGCCATTATCAACAAGTACCGCGACGTCACGCTGGGGCGTGTCATGCTGATGTGCGACCTCATCATCATCTCCTGCGGATATTTCGCCCTCCAGGATTGGGAGAAGGTAGTCTATGGCTATGCCACGCTCTACATCTGCAGCTTCGTGCTCGACCAGGTAGTCAATAGTGCGCGACAGTCCGTACAATTCATCATCATTAGCAAGAAGTACAAGGAGATAGGCCATAGCATCGTAGTAGGTCCGCGACGTGGCGTGACGGTCATCAATGCCAACGGCTTCTACAGCGGTGATGAGGTGAAGATGCTCTTCGTAATGGCCAAGAAGAGGGACAGCACCATGATTTTCCGCCTCATTAAGGAGATAGACCCCGATGCCTACGTGACGCAGAGCGCCGTAATTGGTGCCTATGGTGACGGGTTCGACCGCATCAAGGTGAAGTAATTTTCTCCCCTTTTATGCGGCAGACTCACTGAAAATGCTTACTTTTGCACTCTGAACATAATTATATGCCTTATGAGCACCAATCAAAGATACATGATGCGCGGAGTGAGCGCATCGAAAGAGGACGTTCACAACGCCATCAAGCACATTGACAAGGGTCTCTATCCGCAGGCCTTCTGTAAGATTATCCCCGATATCCTGGGCGGTGATTCGGAGTATTGTAACATCATGCATGCCGACGGGGCGGGTACTAAGTCTTCCCTGGCTTACATGTACTGGAAGGAGACCGGTGACCTTTCCGTTTGGAAGGGTATCGCGCAGGATGCGCTTATCATGAACATCGACGACCTGCTCTGCGTAGGAGCCGTAGATAATATCCTGGTCTCTTCAACCATTGGACGCAACAAGCTGCTTGTGCCTGGCGAGGTTATCTCTGCCATCATCAATGGTACGGATGAGTTGCTGGCTGAGCTTCGCGAAATGGGCGTAGGAGTCTATGCCACTGGCGGTGAGACGGCTGACGTGGGCGACCTGGTGCGTACCATCATTGTGGATAGCACCGTGACTTGCCGTATGAAGCGTAGCGATGTGATTAATAATGCCAACATCCGTCCGGGTGATGTCATCGTAGGATTGGCATCGTTTGGACAGGCTACCTACGAGAAGGAGTACAACGGCGGTATGGGCAGCAACGGACTCACCTCTGCCCGCCACGATGTCTTCAGTAAGTACCTGGCTGAGAAGTATCCCGAGAGTTATGACAAGGCTGTGCCCGAGGAACTGGTCTATAGTGGTGGCTTGAAGCTGACTGATGCAGTGGAGGGTTCACCGCTCGATGCAGGCAAGCTGGTGCTCTCACCAACGCGCACCTATGCTCCTGTGGTGAAGAAACTGCTTGATGCGCTTCGTCCGGAGATTCACGGTATGGTGCATTGCTCAGGTGGCGCACAGACCAAGGTGCTCCATTTTGTGGGTGACAGCTGTCGTGTCATTAAGGATAATCTCTTCCCCGTGCCTCCTTTGTTCCGCACCATCAAGGAGCAGAGCAACACCGATTGGAGCGAGATGTACAAAGTCTTCAATATGGGACATCGCCTGGAGGTCTATCTCTCGCCTGAGCATGCTGAGGAGGTGATAGCCATCTCCAAGTCATTTGGTATAGATGCCCAAGTCATTGGCCGTATTGAGGAGAGCGACAAGAAGGAACTCATCATCCGCAGCGAGTTTGGTGAGTTTGTGTATTGATAAGTGACAAGCTACAAGCTACGAGCTACAAGTTATTATTTAAGTTATGCGAAAGATTCTGTTTTTCCTTTGCTGCATAGCAAGTGTGTGTGCTACGGTCTATATGTGCTATGAGTCGTGGCTGCTTATCCAGCAGCGCGACTTCACACTCCATGCTATACTCTTCATGCTTGGTACGCTGGGCTGGCTGGTCATCACGTTCAACATTGTCACTCGCCAGTACCGGTGGGCCAATTACCTTTGCAAATAATTCCCCATATCATCTATGGCAGATAACAATACGATATTAGAGAAACTGGATGGGCTAGTGGCCCGGTTTGAGGAAGTATCCACGCTGATTACTGACCCGGCGGTAATTGCTGACCAGAAGCGATACGTCAAGCTCACCAAGGAGTATAAGGAGCTGGGCGATCTGATGCAGGCTCGCAAGCAGTATATGCAGACCCTGGCAGGCATTGACGAGGCGAAGGAAATCCTGGCCAATGAGGCAGACCCGGAGATGAAGGAGATGGCTCGCGAAGAGCTCACCGCCTGCGAGTCGCAACTCCCTCTGTTGGAGGAGGAGATTAAGCTGATGCTTGTTCCTGCTGACCCACAGGATAGCCGTAATGCTATCCTCGAAATACGTGGTGGGACGGGAGGTGATGAGGCTGCTCTCTTTGCAGGCGACCTTTTCCGCATGTATAGCAAATATTGCGACATCAAGGGATGGCGGTTGGAAGTATCGAGTGCTAACGAGGGTGCAGCTGGAGGTTTCAAGGAGATTATCTGCTCAGTGACGGGCGATAATGTCTATGGTACACTCAAGTATGAGTCGGGTGTACACCGAGTACAGCGTGTGCCTGCTACGGAGACCCAGGGTCGCGTGCATACCTCCGCTGCTTCAGTGGCTGTGTTGCCCGAGGCTGAGGAGTTTGATGTGGTTATCAACGAGGGGGAAATCAAGTGGGACACCTTCCGCAGTGGAGGTGCCGGTGGACAGAATGTCAACAAGGTGGAGTCGGGCGTACGCCTGCGCTACAACTGGAAGAACCCGCTCACAGGAGTAGTGGAGGAGATTCTCATCGAGTGTACCGAGACGCGCGACCAGCCTAAGAACAAAGAGCGTGCGCTCTCGCGCCTGCGTACCTTTATATATGATAAGGAACATCAGAAGTACATCGACGACATTGCCTCCAAGCGTAAGACCATGGTGAGTACCGGCGACCGTTCGGCGAAGATCCGTACATACAACTACCCACAGGGCCGCATTACCGATCATCGCATCAACTATACCATCTACAACCTCTCCGCTTTTATGGATGGTGACATACAGGACTGCATTGACCACCTCATTGTGGCTGAGAATGCCGAGCGCCTCAAGGAGAGCGAACTATAAAACTATAAACTAAAAGCTAAAAAATCATCGCTTATAACCTCAAAAATTAAATCGATATGACGAAAGAACAACTTTTTGAAAACATTCAGCGCAAGCAGAGCTTTCTCTGCGTGGGACTGGATACGGATATCAAGAAGATTCCCGAACATCTCCTGAAGGAGGAAGACCCTATTTTCGCCTTCAACAAGGCCATCATCGACGCTACGCAGGATCTCTGCATTGCCTATAAACCCAATCTTGCTTTCTATGAGAGTCTGGGTGTGAAGGGATGGATAGCCTTTGAGAAGACCGTGAAGTACATCAAGCAGAATTATCCCGACCAGTTCATCATTGCTGATGCCAAGCGTGGTGATATCGGAAACACCTCTACGATGTATGCCCGGAGCTTCTTTGAGGAGCTCGACATAGACTCTGTTACCGTGGCCCCTTACATGGGCGAGGACAGTGTGAGTCCTTTCCTGGCCTATCCAGGCAAGTGGGTCATCCTGTTGGCGCTGACCAGCAATAAGGGAAGCCATGACTTCCAGCTCACAGCTGATACAGAGGGAGAACGACTCTTTGAGAAGGTACTCCGCAAGAGCCAGCAGTGGGGTGGTGATGACCAGATGATGTACGTTGTAGGAGCCACGCAGGGACGTGCATTCGAGGATATTCGTCGCATTGTGCCCGACCATTTCCTGCTCGTACCCGGTGTGGGTGCTCAGGGTGGCTCCCTGGAGGAGGTCTGCAAGTACGGCATGAACCGTCAGTGCGGCTTGATTGTCAACAGCAGCCGTGGCATTATCTATGTCGATAAGTCAGAGCAGTTTGCCGCTGCTTCTCGCCGTGCCGCTCAAGAAGTACAGCAGCAGATGGCTCAGCAACTCGCAATGCTGAAATAATACAGATGCTGAGAAAAATACAGCAAAGCCCGTACGAAGGTGTTGTATAGTCCTATCGTACGGGCTTTTAGTATGTTCTCTTCGCAGTCGCTTGAACCGCTTGAACCGGTTGGGAATGCGGAGGAATCGCTATGGGGTATCTGTATGTTAGCGCTTGTCGATGGCAGCGCAGATTTCAGCCGTGATGTCTTCCAGACGGCCGGAGCCGTGAATGTGGGCATACTGACCCTCCTTCTTGTACCAGTCGATAAGCGGGGCCGTTTGGCTGTGATAAACCACGAGGCGTTTCTTGATGGTCTCCTCGTTGTCGTCTGCACGTCCGCTCTCCTGACCGCGTTTGATGAGGCGCTCCATCAGCTCCTCCTCGGGCACGTCGAGGTCGAGCATCACCGTGACCTCCTGTCCGCGTTCAGCCAGCATCTTCTTCAGCGCTTCTGCCTGGGCGATGGTGCGGGGGAAGCCGTCGAAGATGACGCCCTTGCTCTCCTTGAAGCTGTCTAGCTTGGCTGCCAGCATATCCACGATGAGGTTATCGGGCAGCAGCTGGCCCTGGTCGATGTAGCCTTTGGCTATCTTGCCCAGCTCGGTGTTGTTCTTGATCTCTGCACGCAGCACATCGCCTGTGGAGATGTGGTTGATGCCATACTGCGCTACAATACGTTCACTTTGAGTTCCCTTGCCTGAACCGGGAGCTCCGAAAATTACAATGTTCAGCATATAGATTTGAGTTTGAGTATTCTTAATCACTAATCATTAATCACTAACTACGGTATAGATATCCTTGTAGTTGCGTCCATAGCCATCGTAGTCCAAGCCGTAGCCCACGATGAAGTCGTTGGGTATCTGCATGGCGGCATACTCGATGTTCAAGGGTACTTGCAGTTTGTCGGGCTTGAGAAGCAGCGTAGCGATGTGGACTTCTGCGGGATGTTGTACTTCCAGCAGCTCCAGCAGTTTCTGCATCGTGAGGCCCGTATCTACAATATCTTCCACGATGACCACGGTGCGCCCCTCGATGCTTTGGTTTAGTCCCATGAGCTGGCGCACTTCGCCTGTGGACGATGTCCCTTGGTAGGAGGAGAGCTTAATGAACGATATTTCGCAGGGGATGGTGATACGCTTCATCAGGTCGGCGGTGAACATGAAGGCACCGTTGAGTACACTGAGGAAGAGCGGCTCCTTGCCTGCCAGGTCGCGGTTGATGGCATCGGCCACACGCCCTACGGCCGTCAGTATCTCCTCCTCGGGGATGGAGATGCTGAAAGTCTTCTCTTTTACCTTGATGGTCTTCTCATTTACCTTAGTGGTATCCATTTGTCGTTGAGATTTGGTTTGACGAGGGCAAATATACGCATTTTATTCCACTCCGTGCATCATCCGTTGCAATTTTTTCGACAGCAGGAAGAGAATCAGTGAAGCTACGGCACTCATCACTACGAAAATCATGAAGAAGTCGAACAGGGTGGCAATCTCAATGCCGAACAGATGCTTCACCTTTCCATCCTCAGGGTAGAGGCCTCCCAGCATACCTGCAAACTTGTTGGCCGAAGCGGTGCTCATGAACCAGATGCCCATCATCAGCGAGGCAAAACGCACGGGGGTCAGCTTGTTGACCATCGACAGACCGATGGGAGAGAGGCTGATTTCGCCTAATGTATGGATGAAGTAGAGTCCTGTAATCCAGATGATGCTCACCTTCACGCCAGGCTCCACACCCTGTACACCAATGCAGATGAAGAGGTAACCCAATGAGAGCAGGAGCAGACCGATGGCTTGCTTCGTGGGGGCAGAGGGCTCCATGTTGCGCTTGTGGAGGTAGCTCCATACGTAGGGAGCCACGGCGGCCATGATGACCACGAAGATGGCGTTGAACGACTGCGTCCAGGATGCAGGCATCTCCCAGCCGAAGAAGACGCGGTCAGTCTGTTGTGCCGCAAAGAGGTTGAGTGAGGCACCTGCCTGCTCGTAGGCGGCCCAGAAGAAGATGACGAAGAAGGCAATGATGTAGATGACCCAGATGCGGTCGCGCTCTATCTTTGTCAGCTTGTCGTCCATCATAATGCTCACGGGGCAGACGATGCAGGCGGTGAAGATGCCTACGCTTACCCAGTCGTCAAAGAGGAAGCTGAACAGTGCAATAAGTGCAACGGTGAGTATGCCTAGTTTGAGGTAGTCAGCCTGTTGCTTCTTTCGTTTAGCCTCGCGTTCGGCAGGAGTCAGCGGAGTCTCATCAACTGCTTTGCCTGCAGAAGAATCAGCTTTTAGTTTTGCATCGGGGATGACGCCGATGGCTTCGCCGTTAGGGCCTATCAGGTACTTGCTTTTCTGTGTCTCGAAGATGAAGAAAAGCAGGATGGTGACCACGGCTGCTATCAGGAAACCCCACTTGAAGTCGGCTGGATTGCCCGTTTCGCCAAAGAAGCCACAGGCCAGTGGAGCGATGAAGGCTCCGATGTTCACGCCCATGTAGTAGATGGTGTAGGCTGAGTCCAGGCGCGGGTCGTTGGGGCGGTAGAGTTTGCCCACCACAGCACTCGTTGTAGGCTTGAAGGTGCCGTTGCCCATGATGAGTAGTGCTAGTCCGCAGTACATCAGGATGCGCGACAGGTCGTGTTGTTCATACACCGAGGCACTGGCAAACATCAGGAATTGTCCGATGCTCATCATCACGATACCCCAGGTGATGCTTTTGCGGATGCCCCAGTAGCGGTCTGCGATGTATCCGCCCAGCAGTGGTGCCAGATAGACCAGGCCGGTGTAGCTGCCGTAGATTTGCGTGGCTGCCTGCGTGTCCATCAGCAGGGCTTGCGTGAGGTACAGGATAAAGATAGCTCTCATGCCGAAGTAGCTGAACCGTTCGGCTGTGCTGGTAGCAAAGATCAGGTAGAGACCTTTGGGATGTGATGAGTTGCTCATGATGTTTTTGTTATCTTATGCTATAATGTTTGAATATTTTCTGAATAAAATTTCAATATTGACTGCAAAGATAACGTAAAGCACTGTAATATCCAAGAGAAGCCCTTGCTTTTTTCAAAAACTGCAAGATGGCGTTACAATCGTTACAAACGTTACAATCATTACATTGTTTTTCTGCATACCTATTCTTCTTATAAGGTGATATGTATGCGCATCCCTTAGAATTCCCTTAGTTTCTCCACGAAAGCCTTGGAGAACCGTGGAGGAAACTCGGGGAAAGTGAAGGCATATTCCGCCTTACAGGTTGCGACTATCTACAAAAGATGGTGATTTGATTACATCAGATGAAGGGAGTGAGCAGGTTCCCTAGCCAGCCGACGAATTTTTTCCAGCCTGAGCGTCGCTTCCAGTATTCGGGGGTCATCAGCGTGCTTTGTTGCTTGTCTGCCTCAAACATGGCGTTAAGCTCCTGGGTGGTGGCGGGGGAGAAGATGAAGGCGTTCGTCTCGTAGTCGTAGCGCAGGCTGCGGCTGTTGAGGTTGGCAGTGCCCACGGTGCAGAAGGTGCTGTCCACCATCATGATTTTGGAGTGGTGGAATCCGCCGTCGAACAGATAGACCTCGGCACCGCGTTTCATCAGTTTGTGGGCTACATGGAACGAGGCCTCGGGGGTGAAGGGGATGTCGCTCTTCGAGGGTATCATGATTTCCACCCGTGTGCCCTGCTTCAGGGCCTGCTTGATGGCCTTGCGGATGGAACGGGTGGGTACGAAGTAGGGGTTGACAATCTGGATATGGTGTTGCGCCGAGGCGATGCAGGCCGAGTAGGAGCGGCTGATGTTTCGGGGACTCTCTTTGGGCACGCGGTCCACGATGGCTATCTGCATGGTGGAGGGTAAGGCTGTAATCGTATCTGAGGGTGTCGTCTCCCCGTTGGTCAGTTGAGGGAAATAGTCGGGGCCTCCGATGTGCTGGCCGGTTTCGCGGTTCCACATGGTGAGGAAGATGCCTTGCAGTTGTGCCACGGCACCGCCGGTGAGGCGCATGTGGATGTCGTGCCATTGCCCCAGTTCGGGTAGGCCATGGATATAGTAGTCGGCAATGTTCATGCCGCCCGTATAGCCCACTCGGCCGTCGATGACCACGATTTTGCGGTGGTCGCGGTGCATGGCATGGTTGACCCACGGGAAGGTGATGGGGTCAAATTTTACAATCTCAATGCCTCGGGCTTCGATGGATTCCAGGTGGCGCTTCTTCAGCGGACGGTTGTTGGAGCTGTTGCCAAAGGCATCGAACATGGCGCGCACCTTCACTCCCTCTTTAGCTTTCTCGGCCAGGAGGTCGAACAGGGCATTGGCTATCGAGTCGTTGCGGAAGTTGAAGTACTCCAGGTGGATGTGGTGGCGGGC
>JBJEKS010000246.1:0-51508 GCA_051878755.1 Bacteroides sp. | reverse complement strand
CCAAGCACTTTGATTTCTTTCTTTTCCATATTGCTTAAATATAAAATGTATATGCGTAATATAATCCTACGATAATGAACAGTGCCGCTACTAAGCGGTTGAACCACTTCTGGAACACCTGCACCTTCTGATAAAATCCTGCGATATTCGACACACTATATGCTATTATCCATGCGACTATCACCACAGGCAATCCCGTAGCCAGGGCATAGACGGCAGGCAAGGCATAGCCTCCTGCGGCTGAGGCCGACATGGGAATGAGCATACCGAAATAGAGCAGCCCGCTAGTGGGACAAAACGCCATGGCAAACAGTATGCCGAGCAGCAGGCTACCCCATGCCCCCCGAAGATGCTCGCCCCGCTGAGATGCACTGAAACCGAAGCGGGACAAAGGCAGCTTATCGCCAAACAACATCAGCAAGCCCATAATAAGAAGTATAGGACTCAGCAGCAAATCTCCCCAACGGCTCACCTCTGCTTGCAGGTCGAAGGTGTCGAGCCCTCTCCGCAGCATCCAAATAAGCAATGCTCCAAGCAGGGAGTATGCCACGATACGTCCGAAAGTATAGAGAAGCCCGTGGAAGAATGAACGGTTCTTACTCTCTATGTCCTTGCTGATAAAGCCGATGGCAGTGATGTTGGTGGCTAGCGGACAGGGGCTTACTGCCGTGAGCAGTCCTAAGATGAAAGCCGTCAGCACGGGCACATCACTTCCTTCAAGCCACGTTTGAAGCATTTCCATAACCTGATTCTATTTCATCAGTTCCTTAATTTTTCCGCTCACGCCTTTCTTGAACTCATCGGTATGGTTCCGGGCATTTTTGAAGGCAAACTGCGTCATGTCGTTCCGCATCTCCTTGCCATTCTTCCAGCCATTGACATAGAGCGATGACCATGTGACACGATAGTCCTTGGCAATCTTTGCTCCTTCATCGGTTGAAATGTCAACAACTCTAAATACCACGTTCCCACTTTTCTTCTCATGGGCAAAGTCCTTTTCCACCACCTCACGGGCGTGTTTCTCAATAGCCATGCACGTCATGCACCGCTGTTTTCCATGGAAGTACATTACTTCTACATGGTCGTTCACTTTGGTCTGAGCCCCTGCCATCAGGGCAAACAGACTCACTAACACGAATAATAAGTTTCTTTGCATATATATTTATTAATCAACGTTTGTAATTCGTAGAATAGCGAACATACTCGCTATAAATAAAGGGGCAAAACATATACCCCTTCTTCTTTAGCAACACCCTTCTTTTTTACACAGACACTGTCCGAAAAAGCCACCGAACAGCTCCTTTGCAAGTTGCCAATTGTCACGATTGATACAGTACTTCACCTTGGGGGCTTCCACCTCACCCTGTATCAGTCCGGCCTCTTTCAACTCCTTCAAGTGCTGTGACACGGTGGCTTTTGCAATGGGTAGCTCTTCGTGTATATCGCCGAAATAGCAGGTCTGCTGTTGGGCAAGAAACTGCAGGATGGCGATGCGTGCCGGATGGCCCATCGCCTTGGCGAAACGCGCCAACTGCTCCTGACGGATACTATATTCTTTGTTTGCCATACCTTATTATTTTGTTCGCAAAGTAACGAACAATTTTATAATCTACCAAATGATTTTGCTTATTTTGCACAGCAAAGTGGATTATTTAACATGCGTTGCTTTCCCGAAGCATGGTTTCAGTATGATGAATAGTTCTTATCAGCCAGTTGATTACAGCTTTGCAGCAAGCTGAAAATTACTTATCAGCGAGATGTCAACGAACCCAGCATTACACCCTTAGTAGCCCGGCGGGTGAGGCTGGTTGCAATGGTCTGTACTTTAGGCTGCTTTAGGATTCTCGTAGTTGCTTCGCTGGCGGGTTCAGCCTCGCCGGCGATGTAGGCAAGGGCGGTGGCGAGCAGCGCTTCCTCGGGAGTGCCCAAAGGGAAGAAGTTGGCCAGGTAATTGTTCTCGTCCAGACGCAAGGCGGAGGTGGAGGGCGAAAAGCCCTTATCGTAATCGCTCTCGCCAAGAGCATTGTAGATTTTGCAAATCATGGGGGTCATGGTCACCATCTGCTCGGCGTTGTCGAAGCTGCGGGCTCCCATGTTCTTGCCTACGGTGGTGGTACCTATCTGTATCACCTCCATGTAGGGCATGAGGCAGTTCATCACCATCTCCGAAGCCGAGGCGGTCTCACCCGTGGTGAGCACGAAGAGGCGCTTGAGATTGAGGTTGGTACCCTGGCCGATGCGTGAGGCATCAAACGTCATCGCTACGGGCTGTAACTTCGGGTTGTACTCCAGGGTAGCCATGGGTTGGTCGAGCGCAGAGGCGGGAGCAAGCAGGGTGGCCAGTAGCTGGGCGCAGCTGATGTAGCCACCGTTGTTGTAGCGCAGGTCGAGCACCAGTTCGCTGATGCCAGCCGAAGCCAGCTGCGTAGAGGCTTGGCGGAGGTCATCGTCGTAGTTGGTAGCACTGCCTGTGGCCGTGGCGCTGTAGGCCGTACCCGGGGTAAAGTGGTTGTAGGCCAGATAGCCTACGCGGGTACCATTGTCAAGATCGAATGCCTTGACGCAATAGACGGGGTTGTCATCGATGGAGCGCGCTGATGGGAGCGTGCGGGGATTCTCCTCCAGGGGTAGCACCTGCTGCTGTTCGGCATCGTAGCGACCCACGGTAATCTCAGCAGCAGGCCCTCCAAGCAGGGCGGTATAGTTCTTCTTCGTGAGGGGAGCCCCGTCGAGGCTCATCACCCAGTCGCCACGCTGCAGACCGGCCTCGCTGGCTGGACTGTCGTCCACGGTGTAGAGCACATGGGCATAGTAAGCCGTATCGTTGACCTTGGTCACGCTGTACTCCATGCCGTAGCTGTAGCTGGTGGTACCGATGCTGCGTGTAGCAGCGGAGGTGAAGAGGCTGTCGATGGAGGAGAACTTATCACTGCTGTTGAGCAGGCTCTTGAAGAAGGTGGCCGGAGCCTGGAAATAGTTGAGATTCTTCGACTCGGGCATCTCCTCGGCCCAGTAGTACCACACACGCATGGTGTCATCTATCCACCGGTCGGTAGCAGTCTGTGTGGCATAAGCAGCCCAGCGGTCTTCGCCGCAGCCGCTCATGGCCAGGCTCAGCCCCATCAGAGCGGCCAGCATATAGGGGATTATTTTTGCTTTCATCTTTTTTATCTAGTTACGAGCTACAAGCTACAAGCTACGAGTACAAATTCTGGTTACGAGCTACGAGCTACAAGTAATACTTTAATTGGGCGGTAAAGATAGTGCAACGCTAGAGAAAAAGCAAAAGAATGCTTGATGGTTTCAAAATTAATCGTACTTTTGCACAAAATTTAATAAAAACAAGAAGACCCAAGCTGAAAGAACCATGAATTTCCTGGAAGAAAAGATCCTGCGTGACGGAGTGATTAAAGAGGGTAACATCCTGAAAGTGGATAGTTTCCTCAACCATCAGATTGATGTAGATACCATCCGACAGATGGCCTACGAGTTTAAACGCCGCTTCCGTGGCATCGAAGTGACCAAGGTGCTCACCATCGAGGCCAGCGGCATTGCCATCGCCATGCTGCTGGGCCATCTCTACGATGTGCCCGTGGTGTTCGCCAAGAAGAGCGAGACGGCCAACAGTACCGATGACAAGTACGTGGCGCAGGCCTTCTCGTTCACCCACAAGCGCCACAACAACGTCTTCGTCTCAAAGCCCTACCTCTCGGCCACGGACAAGGTGCTGATCGTGGATGACTTCCTGGCCGACGGCGAGGCGTGCCATGCACTCATCGACCTGGTGAAGCAGGCCGGAGCAGAGGTAGTAGGTATCGGCATCGCCATCGAGAAGGGACAGCAGAAGGGTGGACGCGAACTGCGTGCCGAGGGCTACCGTCTGGAGTCCATCGCCATCATCGAGTCGATGGAGTGGCAGACGCAGACCATCCGCTTCCGCCCCCAGCCCCAGCAACCGGTAGTCAACACCAGCCTGAAGCAGGGATTGTGACCTACACCTACCGCATACCGCAACAAATGAGAACTATCATACACGTATAGAAATGACAAAACAGAACATCTACTCCCTGGATGGCCGCGTGCCGCTGCAGCAAGCCATCCCCTTCGGACTGCAGCACGTGCTGGCCATGTTTGTAGCCAACATCACCCCCATCATTATCTTGGCCAATGTGGTAGGCATCGACCCTGCACTGAGTGCCAGCCTGGTACAAAACTGCATGGTGATAGCGGGCATCGGCACACTGATACAGCTCTACCCTGTATGGCGCATCGGTTCGCGCCTGCCCATCGTGATGGGCATCAGCTTCACCTTCCTCTCGCTGGCCATCGCCATCGCCTCCACGCAGGGGATGGGTACGCTGATGGGAGCGGTCATCGTGGGCGGTGTCCTGGAGGGTTGCCTGGGCCTCTGCTCCAAGGCATGGACCCGCTTCATCACGCCTGTGGTAGCTGCTACGGTAGTGACCGCCATCGGCTTCTCGCTGCTCCCCATCGGAGCCAACAGCTTCGGCGGTGGTCAAGGGGCAGCCGACTTCGGACAGGCTCACCACTGGGTTGTGGGGACAGTGACACTGTTCACCTGCCTGCTGACGCATGTCTATGCGCGTGGTTTCCTGCGCTCGCTCTCCATCCTGGTAGGGCTGATCGTGGGCTATGTGGTGGCCCTCTGCATGGGGTTGATAGACTATTCAGCCCTGCAGGACAGCAGCATCGTGGCCCTGCCCAAGCTGCTCCCCTTCACACCTGAGTTCCACATCGGCTCCATCCTGGCCATCTTCTGCGTCTATCTGGTATCCGCCACGGAGACCATCGGCGACACCTCCGCCCTCTGCTCCAGCGCCCTGGGCCGTGAGGTGAAGGAGCGCGAACTGGGTGCCTCGGTGTCGTGCGACGGATTTGTCAGCTCCGTAGCGGGCCTCTTTGGCTGCACGCCCATCACCAGCTTCTCGCAGAATGTGGGGCTGGCCGCCATCTCGAAGGTCATCAACCGCTTCGCCATCGCCACAGGAGCCGTGCTGATGATTCTGGGAGGCCTCTTTCCTGCCGTGGGCATCCTGCTCACCACGATACCACAGGCTGTGCTGGGTGGCTGCACGCTGATGATGTTCGGCAGCATCCTCTTTGCCGGCTTCGGCATGTTGGCCAAGTGCGGCTTCACACAGCGCAACATGATCATCGTGAGCATCTCGCTCAGCGTGGGTCTGGGCTTCACACAGGCCTCATCGCTCTTCAGCATCTTCCCCGATATGGTGAAGACCATCTTTGCCGACAACTGCGTGGCCGTGGTCTTCCTGCTGGCCCTGCTACTGGAGCTCACCCTGCCCAAGAAGATGGAATAAAACCATTCATCCAAAATAATAATCAATAAAAAATAGAGAGTAAATGAAAAAACAAATTCTGACCATGTTACTGTGCGCCGTAGCGGCTTTGAGCCAGGCGCAAAACCTACAAGTACACTACGACTTTGGACGGAAAATCTATTCCGATGAAGAAAGAACACGCCAGATGGTGACCCTGACGTTCGAACAATTCAAGGCCGACAAGTTGGGCTCGTGGTTCTGGTTCATCGATCTCGACATGTACCACGACGGCATGAAGGGAGCGTACACAGAAATTTCGCGCGAATTCACGCTGACCTCCACCTCGGCCTGCTCGTCACTGGCTGCCCATGTGGAGTACGACGGCGGCATGACCACCTTCAAGGATGGTGGAGGCACGCGCTTCCAAAACGCCGTGCTCGTGGGTCCGGCATGGAACGGCCACAACAGTGACTTCTCGGCCACCTGGTCTATCCAGGCCATGTATAAGCATTTCATGAAGTACAAGGAGAGCAAGGCCTACGCCTCGTTTCAGCTGACAGGCGTATGGGGTGTGACGTTTGCCGGTGGCAAGGGCACCTGTTCAGGCTTCATCGACCTGTGGCGCGGCGAGAAGGCCAACGGCCATGGACAGCTGGTGCTGCTCGCAGAACCCCAGCTATGGTACAACGCCACGAAACACTTCTCCATTGGCACCGAGGTGGAGGTGAGCAACCACTTCATCTTCCCCGAATGCGCAAGCGACAAGAGCTTCTACATCAACCCCACCCTGGCCGTGAAGTACAACTTCTAAGGCCGTGTCAAGGCGGTATGATTTATCTCTTCAATCCCGATACGGAGATGGCCCTGAGGGAGGGGGAATCCTCCTTCTACATCGCACCGGCTGCGGTGCGGCAGATGGCGCACGACCTGGCGCTACTGCCGCTCTGGCTGGGCGGTGAAGGGGATGCGGTACTCGTGGAGGAGCTACCGCCCTCGGGATTCCTGGAGCAACTGCACGCGCTGTTTCCCTGGCTGGGACTGCCTGCGGTGCTCTTGCCGCAGCAACTGCGTCCCTCCGTTGACGGGACATCATGCCCCCCTTCTGGCCACAGCACCCTGTCCTTCACCCCCTGGGGATGGAACCCTACCCTCTTTGCCAAGCTGCGCCACTGGGGCGTGAACTGCCCCGAGGAGGAGGCTGCAGCTCCCCTGCGCTACGCCCTGGGCAACAAGACCAACCTCCAGCAACTGGACCGCGAACTGATGGCCCGAGGCCTCCGCTCTGCCCAGCAACGTCACTTCACCATACACAATGTGAGCGAGGTGGAGGAGCTATTGCTTCGCGAAGCCCGGCTCTTCAGCCACGGCTTTCTACTCAAGGAGGGGTACTCATCGAGCGGTAGAGGCCACCGTTGGTGTCGCTCCGGCTCACCAAGCCAGCATGCCGCTTATCCACAGCAACTCCTCACCGCAGAGCTACGCCAATGGATTACGCGACGCACCGAACGGGGCGAAACCATCGACATGGAACCGCTCTACGACAAGGTGGCCGACCTGGCCCTGCTCTTCCACCTCTCCCCAGGCTGCCGAGCAAGCTTCAGCGGCTACTCCCTCTTCGAGACGACCGCTGAAGGCGCTTACCGCAGCAACCTCCTTGCCTCCGATGAAGCCATCCTCCATCACCTTGCCTCACTGATTGACCCAGCACTCATCGAAGAGGCCAAGCAGACCTTCCTCCACCTGCTGGAGGAGCAGTACCCCACCCTGAGCGGTCCGGTAGGCATCGACATGATGATCTACCGTGAGGCTGACAGCGGCACCCTCACCCTCCATCCTGACGTGGAGGTCAATCCCCGTCCCACCATGGGCCTTGTAGCACGCCGTCTCTACGACCGTCTGCTCGCTTCTCCCCACGCCCCCAGCTGCGAAGGTCCCCAGCCAACGTGGCGCTTCGTGGTGGAAGGTTCAGCCTCATCGGCCCAACTTCAGCAACGTCATGCCACCGACCTGCAGCAGCATCCCCTGCGTCACGATCCCCACGGTCGCCCAACGAGCGGCTACCTCCCCCTTACTCCCATTGCTCCCGAAACCCGCTTTCGCGCGTACATTATCAGATAAACCTCACGCCGTTTAGAATTATTTCACAGAGAAAATAGTTTTTTGCTATCTCTACTTTGCATTTCTAAAAAAATGCACTACCTTTGTGCCCTTGTAAGCCGATAAGTAACAAAATGGAAGCATTCTATCGTACACACGCATACCTCGTTGAGCACACAAACGCCCCTGTGCGCCGTGCCCTTATGGACGAAATCGACTGGAGCGACCGTCTTATCGGCATCAAAGGCACTCGTGGTGTGGGCAAGACCACTTTCCTGCTGCAATATGCTAAGGAGAAGTTTGGCACCGACCGCTCTTGCCTCTTCATCAACATGAACAACTTCTACTTCTCCGACCACAGCATCGTGGATTTCGCTTACGAGTTCCACCGCCGTGGTGGCAAAGTGCTACTCATCGACCAGGTATTCAAGCATCCCGCTTGGAGCCAGGAGTTGCGCACCTGCTACGACCGATTCCCCAAGTTGAAGATAGTCTTCACCGGCTCATCGGTAATGCGCCTCAAGGAGGAGAATGCCGAGCTACGCGACATCGTGAAGAGCTACAATCTGCGCGGATTCTCTTTCCGCGAGTACCTCAACCTCATGACGGGAAACAACTTTCCTGCCTACACGCTCGAGGAGATACTCTCCGACCACGAGCATATCGCCAAGACCATCCTCTCGAAGACACATCCCACAGCCTACCTGCAGGATTACCTGCACCACGGATTCTACCCCTTCTTCCTCGAAAAGCGCAATTTCTCAGAGAACCTGCTCAAGACGATGAACATGATGATTGAGGTGGATATCCTGCTCATCAAGCAAATTGAACTGAAGTATCTGCACAAAATTAAGAAGTTACTCTACAAGCTGGCTGTGGATGGCCCTCAGGCTCCTAACGTGAGCCAACTTGCTGCCGACATCGAGACCTCGCGCGCCACGGTGATGAACTACATCAAGTACCTGGCCGATGCACGCCTCATCAACATGATTTTCCCTGCCGGCGAGGAGTTCCCCAAGAAGCCCTCCAAGATTATGCTACACAACAGCAACCTGATGTACTCCATCTATCCCGTGAAAGTGGAGGATCAGGACGTGCTCGACACCTTCTTTGCCAACACCCTATGGAAGGACCACAAGGTGAACCGGGGCGACAAGAACTGCACCTTCATCGTGGACGATGTGATGCCCTTCAAAATATGTCCCGAAGGGACAAAAATCAAAAACAACCCCGGCGTGACCTACATCCTCCACAAGGCGGAGCTGGGCCGCGGCAATCTCATCCCCCTCTGGCTACTGGGATTCCTGTACTGATGCCCGCACATCGTGGGCGCGCACAAACTATATATAATAAATTAGGTACATGTTATAAGAAAAATGATTCTTGAACTTGAAACGGATAAAAGATAAATAAAAACAGAGATAAAAAACATATAGTACAACCCAACATTAAATTGTTATTTATGGCTAAAGAAAAAAAATTCATCACCTGTGATGGTAACCAGGCCGCTGCGCATATCTCGTATATGTTCTCTGAGGTGGCCGCTATCTACCCCATCACTCCCTCATCTACGATGGCAGAATACGTAGATGAATGGGCTGCCCAAGGCCGCAAGAACATCTTCGGCGAGACAGTCCTGGTACAGGAAATGCAGTCGGAAGGCGGTGCCGCCGGTGCCGTTCACGGTTCGCTGCAGGCTGGTGCCCTGACCACCACATACACCGCTTCTCAGGGTCTGCTGCTGATGATTCCGAACATGTACAAGATCGCCGGTGAGTTCCTGCCCTGCGTATTCCACGTATCGGCCCGTACACTCGCTTCGCACTCTCTCTGTATCTTCGGCGACCATCAGGACGTGATGTCAACCCGTCAGACGGGCTTCGCCATGCTGGCTGAAGGCTCTGTACAGGAGGTTATGGACCTGGCCGGTGTAGCCCACCTGTCAACCATCAAGAGCCGCGTGCCCTTCGTCAACTTCTTCGACGGCTTCCGCACCTCTCACGAGATTCAGAAGATTGAAATGCTGGAGAACGACGACCTGGCTCCGCTCATCGACCAGAAGGCTCTGGCTGAATTCCGCAGCCGTGCCCTGAGCCCCGAGCATCCCGTTGCCCGCGGTATGGCCGAAAATCCCGACACCTTCTTCACTCACCGCGAGAGCTGCAACAACTACTACGATGCCGTTCCCGCCATCGTGGAGGAGTACATGAACGAAATCAGCAAGATTACCGGTCGCCAGTATGGTCTGTTCGACTACTACGGTGCTCCCGATGCTGAGCGCGTCATCATCGCCATGGGCTCTGTAACGGAGGCCATCCGCGAAGTCATCGACTACCTGACCGCCCAGGGCGAGAAGGTGGGCTTGGTAGCTGTTCACCTCTACCGTCCCTTCTCAGCCAAGCACTTCCTGGCTGCTGTGCCCAAGACGGCCAAGCGCATTGCCGTGCTCGACCGCACGAAGGAGCCCGGTGCCAACGGCGAACCCCTCTACCTCGACGTAAAGGACTGCTTCTATGGCCAGGCCGATGCTCCCGTCATCGTAGGTGGCCGTTACGGTCTGGGTTCTAACGACACTACGCCCGCTCAGATTCTGGCTGTATATGAGAACCTCGGCTTGCCCGAACCCAAGAACCACTTCACTGTAGGTATCGTGGACGATGTAACGTTCACCTCACTGCCCCAGAAGGAGGAGATTGCACTGGGTGGTGCCGGCATGTTCGAAGCCAAGTTCTATGGCCTCGGCGCTGACGGTACGGTAGGTGCCAACAAGAACTCCGTAAAAATCATTGGTGACAACACCAACAAGCACTGTCAGGCTTACTTCTCTTACGACTCGAAGAAGTCAGGTGGCTTCACCTGCTCTCACCTGCGTTTCGGCGACAGCCCCATCCGTTCTACTTACCTGGTTAATACGCCCAACTTCGTGGCTTGCCACGTACAGGCATACCTGCACATGTACGACGTGACGCGCGGTCTGCAGAAGAACGGTACCTTCCTGCTCAACACCATCTGGGAGGGCGAGGAGCTGGCCAAGAACCTGCCCAACAACGTGAAAAAGTACTTCGCTGACAACAACATCTCTGTATATTACATCAACGCTACGAAGATTGCACAGGAGATTGGTCTGGGCAACCGCACCAACACTATCCTGCAGAGTGCCTTCTTCCGTATCACCGGCGTTATCCCTGTTGACCTGGCTATCGAGCAGATGAAGAAGTTCATCGTGAAGTCTTACGGCAAGAAGGGTGAAGACGTGGTGAACAAGAACTATGCAGCCGTGGACCGCGGTGGTGAATACAAGCAGCTCCCCGTGGATGCCGCTTGGAGCAACCTGCCTGCTGACGAGAAGGCTGCCAACGACGATCCCGCCTTCATCAACGAGGTAGTTCGTCCCATCAACGCACAGAATGGCGACCTGCTGCCCGTGAGCGCCTTCAAGGGCATCGAGGATGGTACCTGGCCGCAGGGCACTGCAGCTTACGAGAAGCGCGGTGTAGCTGCCTTTGTACCCGTATGGACAGCTGAGAACTGCAGCCAGTGTAACAAGTGTGCTTTCGTATGTCCTCACGCTTGTATCCGTCCGTTCGTCATGGACGAGCAGGAGGCTGCCGGCTTGAACGCCGCTACACTCGAAGTAAAGGCTCCCGCTGCACTGAAGGGCATGAAGTTCCGTATGCAGGTAGGTGTCATGGACTGCCTGGGTTGCGGCAACTGCGTCGATGTATGTCCAGGTCTGCCCAAGACTGGTCCTGCCCTGAAGATGGTTCCGCTGGAAGGCGAACTGGGCGAGGCTGCCAACTGGGACTACCTGGTGAAGAACGTGAAGAGCAAGCAAGACCTCGTGGATATCAAGTCGAATCCCCGCGTATCGCAGTTTGCTACGCCGCTGTTTGAGTTCTCGGGCGCTTGCTCGGGTTGCGGTGAGACGCCGTATGTGAAGCTGATTTCACAGCTCTTCGGTGACCGCGAAATCGTAGCCAACGCTACGGGTTGCTCTTCTATCTACTCTGGTTCAATTCCTTCTACTCCCTATACCACCAACGAGAAGGGACAGGGTCCTGCATGGGCTAACTCCCTGTTTGAGGACTTCTGCGAATTTGGTCTTGGTATGACGTTGGCCAACAAGAAGATGCGTGCCCGCATCGAGGCTCTGCTGAAGGAGGTTATCGCCAATGAGGCTGCTCCTGCTGACTACAAGGCAGCTGCCGAAGAGTGGATTGCCGGTAAGGACAACGCCGATGCCAGCAAGGCCGCTGCCGCCAAATTGCTGCCCTTCATCGAGGCTGGTGCCGAGAAGGGTTGCGAGGCTTGCAAGCAGCTGAAGGAGCTGAGCCACTACCTGGTTAAGCGCAGCCAGTGGATCATTGGTGGTGACGGTGCCTCTTACGATATCGGTTACGGTGGTCTCGACCACGTCATCGCATCGGGCGAGGATGTCAACATCCTGGTACTCGACACCGAGGTTTATTCTAACACCGGCGGTCAGTCATCTAAGGCTACTCCGCTCGGCGCCATCGCTAAGTTTGCCGCTTCCGGTAAGCGCGTGCGCAAGAAAGACCTGGGTATGATTGCTACGACCTACGGCTATGTATATGTTGCACAGATTGCAATGGGTGCTGACCAGTCGCAGTGCCTGAAGGCTATCCGCGAGGCTGAGGCTTATCCCGGTCCGTCCATCATCATTGCCTATGCACCCTGTATCAACCACGGTCTGAAGAAGGGTATGGGCAAGGCCCAGGCCGAAGAGGCTGCTGCCGTAGCTTGCGGTTACTGGCACCTGTGGCGCTTTAACCCCGCTCTGGAAGAAGAGGGCAAGAATCCGTTCACGCTCGACTCCAAGGAGCCCGCATGGGAAGGCTTCCAGGATTACCTGAAGGGCGAAGTACGCTTCGCTTCAGTCATGAAGCAGTATCCCACTGAGGCAGCCGACCTCTTCAACGCTTGCGAGGAGATGGCCAAGAAGCGCTACCAGAGCTACGTCCGCATGACCAAAATGGATTGGAGCAAGTAATGCACTGTAAGCTTGTCTGAGCTGATTAACCTCAGCTCAGCAGCTTATAAACATAAAAAGGGACGCACCCCGCCGCACGAACTTCCGTGCAATGGGATGCGTCCTTTCTTGTTTACTTCAGCTTCATCACGTCGCACCAGCGGGTAGTGGGATTAGGGCTGCGGTGCTCGTGCTTGATGGCATCGGCAAAGACACCGGCCTTACCATCGCCTCCTAGTGCCGTGTACTGTTGTGAACCGAAGACCAGCGTCTCCGTACCATAGAGGCGGTTGATGCAGTCCACCGCCTGGTCAAGCCGCTGCAGCCGCTCGTATTGCTCAGGCTGAAGGTCGAAGAAATCGTGCTGTATCGGCGTGTCTTCTATAATGCCCATCACGATGACCCCCGCCTTCTTGTAGTGATACCCCTCACGGAAGATGCGTTGCAGGGCCCTCTGCGCTGCCTGAACGATGGTGAGCGTGGCATTCGATGGCGTAAGAAGCCGCTCCTCTTCGAAGCTCCAGTACTGACCTAAGTCCTCGCGAAAGGGATTGGTGTGGATAAATACCCCCACCACCTGAGCCACCGTGTGCTGCGCACGGAGCTTCTCCGCACAGCGCGCAGCAAAGTTAGCAACGTGAGTACTGAGTCCCTGCAGGTCGGATACCATCGTGCCGAAACTTCGGCTCGTGCAGATGCTCTTCTTCCGAGCATACTCCTCGTTAGGCACACAATCGTGGCCGTTAAGCTCAGCCCACGTGCGGTAGATAACCACATTGTTAAAGACCGCGCGCACGAAGTCACCGTGCAGCTGCGCAAAGTCGTAGGCCGTCTTCACGCCGTAGTCTGCTAGTCGAGCCGCATAGCGCCTTCCCACGCCCCATACCTCGCTCACGGGATATTGTTGCAGCGCCTTGATGCGCTTCTCCTCCGAGTCAATAAGACAGCAATGATGGTAACCCGGATAACGTTTGGCGTAGTGGCTCGCCACCTTAGCCAGCGTTTTGTTGGGTGCCAGTCCGATGCTCACAGGCATCCCCACCCAGCGCTTAATCTTGCAGTAGAGCGCCTCGCCCCAGGCCTTGAGGTCAATACCCTCCACGCCCTGGAAATAGACAAAACACTCATCTATGGAGTAGCGGAAGAAAGCGGGTGCCTCGTCACGAATGATGGAAACCACGCGCCCTGTCATTTCGCCATAGAGCTCATAGTTGGAGGAGAAGACCTCAATCCTCGCTTTGGGAAAAAGCTGCGCTAACTGAAAAAAGGGAGTACCAGCCTTCACGCCCAAGGCCTTAGCCTCATTGCTACGCGCCACCACACAGCCATCGTTGTTCGACAGCACCACCACAGGCACCCCCTCCAGGTCAGGGCGGAACACCCGTTCGCACGATACGTAGCAGTTGTCACAGTCGATGATACCGTACATGTCTTCTTAGCTTTGTTATTTGGTGAAAATCAGAATTTCTCGAACGTGCGGATAAGGTGAACCACCACTCCCCACACTTCAAAGTGGCTTTCCTCCTCCACCTTGAAGACCGGATAGTCCGGATTGGCTGGTCGCAGCTCGATGTACCCCTCGCGTCGGTGCGTCAAGTCGAGGTACTTCATAGTAAACTCACCGTTCCAAAAGGCCACAACGATGGATCCATTGTGTGGCTCCACGGCACGGTCGATAATGACGCGGTCACCATCAAAAATACCCGCATCCTTCATCGAGTCACCCTCCACATCGCCGTAAAACGAGGCCTCAGGATGCCGGATATAGTCACGGTTGAAATCGAGCGTCTCATGACGGTAGTCATCTGCCGGCGAGGGGAATCCCGCAACCACCGACGCATGTTCCAGCTCCAGTTGTGTGTCGAACACTCCTTTACGAATCTTGATATTGCCCATTTTTCGTTTATGTTACTAGAATTTCCCACGCCCAAAAAAACAGCTGTTGTAGGGATTGATACAAATATTGGATATAGTATTTACCGCAGACGGAGACGGTCACCCACCTCAGGCACGTACTCTCCGTCCTTGTGGTTCATCTTGTAGAGGTTCTTCAGACGGATACCGTAACGCTGCGAGATGCTGTGCATGGAGTCACCATCGCGCACGATGTGGTAGGGGTACTGCTTTGTAGCCTTCTTATTCTTCTCTTTCAGATAAATGATATCACCATCCTCCAAAGTATAATCGCGGTGGAGGTCGTTGTACTTGACTAGTTTCTTCCAACTAATACCAAGTTCCTTGGCAAGTATACGGAAGTCATCGCCGCTACGGGCCACGACGTAGGCTATGCCGTTGGCCAGGTAAACCTTATGCGGATTGAGCAGCCAGGGTTTCTTCTTGAGTTCCTTCGCCCATTGACGAGCACTGCGCTTGCCCAGACCTTCAGAATCATATTTGTATAGCTCGTAATCCTCTATGATGGTTATCAGACGGTTGGCATATGATGGGTCAGTAGCATATCCGGCCTTCTTAAGCCCCTTGGCCCAGCCACGATAGTCTGTAATCTTGAGATTGAAGAGGAAAGCATAGCGCTGCCCTTGACGAAGGAAGAGAGAGTGGTCCTCGTAAGAGTCGCGTGGATGACCGTAAGCACGGAAGCACTCGCCGCGGGCATCGTCATCATGATAGACCCGACGGCCACGCCAGTTGCTGTGGCACTTGATACCGAAGTGGTTATTGCTTTTGCGTGCCAGGGTGCTCATTCCCGCACCACTTTCCAGGAGTCCCTGCGAGAGGGTGATGCTTGCCGGAATTTTGTAACGCTTCATCTGTTCCACAGCTAAGGGAGCGTACTGACGGATGTAGTCGTTATAGCGGCTGTTGCGACGCTGAGCCTGGGCCGTAAACATGCATGCCATAAGGCAAAAGAGAAGGAGTATGCGGGAAAAAGACATTCTATTTAAACTAAAATATTATAAACTAAAAATTAAAACACATAGAGGCTTCGTCCTTTCCGTAGTGCAGCGCAACCATTCCGCTCCTACAAACATGAAACCTTGTATGCCGTGCAAAAATAGTTTATTTCTTTTAAGAGAACAACTATTTTATTCTGCTTTCTTCAAAATCCCAAATTATTTTGTAGTTTTGCGGTGGCTACAAACATTATTTTGCGAAAAAAGGACAATGAAATACGAAGATTACGTACGGCGTGTGGAGCTGTTTATCCAAACCAACGGCCTTCTGAACAAGGTAGAGGGGGTACTGGTGGCACTGAGCGGAGGAAGCGACTCGGTAGCACTGCTGCGTCTGCTGCTCTCCCTGGGCTACCGATGTGAGGCAGCCCACTGCAACTTCCAACTGAGAGGCGAGGAGTCGGAACGCGACGAGTTGTTTGTACGCACACTCTGCAGTGAACTGCAAGTAACGCTACACACCGTACGACTGGACACGCTGCACTACGCCGCTCAACAGCATCTCTCCATAGAAATGGCAGCCAGGAAGCTACGCTATGACTGGTTCACACAGCTCATAGGTGAACGGAGATTGCAAGCCGTGGCCGTGGCTCACCACCGCGATGACAGCCTGGAAACCATGCTCATCAACCTGTTGCGCGGCACGGGTATCGACGGACTGACGGGCATCGCGCCAAAGCATGGTAACGTGGTGCGCCCACTGCTCTGTCTGACCCATCAGGAGGTGCTGAAATGCCTCGACACCATCCAGCAACCCTACGTGACCGACAGCACCAATCTGGAGGACCACTACCTGCGCAACAAGATACGCCTCCACCTGTTGCCGCTGATGGAGCAGATTACCCCTTCGGTGCGCAACGCGTTGAGCGACACCATGGAGCACTTGCGCCAAGCGGCCACCCTCTACCATTACGCCGCCAATGCGCAGCTCCGTCAGCTCATCACCCTACCCACATCTGCATCCATTCCCTCCTCAGAAATCACTTCCACAGCCCATGAGACCCAAAATGTCCTCCAGATACGCATATCGGAGCTGTTGTCCACCCCCTCACCACAAGCCCTACTCCATGAACTGCTGGCTCCACGAGGCTTCAACAACGCACAGGAGCGGGGCCTATTCCAGGCGCTCAGCGGTCCCTCGGGACGTATTTTCTACAGCAAGAGCCATCTGGCCGTGAAGGACCGCGACCTGCTCTACATCGAACCATCGGTACCACCTACCCCACCCCACCTGGAGGAGGAACGCATAACCCTAACCGAAGGATACGAACCACCACGCTCGCCCCAAGTGGCTTGCCTGGACAGCACTAAGCTGACCTCTCCCCTCACCCTTCGCCTCTGTCGCAAAGGCGACTGGTTCATCCCTCTAGGTATGAAGGGACGCAAAAAATTGAGCGACTACCTCACGGATTGCAAGGTGCCGCTCCATCATAAAAGGCAGCAGTACGTACTCTGCTGCGGAGAGGATATCGTCTGGGTGGTAGGGCGCCGTATAGACAACCGCTTCCGCATCGATGCCTCGACGCAGGAAGCGGTCATCATACGTTGTATTTCTTAATAAGTCATCGCACCTTATTCGTACACGGGTCACTCCATACTTACTTGTACTCAGCCCACGACTTGATGGCCAGGTCGTCAAGGCTCATCGAGCAGAAGGCACCGATGAAGGCACTGGCCAGACGGGCGTTGGTAATCAGCGGAATGTTGAGGTCGATGGCTGCACGACGTATCTTGTAGCCATTGTCCAGCTCACCGGCCGTGAGGTTCTTGGGGATGTTGACCACCAGGTCTATCTCCTTGCGGTGGAGCATGTCGAGCGCCTGTGGCTGCCCCTCCTCGCTGGGCCAATAGACCAGCGTATTCTCCACCCCGTTCTCTGTCAGGAATTTGCTGCTGCCTCCGGTGGCGAAGAGCTTGTACCCCTTCTGCTGCAGCATACGGGCTGCCGAGAGCATCTCTACCTTCTGCTTGGGCGTACCCGTGGAGAGGAGGATATTCTTCTGGGGCACACGGTAGCCCACGGAGAGCATCGCCTTGAGGATGGCACACGAGGTATCGCTGCCTATGCAGCCCACCTCGCCCGTCGAAGCCATATCGACACCCAGCACGGGGTCGGCCTTCTGCAGACGGTTGAAGGAGAACTGGCTGGCCTTGATGCCCACGTAGTCGAGGTCGAAGAGGTTCTTGTCAGGTTTCTCTACGGGAATGCCGAGCATCACCTTGGTGGCCAGCTCGATGAGGTTTATCTTGAGCACCTTGCTCACGAAGGGGAAGCTGCGCGAGGCACGGAGGTTGCACTCGATGACCTTGATGTCGTTGTCGCGAGCTAGGTACTGGATGTTGAAGGGTCCGGAGATCTTGAGCTCGCGGGCTATCTCACGGCTGATGCGCTTGATACGACGCACGGTCTCCACATAGAGCTTCTGCGGCGGGAACTGAATGGTGGCATCACCAGAATGGACACCAGCAAACTCGATGTGCTCGCTGATGGCGTAAGCGATGATTTCGCCATCGCGGGCCACGGCATCCATCTCCACCTCCTTAGCATGTTCGATGAACTGGCTCACCACCACAGGATGCTTCTTAGAGACGTTAGCGGCCAACTGGAGGAAACGCTCCAACTCCTCTTGGTTGGAACAAACGTTCATAGCCGCACCACTGAGCACATAAGATGGACGCACCAGTACGGGGAAGCCCACCTTGTCAACAAACTGGTTAATGTCATCCATCGAGGTGAGAGCACTCCATTCGGGCTGATCCACGCCGATGCGGTCAAGCATGGCGGAGAACTTGTCGCGGTCCTCAGCATTATCGATGCTTTGGGCACTGGTGCCGAGGATAGGCACCTGCTGCGCGTCAAGACGCAAGGCAAGATTGTTGGGAATCTGTCCGCCAGTGGAAACGATAACACCGTGGGGATGCTCCAGTTCGAGGATATCCATCACGCGCTCGAAGGTGAGTTCATCGAAATAGAGGCGGTCGCACATGTCATAGTCGGTCGAGACGGTCTCGGGGTTATAGTTAATCATCACGCTACGATAACCTTCACTACGGATGGTATTGAGAGCCTGCACACCGCACCAGTCGAACTCTACGCTGGAACCGATGCGGTAGGCACCCGAGCCGAGCACCACGATGCTCTTATGGTCACCCAGATAGTGAACATCATGCTCCTCGCCGCTGTAGGTCAGATAGAGGTAGTTGGTCTGCGCAGGGTACTCGGCAGCCAAAGTGTCTATCTGCTTCACCACGGGAAGGATGCCCTGCTGCTTGCGATGGTTACGGATTACGAGAGCTCCCTCCTCCAGGTCTCCCTCGTAGCCAATGGCACGTGCCACCTGGAAATCACTGAATCCCTGCACCTTGGCACGGCGTAAGAGTTCATCAGGCAGATCCGTAAGCAGTCTGTGATTAGCTCCCCACTGCTCCAGCTCCTTGCTGGTGCACATGATGTTCATCAGCTTGTCGAGGAACCAGCGGTCTATCTTGGTGAGTTCATGTACCTGATCAACGGTATAGCCTGCACGAAATGCCTTGGAGATGACGAAGATGCGCTTGTCGGTAGGCTCACGCAGGGCCTTATCGATGTCGGGGATAATCAACTCCTTATTCTCTACGAAGCCATGCATGCCCTGGCCAATCATGCGGAGACCCTTCTGAATGGCCTCCTCGAAGGTGCGTCCGATAGCCATCACTTCACCCACCGACTTCATACTGGAACCCAGTTCCTTATCTACGCCATGAAACTTGCCGAGGTCCCAACGCGGTATTTTGCAGACCACGTAGTCGAGGGCAGGTTCAAAGAAAGCGCTAGTAGTCTTAGTGACAGAGTTTTTCAAGTCGAAAAGGCCATAACCGAGTCCCAGCTTGGCGGCCACGAAGGCCAGGGGGTAGCCCGTAGCCTTGGAGGCGAGAGCAGATGAACGGCTCAGGCGGGCATTCACCTCGATAACGCGGTAATCCTCGCTCTGGGGGTCATAGGCGTACTGCACGTTGCACTCGCCCACGATACCCACGTGGCGAATGATTCGGATGGCTAGCTCGCGCAGTTTGTGGTAGTCGGTGTTGGAGAGCGTCTGCGATGGGGCGATAACGATACTCTCGCCAGTATGAATACCTAGCGGATCGAAATTCTCCATGTTGCAGACGGTGATGCAGTTGTCGAAGCGATCGCGTACCACCTCATACTCCACCTCTTTCCAGCCCCGGAGCGACTTCTCCACGAGCACTTGCGGGGAGAAACTGAAAGCTTTCTCCACCAGGACGTTGAGTTGCTCCTCGTTGTCGCAGAAACCGCTGCCCAGTCCGCCCAGGGCATAGGCTGCACGGACGATGACAGGGTAACCCAGGGCTGCCGCAGCGCGACGGGCATCCTCAGCATTCTCCACCGCTTCGCTCTTTATGGTCTTGACGTTGATTTCGTTGAGTCGCTCCACGAAGAGTTCACGGTCTTCAGTATCGATGATAGCCTGTACGGGGGTGCCGAGCACCTCCACGGCATACTTCTCCAGCACGCCCTCCTTGTAGAGAGCTACGCCGCAGTTAAGTGCCGTCTGTCCACCGAAGGCCAGCATAATGCCGTCGGGACGCTCCTTGGCAATGACCTTCTCCACGAAGTAGGGGGTGACGGGGAGGAAGTAAATCTGATCAGCCACACCTTCGGAGGTCTGCACCGTGGCAATGTTGGGGTTGATGAGCACGGTCTCTATGCCCTCTTCCTTGAGGGCCTTCAGGGCCTGCGAACCGGAGTAGTCGAACTCACCGGCCTCGCCAATCTTCAGTGCGCCCGACCCCAGGAGCAGCACCTTCTTTATCTTATCGTTCTTCATTATCGTTTATTTTTGATTCACCAACTTCAAGAAATCATCAAAGAGGAACTCGGTATCGGTAGGACCGGAGCAGGCTTCGGGATGGAACTGGGCGGAGAACCAAGGGTTCTTCTTGTGACGGATACCTTCGTTGGATCCGTCGTTCATATTGATGAAGAGAGGTTCCCAATCTGTTCCTAGCGTGTTGTTATCGACAGCATAGCCATGATTCTGGCTGGTGATGAAGCAACGGTTAGTACCCACCATGCGCACGGGTTGGTTGTGACTGCGGTGTCCATACTTCAGCTTATAGATCTTGGCACCGCCAGCCTTCGACAGCAACTGATTGCCCATGCAGATGCCGAAGATGGGGAGCAACTCGTTAGCCATGGCCTTACGGATATTCAGCACGGCAGCCTCGCAGGTGTCTGGGTCACCCGGACCGTTGGAGATGAAGAGCCCATCGAAAGAGAGGGTATTGAAGTCGTAATCCCAGGGTACACGAATCACCTCCACACCGCGGCGGATAAGGCAGCGCAAGATGTTGGCCTTCACGCCGCAATCGACAAGCACCACCCTCTTGTCAGCCCCTTCGTTATAACGGATAACCTCCTTGCAACTCACCTTATCGACATAGTTAACCCCAGCATAAGTGGCTTCGGGGCAAGAGTCAGGTTCATCGTCAAAGACAATCTTACCCATCATGACACCATGCTCGCGCAACACTTTGGTGAGGTGACGGGTATCAATGCCTGTCAGACCTGGTACCTGTTCCCGCTTGAGCCAGTCTGCCAAGCTTTCGGTGGCATTCCAATGGCTGTACTGCAGCGAATAGTCGCTCACGATGATGGCCTCGGCATGGATGCGTTCGCTCTCCATGAAGGTGGGTATTCCATCAGCCTCGATGGTGAAGGGAGGTACCCCGTAGTTGCCCACCAAAGGATAGGTGAGCGTCATCAGCTGACCGGCATACGAAGGGTCGGTCAAACTCTCCGGATAGCCCGACATGGCAGTATTGAACACCACCTCGCCAGCCACCGGCTTCTCATAGCCAAACGACTCCCCACAGAAGCGTGTGCCGTCGCTCAGAATCAATGTTGCTTTTCTCATATATGTTTTTAAATTCAAATTGACAAGATGACAAATCCTTAGTTTTTAGTTCTTAGTTTTTAGTTTTCAGAACTGATACACCTGCTCGATGTAATTGATGAAGGCTTGGTTGAGAAGCTTCACGCCGCCTGGGGTGGGGTAATCGCCACTGAAGTACCAGTCGCCTGGATGGTTGGGGCAAGCTTCGTGGAGACCTTGCAAGGGCTGATAGACAATCTGCACCTTAGCCCTCGTACCCTCGGGAGTGAGCAGTTCCACCATCTTTTCTGATATCTCCTCATCGCTGAAGGGAGCGTAAATCTCCTTCACATAGTTGACCATCTGCTCCTTGGGTAGTCCCACCTGATCCTTCGACTTGCGGTAGGCGGCGGCAATCACATCCTTCATCTCCCGCTCCTTGAGGAGTTCGATAGCCGCCTTGAAGGCGATGAACTCGCTCATGCGGGCCATATCGATGCCGTAGTAGTCGGGATAGCGCACCTGCGGCGAGGAGCTGACGATGACAATCTTCTTGGGGTGCAGCCGGTCGAGGATGCTGATGATGCTCTGCTTGAGCGTGGTGCCGCGCACGATGCTGTCGTCAATGATGACCAGGTTGTCCACGCCAGGCTCCAGGCTACCGTAGGTGATGTCATAGACGTGGGCGGCCAGGTCGTTGCGGCTGTTGCCCTCGGCAATGAAGGTGCGCAGCTTGATGTCCTTAATGGCCACCTTCTCGCTACGGATGCGACGGGAGAGGATGCGCTCCAGCTCATCATGGCTAGGGTTATGTCCCAGGGCGGCTATCTGTTGCACCTTCTCCTCGTTGAGGTAGTTGTCGAGACCTTGCAACATACCGTAGAAAGCCACCTCGGCAGTATTGGGAATGAAGGAGAAGACAGTGTGGTCGATGTCGTTATCCACAGCCTTGAGGATGCTGGGTACCAGTTTCTCACCGAGCAGCTTGCGTTCGCGGTAGATATCGATGTCGCTGCCGCGGCTGAAATAGATGCGCTCGAAGGAGCAGGGCTTGACAGCCTTGGGCTTGTTGATTTGTACGGTGCATACCTGGCCGGCTTTGCTGATGAGCACCGACTGCCCAGGCAGCAGTTCGCGTATATCCGTGGCCTGCACATTAAAGGCGGTCTGAATGACAGGGCGTTCGCTGGCCAGCACCACCACCTCTTCGTCCTGGTACCAGAAGGCGGGACGGATGCCCCACGGGTCGCGCACGGCAAAGCTCTCGCCGCTGCCCGTGATGCCGCACATCACATAGCCACCGTCCCACTCCTTGCTGCTCGTACGCAGCACGTTGGCCAGGTCGATATGCTCCTCAATGTAATTGGTCACCCCCATGCCCGTCAGTCCCTCGGCCTCGGCCAGGTTGAAGAGCCGTTCCGCCTCGCGATCCAGGCGATGGCCCACCTGCTCCAGCATGATGTAGGTGTCAGCATACTTGCGCGGATGCTGTCCAATGGCGGTGATGCGGGCAAATATCTCGTCCACGTTGGTGAGGTTGAAGTTGCCGCAGAGGGCCAGGTTCTTGGCCCGCCAGTTGTTGCGGCGCAGGAAGGGGTGTATATACTGCAATCCGCTCTTGCCTGTAGTGGAGTAGCGCAGGTGACCCATATAGACCTCGCCCGCAAAGGGAAGGCAGCGCTTGGCATAATCCGCATCGTGCAGCAGCTCTTCTGAGAGCTCTTTAAAGTGACTCTGCACCGTACCAAAAATCTCGGTGATAGCCCCCGATCCGATGGCCCGCTCACGGAACATATACTCCTCACCCGGATTGGCCTCGAGCTTTACACAGGCCAACCCAGCTCCCTCCTGTCCACGGTTGTGCTGCTTCTCCATGAGCAGGTAAAGCTTGTTGAGGCCGTACATCCACGTGCCATACTTCTGCTGATAATACTCCAATGGTTTGAGCAGGCGAATCATTGCCACGCCACATTCATGCTTTAACGGTTCCATATTGGTTCATTTAATCGATTATTCACTTCGGTGGAAGACAAAAAAAAATCCCCCACTGACACAACTGAAACAATGTTGTCGGGGAGATAAAAGCGATAAAAGAGAAAAACGAAAGAAACAAGCCGACCGCCCATTCATCGGGAACAACTGTTCACTCAGCAACGGGGAAGAGACGCTAGGTTGCATCTTATACCTATATATATTATATAGTGACTCGCTTTCTTTCATTGTCTGTTCATTTTGGCTGCAAAGATAACAAATCTTTGTCACATCCTTGCAACATAAAGACATCTTTTTATCGTTATTTTTATCAAAATCACAAAAACACCATATTTTTGCAGCAAAAAGAAATCAATCATAAAAATTTCATTTCAAATGTCTATATTTACAAATTAAAAGCAAACAGACGATATAAGCTTCCAATCAAGTAATATTTCACCACTCTAAACCATCAATCTGTAAGTTCCACGAGTCAAACAACGATTTGAAGCAAAAGAAGTAGATAAAAATACATGTCACTTTGCAATAATCTACCTATCTTTGCAGAGCATTTTGACACACAAAATAGGTATATTAGTTTACAAAGTAACCACAGAACGATGAAAGAAGAACTTTTTAACAACGAAACAAAAGTGAGCTTACTTCCACGTCAGCCCCAATCAATGGGGCTTTACGATGCGACCAACGAACACGATGCCTGCGGTGTGGGCATGATTGTCAACATCAAGGGAGGTAAGTCGCACGAGCTTGTGGAATCGGCACTGAAGGTGCTCGAGAACATGCGCCACCGCGGCGCTGAGGGAGCAGACAATAAGACGGGCGACGGTGCAGGCATCATGCTGCAGATACCCCACGAGTTTATCCTACTGCAGGGTATCCCCGTGCCCGAGAAAGGACGCTATGGAACCGGACTCCTCTTCCTGCCCAAAGCACAGCAGGACCAGCAGGAAATTCTCAGCATTATTATCGAGGAGATTGAGCGCGAAGGGCTCACCCTGATGCACCTGCGTAACGTACCTACCTGCCCGGAGATATTGGGTGAATCGGCTCGCGCTGCTGAACCCGACATCAAGCAGATTTTCGTTACCGGCTTTGCAGACAGCGAAACTGCCGACCGCAAGCTCTACCTTATCCGCAAGCGCATCGAGAACAAGGTGCGCCGCTCCTCTATCCCCACACGCAATGACTTCTACGTGGTGTCACTCTCCACGAAGAACATTATATATAAAGGTATGCTCTCGTCGATGCAGCTGCGTAGCTACTTCCCCGACCTGACCAACAGCTACTTCACCAGCGGCCTGGCCCTGGTGCACAGCCGTTTCTCCACCAACACCTTCCCCACCTGGGGATTGGCACAGCCCTTCCGGCTACTGGCCCACAACGGCGAAATCAACACCATCCGTGGCAACCGAGGCTGGATGGAAGCGCGTGAGAGCGTGCTCTCCACCCCCACCCTGGGCGACATCAAGGAGCTGCGTCCCATCGTGCAGCCGGGCATGAGCGACAGTGCCTCGCTTGACAATGTGCTGGAGTTTCTCGTCATGTCAGGCCTCAGCCTGCCCCATGCCATGGCCATGCTCGTACCGGAATCATTCAACGAGAAGAACCCCATCAGCGAGGAACTGAAAGCCTTCTACGAATACCACTCCATCCTGATGGAGCCATGGGACGGACCTGCCGCCCTACTCTTCAGCGATGGCCGCTTTGCCGGCGGTATGCTCGACCGTAATGGCCTGCGCCCTGCCCGTTACCTCATCACGAAGAACGATACGATGGTGGTGGCCAGCGAAGTGGGTGTCATGGACTTCGAGCCGGCCGACATCAAGGAGAAAGGACGGCTGCAACCGGGTAAGATTTTGCTCGTAGATACCCAGGAGGGTAAGATTTACTACGATGGTGAGCTGAAACGCCAGTTGGCCGATGCCAAGCCCTACCGTTCGTGGCTGGCCGCCAACCGCATTGAGCTGGATGAACTGAAGAGCGGCCGCAAGGTGGCCCACAGCGTACCCCACTACGAAGCCAACCTCCGCAGCTTCGGCTACACCAAGGAGGATGTAGAAAAAATCATCACCCCCATGGCACAAAACGGTGCCGAGCCTATCAGCGCCATGGGTAACGATACGCCGCTGGCTGTGCTGAGCGACAAACCGCAACTGCTCTTCAACTACTTCCGTCAGCAGTTTGCCCAGGTCACCAACCCACCCATCGACCCCATCCGCGAGGAGCTGGTGATGTCGCTCACCGAGTACATCGGTGCCGTGGGTATGAACATCCTCACGCCCAACGAGAGCCACTGCAAGATGGTGCGCCTCAACCACCCCATCCTAACCAATACCCAACTCGACCTACTCTGTAACATCCGCTACAAGGGCTTCAAGACAGTGAAGCTGCCTATGCTCTTCGAAGCTTCGCGCGGACGGGCAGCCCTGCAGGAGGCCCTGAGCGAACTCTGCCGCAAAGCGGAAGAATCAGTGAACGAAGGAGTAAACTACATCGTCCTCTCCGACCGTGACATTGACACTGATCATGCGGCCATTCCCTCGCTGCTGGCTGTGAGCGCCGTTCACCACCACCTCATCTCGGTGGGCAAGCGCGTTCAGACCGCACTCGTCGTAGAGAGTGGTGAAATCCGCGAGGTGATGCACGCCGCCCTGCTGCTGGGCTTCGGTGCCAGCGCCCTCTGTCCCTACATGGCCTTTGCCGTGCTCGACAAACTGGTGGCCCGAAGCGAGATTCAGCTCGACTATGCCACGGCCGAAAAGAATTACATCAAGGCCATCTGCAAGGGCCTCTTCAAGATAATGAGTAAGATGGGTATCAGTACCATCCGCTCCTACCGCGGTGCGAAAATCTTCGAGGCCGTAGGTCTGAGCGAGGAGTTGAGCAACGCCTACTTCGGTGGTTTGCGCTCCTCCATCGGCGGTATTCGCCTTGAAGAGGTGGCCCGCGATGCCATCGCCTTCCACGACGAGGGGCTGGAGGCTTTCCGCAAGGAGCAGCACCAACAGGCTGAAGGGACAGGGAGTTCCATCGACCAGGAGATGCCGCTGCTGCCCAACCGCGGCCTCTACGCCTTCCGCAAGGATGGTGAAGCCCACGCTTGGAACCCCGAGACCATCAGTACGCTGCAGCTGGCTACACGTCTGGGCAGCTACAAGAAGTTTAAGGAGTTCACTCACCTGGTGGATAGCAAGGAGAAACCCATCTTCCTGCGCGACTTCCTCGATTTCAAGCACAACCCCATCTCCATTGATGAGGTAGAGCCCGTAGAAAGTATCGTGCGCCGCTTCGTGACGGGAGCCATGTCGTTTGGTGCCATCAGCCAGGAGGCTCACGAAGCCATTGCCATCGCCATGAACCAGCTGCATGGACGCAGCAACACAGGTGAGGGCGGTGAGGATAGTGCCCGCTTCAACACCCCGATGCGCAGCGCCATCAAGCAGGTGGCCAGTGGACGCTTCGGTGTGACGACGGAGTACCTGGTGAATGCCGACGAAATACAGATTAAGATAGCCCAAGGTGCCAAGCCGGGTGAAGGTGGACAGCTGCCAGGCTTCAAGGTTGATCAAGTGATTGCCCGCACGCGTCACTCGATACCGGGCATCTCGCTTATCTCTCCCCCGCCCCACCACGACATCTACTCCATCGAGGACCTGGCTCAGCTCATCTTCGACCTGAAGAATGTCAACCCCCGCGCTAAAATCAGTGTGAAGCTGGTGGCCGAGAGCGGTGTGGGTACCATTGCTGCCGGTGTGGCCAAGGCGAAGGCCGACCTCATCGTCATCTCGGGTGCAGAAGGTGGTACAGGTGCCTCGCCGGCCAGCTCCATCCGCTATGCGGGCATCTCGCCTGAGATAGGACTGAGCGAAACGCAGCAGACACTTGTGCTCAACGGCCTCCGCGGACAGGTGATGCTGCAGGTTGATGGTCAGCTCAAGACGGGTCGCGATGTGGTGCTCATGGCTATGCTTGGTGCTGAGGAGTATGGTTTTGCCACCGCCGCCCTGATTGTACTGGGCTGCGTGATGATGCGCAAATGTAACCAAAACACCTGCCCCGTGGGTGTGGCCACACAGAATGCTGAACTGCGCAAGCGCTTCCTCGGCCGGAGCGAATACCTCGTCAACTACTTCACCTTCCTGGCTCAGGAGGTACGTGAATACCTGGCCGAAATCGGTGCCAAGAGCATGGACGAGATCATCGGCCGCACCGACCTCATCATCCGCAAGGCTGACGACGGCGTGAAGAAACATGAACTGATTAACTTCAGCCGATTGCTGACCCGCATCGACAACGGAGCCGCCATCCATCACGTCATCGACCAGCAGCATGGCATCGACACGGTGAAGGATGTGGAGATACTGCGTGCAGCAGCCGATACGCTGGAGCATCAACGCGAGATGTCACTGGAATATACCATTGCCAACACCGACCGTGCCGTAGGCGCCATGCTCTCAGGGGCTGTGGCCACCAAGTATGGTGCGAAGGGATTGCCTGAGCAGACGCTAAACGTGAAGTTCAAAGGCTCAGCAGGTCAGAGCTTCGGTGCCTTCCTGATGCCTGGCATCAACTTCAAGCTGGAGGGTGAGGCGAACGACTACCTGGGCAAGGGGTTGAGCGGTGGACGCATCGCCGTGATGCCTCCCGTACGGAGCAACTTCGAGGCGGAGAAGAACACCATTGCCGGCAACACGCTGCTCTATGGTGCCACTTCGGGCGAGGTTTATATCAACGGCCGTGTGGGCGAGCGCTTTGCCGTGCGCAACTCGGGTGCCATTGCGGTAGTCGAGGGCGTGGGCGACCACTGCTGCGAGTACATGACTGGTGGCCGCGTGGTAGTGCTCGGCGAGACAGGGCGCAACTTCGCTGCTGGTATGAGTGGCGGTGTGGCCTACGTATGGAACCGCGAGGGCAACTTCGACTACTTCTGCAACATGGAGATGGTGGAGCTGAGCCTCATCGAGGAAGCCTCCTATCGCAAGGAGCTGCACGAGCTTATCCGACAGCACTACCTCTACACCGGCTCCAAGCTGGCCCGCACCATGCTCGACGACTGGAACCACTACGTAGAGGAGTTCATCCAGATTGTACCCATCGAGTACAAGAAGGTACTCCAGGAAGAGCAGATGCGCAAGCTGCAACAGAAGATTGCGGATATGCAACGCGACTATTAAGCAACCCCTCTAAATCTCCCCTTAAAGGGGAGACTTGAAAGAAATAAATACTAACTTGACTTTCCCCCTCCCTCTATGGGAGGGAGGGTCTCTATTAAATAAAGATTGATTATGGGCGATCCAAAAGCATTTCTCCATATCTCCCGCCAGGAGGCGGGTTACCGTCCGATACACGAACGTATCACCGACTTCACGCAGGTGGAGCAAACCCTCAACAGTCACGACCGCAAGCTGCAAGCCTCGCGCTGCATGGATTGTGGTGTACCTTTCTGCCACTGGGCCTGTCCGCTGGGCAACAAAGACCCGGAGTTCCAGGATGCTCTCTTCAAGGGGCGCTGGCAACAGGCTTACCGTATCTTGACGCAGACCAATGATTTTCCTGAATTTACGGGACGCATCTGTCCTGCATTGTGCGAGAAATCGTGCGTGCTGAAGCTCTCGTGCGATGAGCCTGTCACCATCCGTGAGAATGAGGCAGCCATCGCCGAGGCTGCTTTCCGTGAAGGGTATGTAGTGCCCTGCCAGCCGGAGCGCAACGGCAAGCGCATAGCCATCATCGGGGCCGGTCCTGCAGGACTGAGCACCGCCGTGCGCCTCAACGCTAAGGGCTATGAGGTGACCATCTTCGACAGCAAGCCTCATCCGGGCGGATTGCTGCGCTACGGCATCCCCAACTTCAAGCTCGACAAGAGCGTCATCGACCGCCGCATGAAGGTGCTCGAAGCCGAAGGGATTCACTTCGAGATGGGCGTTACCGTGAATGTGCAACAGTTGCCGAAGGGCTTTGATGCCTACGCCATCTGCACCGGTACACCGACGGCTCGCAACCTCACCATCCCTGGACGCGACCTCAAGGGGGTACACTTCGCCTTGGAGATGCTTTCGCAGCAGAACCGCATCCTCGATGGCGAGAGCTTCCCGAAAGAGGAGCTGGTCAACGCCAAGGGGAAGAAGGTGCTGGTCATCGGCGGTGGCGACACGGGTAGCGACTGCATCGGCACGAGCATCCGCCAAGGTGCCGTCAGCGTAACGCAGATTGAAATCATGCCTCAACCGCCTGTAGGGCACAACCCAGCCACGCCCTGGCCGCAATGGCCCGTGGTGATGAAGACCACTTCCAGTCATGAGGAGGGTTGTACCCGACGCTGGTGCCTCACCTCCAACCGCTTCATCGGCAAGAACGGCAAGGTCTGTGGCGTTGAGGTGGAAGAGGTGGAGTGGCTCCCCAATCCCGACGGAGGCCGCCCCGTGATGAAGCCCACGGGCAAGAAGGAGCTTATCGAGGCCGACATGGTGCTCCTGGCCATGGGCTTCCTGAAGCCCGAGCAGCCGAAGTTCCCCGAGAATGTCTTCGTAGCCGGCGATGCCGCCAACGGTGCCAGCCTCGTAGTGCGTGCCCTGGCCCACGGCAGAAAGATAGCGCAGGAGATTGACCAATTCCTTTCGTAGGAAACTTATAAACTTATAAACTTAAAGCAATATGTGCGGAATAGCAGGAATATTCAACATCAAAGAACAAACCCCTGAGTTAAGAAAGAAGGCCCTGAAGATGGCCCAAAAGATACGTCACCGCGGACCTGACTGGAGCGGTATCTACGAAGGCGGCTCAGCCATCCTGGCTCACGAACGTCTCTCCATCGTTGACCCCCAGTCGGGTGGGCAACCCCTCTTCTCGCCCGACCGCAAGCAGGTGCTGGCCGTGAACGGCGAAATCTACAACCACCGCGACATCCGTGCCCGCTATGCCGGTCGCTACGATTTCCAGACGGGTAGCGACTGCGAAGTCATCCTCCCCCTCTACCGCGAGAAGGGTATCCACTTCCTCGAAGAGCTGAGCGGCATCTTCGCCTTTGCTCTCTACGACGAGGAGCGCGACGAGTTCCTCATTGCCCGCGACCCCATCGGCGTCATCCCCCTCTACCTCGGTCGCGACAAGGAGGGACGTGTCTATTTCGGTAGTGAGCTTAAAGCTCTCGAGGGATTCTGCGACGAGTACGAGCCCTTCCTGCCCGGCCACTACTACTGGAGCCGCGAGGGAAAGATGACCCGCTGGTACACACGCGACTGGATGAACTATGAGGCCGTGAAGGACAACTACACCCCTGCTGCAGAGCGTAGCCACGCTGCCACCACGGAGAATCCCGTAGCTCATCAGGCACAGGTCAAGGCGGTGCATGATGCCCTCGAAGCGGCTGTACAGCGCCAGCTGATGAGCGACGTGCCCTACGGCGTGCTGCTCTCCGGCGGACTCGACTCATCGGTCATCTCAGCCATTGCCAAGAAGTTTGCCGCCAAGCGTATCGAGACAGGTGGACAGAGCGATGCCTGGTGGCCGCAGCTCCACTCGTTTGCCGTGGGACTGAAGGGTGCCCCCGACCTCATCAAGGCGCGCGAGGTGGCTGACTACATCGGCACTGTGCACCACGAAATCAACTACACCATCCAGGAGGGCCTCGATGCCATACGCGACGTCATCTACTTCATTGAGACCTATGACGTCACCACCGTGCGTGCCTCCACGCCGATGTACCTGCTGGCCCGTGTCATCAAGTCGATGGGCATCAAGATGGTGCTCAGCGGCGAGGGTGCCGACGAGGTGTTCGGCGGCTACCTCTACTTCCACAAAGCCCCCACCCCTCAGGCCTTCCACGAAGAGACGGTGCGCAAGCTCAGCAAGCTGCACCTCTACGACTGTCTGCGTGCCAACAAGAGCCTTTCGGCTTGGGGTGTAGAGGGCCGTGTCCCCTTCCTCGACAAGGAGTTCCTCGATGTGGCCATGCGCATCAACCCCGCCACGAAGATGTGTCCGGGACGTGAGATAGAGAAGAAGGTGGTGCGCGAGGCCTTCAGCGACATGCTGCCCCAGAGCGTGGCTTGGCGTCAGAAGGAGCAGTTCAGCGACGGCGTAGGCTACTCGTGGATTGACACCCTGAAGGCGATGACCGCTGCAGCCGTCACCGACGAACAGATGGCTCATGCCGCCGAGCGCTTCCCCATCAACCCGCCGATGAACAAGGAGGAGTACTACTACCGCAGCATCTTCGAGGAGCACTTCCCCAGCGAGAGTGCAGCACGGAGTGTACCGAGCGTGCCGAGCGTGGCCTGCTCCACCGCCGAGGCCCTGGCCTGGGATGCCTCGTTCCAAGGCAAGAACGACCCCAGCGGCCGCGCCGTAGCCGGTGTGCATGAACAAGCATACACGAAATAGAGGCATCCTGGAGAGTTAACTCTCCAGCGCTGAACAGTTAAACATCCACGGCTGAACAGTTAACTCTCCAGCCGTGGATGTTTAACTGTTCAGAAATGAAGCGTATGATGCCTATGAGTTGTTTACTGAATGGTCAATGTGGCACCGGCTTCGGCACGAACCTTGGCCTCTACCTCGCCTACGCTGAGGGGCTCGAGCGTGTAGGGCGGCGTGAAGGCAGTACCGAGCGATGCGGCAGCCGTGGAACCGAGGTAGAGGCAGTCGGTCAGCGTAATCACTCCCTGATGGTCGGAGTCGGCACCGAGATGGTCTTTATAGATTTCCTTGATATTGCGAAACACCGAGCGCTCCACACGCACGTTGGCCTCATAGCCTAACTCAACACAACGGCTTGCGACGGAGCTGCTGTAGAGGCACTCCACGATGTGTACCTGAGCGAAGCGCACGCGGGGCATACGGGCACGGCAACCCTCGTCCCACCAACAACCCAGGAAGGTGGTGCGCAGATGCCCACGGTCCTGCGTCTGCGAGTCGCTTGAGCCCCAGAGATTGCTGAAGCGGTGGTCGGGCGAGCCACCCGAACCTCCGGCAAGTGGGGCCTTGAGGTAGCGAAAACGGCAGTAGGAGATGGTGATTTCGTCGGAAGCGTTCTTGCAGTCGAAGTTGCCATCCACACCATCCTGGAAGTCGCAATGATCGACCCAGATGCGCGTGGTGCCATCGATGCAGAGGTTGTCGCGGCCATCGCAGTCGTAGGCTCCGGCACTCTCGAAGGTGAGGTTGCGCAGAATCAGGTTGGTGGAGCCCTCCTTGAATTGGAGGATGCCCGAAGTGGCCGCATCGCGCTGCTGACTGAGCAGCCGCGAGCCACTCAATCCGAGCAGGGTCTTGTCGGTGGCCTTCACGGAGAGGATGTCGGTGAAGGTAATCTCCCCTTGCAGGTAGATGACAAGGGGTTCGGTACGCTTCAGGGCTGAAGCCAGTTCAGCGGCCGTGGTCACCACCACGCTCTCTCCACCCGCCCCACCCGTGGGAGCAGCCGTGAGGCAGGCAAAGCCCACGGGCTGACCAGGCAATGCGGAGGGCAACGTATGCTGAGGCTTCGTCTCTCCGGCAGGCCATTCAGGCTCATCGGCCTGAGCGGGCGAGGAGGAGCTGCAGGCCACCACCCCCAGCATCAGCAGAAAGATGACGTAACAGCCACAGATGTTATGGATTTCGCGTAAGCTGCGCAGAGATGAAAATGTATTCGATGTCATAATGGTCATGATTCTTAGGATTAAACGTAGATTTACTGGGCACAAATGTAGGCGTTTTGAAAGAGGCGAGTGTAGATTATCCGCCAAAAAATGTGGAATTATTGTTTTTTGCGCTAAATTTGCAGGAGATTTACTCCATATACCTATTTATATATATGTCGAAACCATTTTTGTTCCTTGCGAAACGCTCGTTGCTACTCCTCAGTGCTCTGCTCGCCATAGCTCCGCTCCGGGCACAACACACCGTCCCCACCAAGTCCACCACCACAGCAATCCTGGCCGACACCGCCGCCACCCCTCCCTACGAGATAACGCGCCGTATGCCCCGATTCTACGAACAGCTGAAGCAGCAGCTCACCTTCCCCATGGCCTGGGGACGAAGCACCACCACCGACTTCAATCAGTGGCGCTCCGAAGGACGGCAACTCCTCACCGACTGCCTGCAACTCCTCCCTCCCCCACCCACCGACTGGCAACTGCAAGTGGAGGCCACCGAACCACGCCAGGCCCTTCCCTGCGACCAGCCAACCTCCGGCAACGGCCAGCAAAGCTCCGGCAACGGCCGCTACGAGGCACGCCGCATCACCTTCAACGTTTCGGCATGGAGTCGCGTGCCGGCCTACCTGCTCGTGCCCGAGGGGCCGGGCCCCTTTCCTGCCGTGCTGCTGCTCCACGACCATGGGGCCCACTTCACCATCGGCAAGGAGAAGATGGTACGCCCCTTCGGCGTAAGTGCCGAGGTGCAGCAAGATGCCGAAGAGTGGACCACACGCTGCTACGACGGTAGCTTTGTGGGCGACTCGCTGGCCGCACGGGGCTATGTGGTGCTGAGCGTAGATGCCCTCTTCTGGGGCGAACGCGGCTGTCAGGAGGGACCCGACTACGACGTTCAGCAGGCCCTGGCCTCCAACCTGATGCAGATGGGCAGCTCCTGGCCCTCCGTCATCCACGCCGACGACCTGCGGAGCGCCGAGCTGCTAGCCTCGCTCCCCATGGTCGATTCCAAACGCATCGGCTGCCTGGGCTTCTCGATGGGAGCCTATCGCGCCTGGATGCTGGCAGCGTGGAGCGACGTGGTAAGCTGCTCGGCAGCCGTCAGCTGGCTCAATACCACCGATGAGCTGATGACGCTCACCAACAACCAGAACAAGGGAGGATCAGCCTTCTCCATGCTCATCCCCACCCTGCGCCGCTACATGGATTACCCCCACGTGGCTGCCCTGGCCTGCCCCAAGCCGGCCCTCTTCTTCAATGGCACGCGCGACAAGCTCTTCCCCGTGGCAGGCGTAGAGGCAGCCTACACCCACCTGCACGAAGTATGGCGAAGCCAAGGTGCCGAGCAGCAGCTCACCACCCGCCTCTGGGACGAAAAGCACTTCTTCAACCGCACCATGCAGCAGGAAGTCCTCCGCTTCTTCGACGAAAAGCTGAAATAGTGATTAGTTAAATAGTGATTAGTGATTAGTGATAAATGATTAGTGGGTAATCGGTACTATCTGCGAAAATCTGTGGTTTCTTCACAATATATGGAAAAAATCACGTACTTTTGCACCGCAAAATATAATCACTAATCATTAATCACTAACCACTAATCACTAATCACTAGAACAACAATGAAAGTAGCTATCATAGGTGCCGGAAACATGGGTGGCGCCATCGCACGCGGACTGTGTGGCCCGCAAAGTCCCTTCACAGCAGATGAAATCTGGGTGTCGAACCCCTCCATGCCCAAGCTCGAAGCACTGAAGGAGCAATTCTCCGAAATCAATATCACCACCGACAACCGGGAGGCCGCTATGGATGCCGACATCATCATCCTGGCCGTGAAGCCCTGGCTCATGGAGCCAGTCTGCCGGGAGATTCCCTGGGGCGAAGAGAAACAGATTGTCATCTCAGTGGCCGCAGGCATCACCCTGGCCCAACTGGATGAGCTGACGGGCCTCCACCAGAAGGCGCTCTTCCGCCTTGTGCCCAACACGGCCATCAGCCTGGGCGAGAGCATGACCCTCATGGCCAGCCAAGGAGCCGATGAAGAGGATGAACAACAGCTACTCAAGATATTCCAGACGATGGGGCAGGCCATGCTGATACCCGAGTCAAAAATAGCCGCCGCCACGGCCATGACCTCCTGTGGCATTGCCTATGCCCTGAAGTATATCCAGGCCGCCATGCAGGCCGGCATCGAACTGGGCATCTACCCCAAGGACGGCATGAAGATGGTGGCCCAGTCGATGAAGGGAGCTGCCGAGCTTATCCTGCAGAACGACACCCACCCCTCGGTAGAGATAGACAAGGTCTGCACCCCGGGCGGAATCACCATCAAGGGCATCAACACCCTGGAGCACGAAGGCTTCAGCAGCGCCCTGATCAAAGCCATCAAAGCCAGCTGCTGAGCGAATGGCATACAGATTACACAGATGCAACAGATGACCACAGATTAAATAATAAAAAAATCAATCTGCGAGAATCCTTATAATCTGCGTCATCTGCGTGCCATATAATCACTAATCACTAAACATTAATCACTAAATAACAATGGACGAACAAATCAGACAAATTGCAGAGCGTCTGCGCGGACTGCGCGACGTACTCGACCTCTCGGTGGAGGAGATGGCCGCCAACTGCCAGCTCAACGCCGACGAACTGACCCAAGCCGAAAGCGGCGAACACGACATATCCGTCAGCCTGCTACAGAAGGTGGCACGCCACTGCGGCGTAGCCCTCGACGCACTGATGTTTGGCGAAGAGCCCAAGATGAGCACCTACTTCCTGACCCGTGCCGGCAAGGGAGTAAGCATCGAACGCACCAAAGCGTACCGCTACCAGTCGCTGGCCGCCGGATTCAAGGACCGCACCGCCGACCCCTTTATCGTAACCGTAGAGCCCAAGCCTGAAAATGAGCCCATGCACTTCAATACCCACGCCAGACAGGAGTTCAACCTCGTGCTTGAAGGCCGTATGCTACTCAGCATCGGCGGTAAGGAGCTTACCCTCAACCAGGGCGACAGCATCTACTTCGACTCCACCCTGCCCCACGGCATGAAGGCCCTCGACCAGCGCACCGTCAAGTTCCTGGCCATCATCATGTAACCCCTAATCATTAATCACTACTCACTAATCACTAAAAACGCTGATGCTGAATCAATATCTAAAGCAAACCACCTTCTCCTCACAAGAGGACTTTATACGCAACCTGGAGATTCGCGTGCCCGAGCAGTTCAACTTCGCCTACGACGTTGTGGATGGCTGGGCCGCCCAGGAGCCTGACAAACCGGCCCTGCTCTGGACCAACGACAAGGGTGAGCACCGCCAATACACTTTTGCCGACATGAAGCGCTACAGCGACCAGACGGCCTCCTACTTCCAGCAGCTGGGCATTGGCCACGGCGACATGGTGATGCTCATCCTGAAGCGGCGCATCGAGTTCTGGTTCTCCATCCTGGCACTCCACAAACTGGGTGCCGTAGTCATCCCTGCCACTCACCTGCTCACCAAGAAGGACATTGTCTATCGGGCCAATGCTGCCGACATCAAGATGATAGTCTGCGCCGGCGAGACAGTCATCACCGACCACATCCGCGAAGCACTCCCTGCCTCACCCAGCGTGAAGCAGGTGGTGAGCGTAGGCCCCGAAGTGCCCGAGGGTTTCCTCGACTTCCAGCAGGGCATCCGTGAGGCGGCCCCCTTCGTGCGCCCCGCCGAGAAGAACAGCAACGACGACATCATGCTGATGTACTTCACCAGCGGCACCACAGGCGAGCCCAAGATGGTGGCCCACGACTTCACCTACCCCCTGGGCCACATCGTGACGGGAGCCATCTGGCATAACCTGCACCCGGGCAGCCTGCACCTCACCATTGCCGACACGGGCTGGGGAAAGGCCGTATGGGGCAAGCTCTACGGACAATGGTTCGCCGGAGCCAACATCTTCGTCTATGACCACGAGAAGTTCACCCCCGCCGACATCCTGCAGAAGATTCAGGACTACCACATCACCTCGCTCTGTGCACCGCCCACCATCTTCCGCTTCCTCATCCACGAGGACCTGACGAAGTATGACCTGAGCCACCTGGAGTACTGCACCATCGCCGGCGAGGCACTCAACCCCGCCGTGTTCGACACCTTCAAGCAGCTCACAGGTATCCGCCTTATGGAGGGCTTCGGACAGACGGAGACCACGCTGACCGTGGCCACCATGCCCTGGATGACTCCCAAGCCGGGCAGCATGGGATTACCCAACCCTCAGTATGATGTCGATCTGATTGATGCCGACGGCCGCTCGGTAGAGGCCGGTGAGCAGGGACAAATCGTCATCCGCACCCACCGAGGCAAGCCACTGGGTCTCTTCAAGGAGTACTACCGCGATACTGAACGCACCCGCGAGGCGTGGCACGACGACATCTACTACACGGGCGACGTGGCCTGGAAGGATGAGGACGGCTACCTCTGGTTCGTAGGCCGTGCCGACGACGTCATCAAGAGTTCGGGTTACCGCATCGGCCCCTTCGAGGTGGAGAGCGCGCTGATGACCCACCCTGCCGTGGTGGAGTGCGCCATCACCGGTGTACCTGACGAGATACGCGGTCAGGTGGTGAAGGCCACCATTGTACTGAGCAAGGCCTACAAGGAGCAGGCCGGCGAGGCGCTCATCAAGGAGCTGCAGAACCACGTAAAGCGTATCACTGCCCCCTACAAGTACCCACGCGTCATCGAGTTTGTGGATGAACTGCCCAAGACCATCAGCGGTAAGATACGCCGTGTGGCCATCCGCAAGAGCGACGAGAAGTAAGCCAGCCGCTGGAACGAACGCCTAAAGGAAAGGCGCAAAAATAAAAAGTGCAAAAAAATCCCCGCAGGGCTTGAGAACCTTGCGGGGATTATTGCTTATGGAATTAATTGTTTCTGAGCGGAGCAGGATTAATCCAGCTGAGCCAGCTTGTTGTCAGAACCAAGCACGTTGATGATTTTGTGCTTGTAGAGCTTCTCCATGTTGTCGCGAGCGGGACCCAGGTACTTGCGGGGGTCGAACTCAGCGGGCTTCGTAGCGAAGACCTCACGGATGGCAGCAGTCATGGCCAGACGAGAGTCAGAGTCGATGTTGATCTTGCAGACAGCGCTCTTGGCAGCCTTACGCAGCTCCTCTTCGGGGATACCGATAGCAGCTTCCAGCTTGCCGCCGTACTTGTTGATGGTCTCCACCTCTTCCTGGGGAACAGAAGAAGAGCCGTGCAGTACGATGGGGAATCCGGGCAGCTTCTCCATAACGCCGTCGAGTACTTCGAAAGCCAAGGGAGGAGGAACGAGACGGCCCGTAGCGGGGTCAACGTGGCACTGTTCGGGCTTGAACTTGTAAGCACCGTGAGAAGTACCGATGGAGATAGCCAGTGAGTCGCAGCCCGTGCGGGTAGCGAAGTCGATAACCTCTTCGGGGTTCGTATAAGTGTGGTGCTCAGCGCAAACCTCGTCTTCAACGCCAGCCAATACACCGAGTTCGCCTTCAACGGTTACACCATACTGGTGAGCATAGTCAACCACCTTCTTCGTCAGGGCAACGTTCTCCTCGTAGGGGAGGTGAGAACCGTCGATCATGACAGAAGAGAAGCCCATGTCAACGCATGACTTGCAGAGCTCGAAGCTGTCACCGTGGTCGAGGTGAAGCACGATTTCGGGATGGTTGCAACCCAGCTCCTTAGCGTACTCAACGGCACCTTCAGCCATGTAGCGAAGCAGAGTCTGGTTAGCGTAGTTACGGGCACCCTTAGATACCTGCAGGATAACCGGAGACTTGGTCTCAACAGCGGCCTTAACGATAGCCTGGAGCTGCTCCATGTTATTGAAGTTGAAAGCGGGGATAGCGTAACCACCCTTGATAGCCTTGGCAAACATTTCCTTGGTGTTTACCAGACCTAATTCCTTGTAATTAACCATTTGTTTAAAGTTTTATTTGTTAGTGAATCAAATTCTGCTGCAAAAGTAACCATTTTTGCGCAAACTTGCCAACCGTTACGCCGTTTCTTTTTGCACTTTTGACGTAAATCAAGCATCATTTGCACCTGGAGGGGCTTTATCGGCCCATATTGGCAACCCCATATAGCACTTTCATCCCCTTCACGTCCCGCTGCAATCGTCGGGTGTAGTCTCCATCACCACCCCTCAAAATCGGCCAAAATTGATGTTTTCCAATAATTTTTTGGCCAACATTTTTTTGTTTCACAGAAAAGTATTACCTTTGCCGCTCGAAAAATGACCATTACACGTTTTTACCAAATAGTTATCAAAACAAAAGTAGAATAATAAATTAAAAGAAACATAACAATGAAAAAAGGTATTCATCCCGAGAATTATCGCCCCGTAGTATTCAAAGACATGTCTAACGGCGATATGTTCCTGTCACGTTCAACTGTAGCCACCAAAGAGACGATTGAGTTCGAAGGCGAAACTTACCCCCTGGTAAAGCTGGAAATCTCTAACACTTCACACCCCTTCTACACAGGTAAGTCGAAGCTTGTTGACACCGCCGGTCGCGTAGATAAGTTCATGAGCCGCTACGGTAACCGCAAGAAATAAGTATTTCCCTTATTATATATAATAGGTATAAAGAGAAGCAGAGGTGAGCAATCATCTCTGCTTTTTTTATTTTCATGAAATGCTTGCACGGAAGCATCTTTATTCTTATCTTTGTAACGGCCATTAATTTAATGGCCATTAATTTAACGACGATTAAAGACGCATCACATGAGATTCTATGACCGTGAAGATGAGCTGAATACGCTCGACAAGAGCTGGAAGCAGTCGGTATCACACTCCATTAAGTGATAGGGCATCCATCGTCACATTCCTGCAATAATATTTTAGCCGCAACTCCTTTTTTTTAGGGGTTACGGCTAAATAATGATGGTTATTTATTGCAATCAGTTGCCCTGTATCATCATGCCGTTCATCTCGCTGTTTTGGTCGCGACGGTCGATGAGGTCGTCGTTGCCGGCCTTGGCGACGCGCTGCTTGGGCTTGAGGTTGCCGAGGCGGAGGCTGACGCTCAGCGTGAAGCTGCGGATGGGCACATGGGTGGTTACCGAGTTGGTGAAGTCGGCTCCACGCGTGATATTCTCTATCTTCAGGTCTTTGCAGAAGGGGTTGACGGCCACGATACTCACGTTCAAGCGCTCTTCCTTGAGGAAAGGCTTGGTCAGACTGAAGATGTGCATAGTCATGCCCGAGCTCTGGCCTTGCAGGTTGAGGGTGCGGCTGTTGACCATATAGGTGCCGCTGAAGCGCAGGTTCCAGGGGATGGTGTGTTGCAACGAGGCCATGCCGCTCTGCTGCCAACCGTGGTTACGGTAGCCCGTGGAGGCGGATTGCAGGTGGACGTAGCTCGTGGCCGAGTTGAGCGTGAGGCGCGTCTTTGGACTCAGGTTGAAGTTGATGAAGAGGTTCAGCTCGGTGCTGCGACGCTTGCCCACGTTGCCGTAGGTGGTGTAGAGCACGCCATCGGCCTCTTTGCGGGTCAGTTCCTCGATGCTGTTGTTCTGGAAGGAGTGGCGCAGGGTGGCGTTGAGCATCACCACGCTCGTAAAGAGGTTGTAGCTCATGTTGAGGTTGTGTGCCTTCTCAGCCGAGAGGCCCGGGTTACCATAGGTGATGTGGGTGGGGTCCTGGTCGTTGACGAAGGGGTTGAGGTAGCCGATGCCCGGGCGCGAGATGCGCATGTTGTAGCCGGCACCCAGCTGTTGCCCCATGGCCGGGGTATAGCTCAGCGAGAGTGAGGGAACGAGGTTGTCGTAGTTGAGGCCGAAGTCCTCGCCATCGCCCTTGAAGTAGTTCACCTGCTGGTCGGTGTATTCGTAGCGCAGGCCGGCTTTCAGTCCGAAGGCCTTGTGTTGCAGGGCGTAGCTGCCATAGAGGGCGGCGATATTGCTCTCGTGGCGGTAGTCCAGCTCCGGAGTCAAGGCTTCGCCGTAGAGCACCTTACTGGTGCCTCGGCGCAGGATGTACTTCGCACCCGTCTCCAGCGTCTGTCCCTTGCCCAAGGGGTGGGCATAGTCGGCCTGGAAGGTGTGCTCCTGCAGGTTGTTGCGGTCGGTGTTGAGCCAGTCCTCGAATCCGGCCTCATGGGCTGCCTCTGCACTGCCGTCGATGCTGAAGAGGCTGGCGTTGCGGTTCTTGCGGGGCTGTGTGCTGATGCGATAGGCCAGGTCGAGCGTGTGGGCCTTGTTGTCGGCAAAGGTGTGGCGATAGTCCAGGCTGCCGTTGATGGCCGTGTTGTAGGCATGGTTGTTGAGGCGCGTGTCGTAGCCGAAAGCAGGGCTTCCGCCGGGTTGGAGGTAGCGGGTGGCTGACCATCCACGGGTCTGCTGCGGCATGTTGGTGATGTTCACCGAGGCGCTGAGCGTATTGAGCGTATCCATCTCGTAGCTGAGGTCGAAGTTGCCGAACAGGGCCTGCACGTGGGCCGTGGCCACGCCCTCACTGCTGATGCCACTCCCGTCGGCACGCTCCTGCAGCGTCTCGTTTTCGCAATCCTTGATGCCTGCGTGAACGCCGAAGAAGCTGCTGGAGAGGGTAAGCTTCCCCTTCTGCACCATGGCGTAGAAGCCTCCGCCCTGCTGGCGTGTGCCACCCATGGCAGTGAGGTTGAGGCTGTAGCCCTCCATGCTCTGGTCGCCACCGATGAAGACGATGTTGAGCACGCCGCCCACGCCCTCGGCATCATACTTGGCCCCCGGGTTGGTGATGACCGAAACCGATTTCACCATGCTGGCCGGTATGGCCTTGAAGGTCTGTGAGGGGTTGGCACTGAGCATGGCGTTGGGCTTGCCATTGACAAAGACCTGAAAACTGCTGCTGCCGTTCACCTTGATGTTGTCTTCACCATCCACGGTGACCAGGGGTACCTTGCGCAGCATGTCGAGCAGGGTGTTGGTCTTGGAGTCGGGGTCATCGGCCACACTGTAGGCCAGCTCATCCACGTCCATCTTGACCAACGGCTTCTGAGCTACTACCTCCACACCTTTCAGCATCTCTGAGGCTTCGCTGATAAGCAGCTTTCCCAGGTCGGCACGGGGTGATGCCGGACTCACGCTAAAGGGGCGAATGACGGGGGTGCGGCCCACCGAGGTGACTACCAGCTGGTAGCTGCCTTGCCGCTTGAGGGGGAGGTTAAATCGTCCCTGCATGTCGGTCACGCCCAGGGCTACGGGCACGGTATCAGCAGGTTGTTGTTGCAGTTGCTTGAGGACGCGCAGGGTGGCAGAAGGTTCGCCTTCGAGGGTGAGCGAATCGACTACGGTGCCCACCACGCTGTAGTTTTGGGCTTGTGCTTGTGTGGCTGAAGTGGTGCAGAGGGCGACCACCAGCAGGAGGATTGCAGAAATCTTTTTCATCTTTATCGTATGTTTTTATACCCCTCTTGGGGAATGTGTTCACGATATAAGACTCAACAGTCCCCATTTTATCACACGATAAGGGAGATTTTTTCACGACTGGAGCTTCTGCCAGCGGCCTCGGGTGAAGTCGGGTATCTCTACGGGCTGTGAGCCGGCGGCAACCGAACGGGCCGAAAGCTCGATGATGCAGGACCAATCGGCAGCATCATAGACATCCATGTCGAGCGGCAGGCCATGCTGCAGGCAATGGATGAGACGGTAATCCATGATGAAATCCATCCCCCCATGAGTGCCCACACGGCGGGCCAACTCCCCTATCTCTTTCGCGAAGGGGTGCTCGTGGCGCTTCATCAGCTCTTCGACCGTGGCATCGGGTTGGGAGGCCAGCGTCAGCACATGCGGTGCTCCCTTCTGCGCAAAGCCCTCGGTGCCGCTAATCAGGTAGCGACGGGTGTAGGGGCGCGGACTGGAGATGTCGTGCTGCAAGAGAATGGTCTTGTTGCGCTGCGTCTTGATAATCGTCGTATTGATATTACCCAGCGTAAAGGCTTCGGGCTGCAAGGGGTGAGTGAGCGTAGGATAGTTGAACTGACCACCCGAGACGGAGGTGAGCCATGCCATGCGGTCGCCACGATGGATGCCGAGCGCCTGACAGATGGGCCCCAGGCCATGCGTGGGATAAGGATTGCCCTCCATCTGCCAGAGGCGATGGTACGAGAGGCGATGATTGAAGTCTATATGGCGCAAGTCGTGTACGTAGCTACCCTCTACATGGAATACCTCGCCCAGCAACCCCTGCTGAATCATGTGGAGCACGGTGAGCTCAAACCAGTCGTAGCAGCAGTTTTCGAGCATCATGCAGTGGCGGCGCGTGGCCTCAGCCATATCCACCAATGCCCAGCAGTCGGCCACCGTATTGGCCGCCGGCACCTCCAGGGCCACATGCTTACCCTGCGCCATGGCGTAGAGCGCTATCTCCGCATGGCGCTCACGGTTGGTGCAGACATAGACCAGGTCGATGTCCTCGCGACGGCACACCTCGCGCCAATCGTCGGCACGGCGGTACTCACAGGGCAAGGCCTTGCCATGACGGGCCATGAGGCAACGGGCAAAGTGGAGGTTCTCCTCGTTGAGGTCGCACACGGCCTGAATGACCACCCCCTGCATGTGCATGAAGTGGTGGATGGACTCCTTGCCCCGCTTGCCCAATCCGATGAAGGCTATCCGCACGCAGGGTATTGGTTCACAGGCCAGTGCCAGCACGTCGGGCACGGCTGTAGAGGTATTAGGTTGTTCTTCTATATGCTTCATAATCGTCCGAACTTGATGCTGCCGGCACGCTAGCGGCCAAACAGCGTGGCAAAAATACACCTTTTCCGCATAACAAACAAATAATCTTTCCTAAACAAAAGAAAAATTAGGACACCACCACTCCAACGCAGGTCTAAAGCAACGCTAAACCTACGCTAAAGTAACTCCGTAATAAAGTCGATATGAACTCGATTTGAAGTCGATGAATCTCTAATTTTTCATCGAGTTCATATCGAGTTCAAATCGAGTTCAAATCGAGTTCACCCCCTAGTTACAATAGCGTAGCCTATGAATTACGATAGAGCAGGGCCGGAGAATTTCCCGCGCTGAGTGAACTATGAAAAATTAGGACATAAAGCTGCCGGCATAAAAAACTTTGAACCATTATTTGGGGAAACGGGAAATAAACAGTATCTTTGCGCACCGTATAACCTCATAGTAAGAACCAAAACATGAAAATCAAAAATCTCCTTGCGACTGGCCTGCTGGCCTGTTCGCTGCTGGGAATCGCCGGGTGCGGTACCCAGAAAGGTGAGCCTCATGAGTTCACCGTAGGCAACAAGACCTTCCTGCTCGACGGGAAGCCTTTCCTCATCAAAGCCGCTGAGATGCACTACACCCGTATTCCTGCCGAATACTGGGAACACCGTATCGAGATGTGCAAGGCTTTGGGTATGAACACCATCTGTATCTACGCCTTCTGGAACATCCACGAGCAGCAACCGGGCGTGTTCGACTTCAAGGGGCAAAACGACATCGCCCAATTCTGCCGTCTGGCACAGAAGCACGGCATGTACATCATGTTGCGCCCCGGTCCCTACGTCTGCTCTGAATGGGAGATGGGCGGATTGCCCTGGTGGCTCCTGAAGAAGGAGGACATCAAGCTGCGCACCAACGACGAATACTTCGTGGAGCGCGTACGCATCTTCATGAATGAGATTGGCAAGCAGCTGGCCGACATGCAGGTGACCCGCGGTGGTAACATCATCATGGTGCAAGTGGAGAACGAATACGGCGGCTATGCCGTGGATAAGGAGTACATTGCCAACGTGCGCGACATCGTGCGCCAGGCTGGATTCACTGACGTGCCCCTCTTCCAATGCGACTGGGCCTCTACCTTCCACCTCAACGGACTGGATGACCTGGTGTGGACCATCAACTTCGGTACGGGTGCCAACATCGATGCCCAGTTTAAGGCGCTGCGTGAAGCACGCCCCGAGACCCCGCTCATGTGCAGTGAGTACTGGAGCGGCTGGTTTGACCACTGGGGCCGCCGCCACGAGACGCGCGATGCAGAGACCATGGTCAACGGCATCCACGACATGCTGGACCGCAACATCTCCTTCTCCCTCTACATGACCCACGGAGGTACCACCTTCGGCCACTGGGGCGGAGCCAACTGTCCCCCCTACTCGGCCATGTGCAGCTCCTACGACTACGATGCCCCCATCAGTGAGGCCGGCTGGGCCACGCCGAAATACCATAAGCTGCGCGAGCTTCTCGTGCAGTACGCCGACTCCGGCCAGGTCATCCCCGAGGTACCCGCTCCGAAACCGCTGATTGAGATTGCCCCCATCCAGTTCACCGAGGTGGCTCCCCTCTTCGAAAACCTGCCCAAGCCGCAGGAGAGCGAGGATATCCATCCCATGGAGTACTTTGACCAAGGCTGGGGTACCATCCTCTACCGCACCACACTGCCCGAGGCTGTGGCTGAAGGCACGCTGCTCTTCATCGACGAAGCCCACGACTGGACACAGATCTATGCTGACGGCAAGCTGCTGGGCCGCATGGACCGCCGCCGCGGACAGACCACGCTCAACCTGCCCGCCCTGGCTGCCGGCACACAGCTCGACATCCTGGTGGAGGCCATGGGACGTGTGAACTTCGACTACGCCATCCACGACCGCAAAGGTATCACAGATAAAGTGGAGCTCCGCACCGACGCAGAGCGCAAGGAGCTGAAGCACTGGCAAGTCTTTAGCTTCCCCACCGATGCCGCCTTCGCCAGCAAGCGCGCCTTCAATAAGGGTGCCGCAAAACTGGACGGCCCCGCCTACTACCACGCCACGTTCGACCTGAAGGAGACGGGCGACGTCTTCCTCGACATGGAGAGCTGGGGTAAAGGCATGGTCTGGGTCAACGGCAAAGCCATCGGTCGCTTCTGGCGCATCGGCCCACAGCAGACCCTCTACATGCCGGGCTGCTGGCTCAAGAAGGGCAAGAACGAAATCGTCGTGCTCGACCTGCTCGGTCCGGAAGAGGCTGTGGTCAAGGGCGTAAAGGAGCCTCAGCTCGACCTGCTGCGCCCTGAAGAACCGCTGACCCACCGCAAGGCGGGCGAGGAGCTCAACCTGAAGGGTGAGCGCCCCGTAAGCCAGGGCCAACTGGCCAACGGCAACGGCTGGCAGGAAATCCGCTTCGCCGCTCCCGCCACGGGCAGCTACTTCTGCCTCGAAGCCCTCAGCGCACACGACGGCAAGGATGCAGCCAGCATCGCCGAGCTCTACCTGATTGATGCCGACGGCAAGCTGCTGCCCCGCCAGAAGTGGACCATCGACTATGCCGACAGCGAGAGCACCTCGTGGGGCAACTACAGCGCCGACAAAATCTACGACCTGCAGGAATCCACCTTCTGGTGTACGGAGCGTCGCGCCACCTTCCCCCACGCCCTGGTCATCAACCTGGGTGAGGAGTGCAAGATAGGCGGCTTCCGCTACCTGCCCCGTGCCGAAGAGGGCACACCCGGTGCCATCAAGGCCTACAAGGCCTACGTCAAGCAGGAAGCGTTCAAGAAATAAATAACCCGTTTACTCATGTATATCCTTCGCCAGCACGCACCTATCCGGTGCCCTGGCGAAGGATTTTTTATATAACAATATCCTAAATATCATATATTTTTTAAAGGAAAGTGGTTGAGATAATTGGAGATTGATAAAATTGTACTATCTTTGCCCCAAAAATTAATGAAAAACTTTTCAACCATAACCTTTAATAAATAATTATTCATGAACATTAAGCATTTAATGGCAGGTCTCTGCCTGGCTGGAGCGCTCGTATCCTGTACGTCAAGCGCTCCGAAACTGCAGACCAACGAGAATGGTACGCAGTGGCAATGGAACGAAGGAACCATTGAAGTAGTAACCCCCGAACGTCCCGCCGGACAACAGAGTGTCATCCAGTTGGCTTTGCCCAAGATGGAGGTAGTACGCGTAGGCTTCGTAGGTCTGGGTATGCGCGGTCCTGGTGCCGTAGCCCGCTTCACCTACATCCCTGGTACGCAGATTGTTGCACTCTGTGACTATGAGAAAGATCGCGCTGAACGCTGTCAGAAGTACCTGAAGGCTGCTTCGCTGCCCAAGGCTGACGTCTATTACGGAGAGACTGGCTATGAAGAGCTCTGCAAACGCGACGACATTGACCTGGTCTATGTAGCTGCTGACTGGCTGCACCACTTCCTAGTAGCCAAGTGCGCCCTGGAGAACGGCAAGAATGTAGCCATCGAGGTTCCCTCAGCCATGAACCTGAAGGAGTGCTGGGAGCTCATCAACCTGAGCGAATCCAAGCGCCTGCACTGCATGATCCTGGAGAACTGCTGCTACGACTGGTTTGAAATGAACGCCCTGAACATGGCTCAGCACGGCGTATTCGGCGAAGTGGTTCGTGCACAGGGTGCCTACATCCACAACCTGGAGCCCTTCTGGGATCACTACTGGAAGAACGGCGAGAACGATAAGCTGGGCTGGCGTCTGGACTACAACATGCGTCATCGTGGCGACGTCTATGCTACGCACGGCCTTGGCCCCGTGGCACAGTGCCTCGACATCCACCGCGGCGACCGCTTCACGACGCTCGTAGCCATGGATACCAAGTCTGTAGTAGGTAAGGCCCTCGTTGAGGAGCGCGCCGACTCTACCTGCAACAGCTTCCGCAACGGCGACCACACCACGACCCTGATGCGCACGGCCAACGGTAAGGTGGTAGAAATCCAGCACAACGTAATGACTCCGCAGCCCTACAACCGTCTGTTCCAGCTGACCGGTACGAAGGGCTTCGCCAACAAATATCCTATCTCGGGTTACGCTCTCGATGCTGAGCAGATGAAGGCTTCAGGCGTACAGCCTAAGATTGACGACCTGAGCTCACACGGCTTCATGCCAGAAGCAGAGCGCAAGGCCCTCGAAGAGAAGTACCAGCACCCCATCCTGAAGAAGTATGGTGAGATGGCCAAGGAAGTAGGAGGCCACGGTGGTATGGACTTCATCATGGATGCCCGTATGATCTACTGCCTGCAGAACGGTCTGCCCCTCGACATGGATGTATATGACCTGGCTGAGTGGTGCTGTCTGGCCGAGCTGGGCGAACTCTCAATGGATAACGGCTGCGCTGCTGTAGCCTTCCCCGACTTCACCCGTGGTGAATGGAACAAGGTGAAGGGCTACCGTCACGCTTACGCTACCCCCGAGGCAGAGGCAGAAGCTGAGGCTAAGGCCAAGGCTTTCACCGCCAAGCTGAAGGAGCAGGGTGCTAAGGAGTGGGCTGCCGAAGAAGGCAAGTAATTCCGCGCTCTGAACAACGAGACAAGAATATAAGCGAACAAAAAGGAGAGTGCATAACCTAACCTATGCGCTCTCCTTTTCTGCTTTCTGAAACCCAACTATTATTAATGGTTAACAAATCAAAACATTACATATCATGAACTTACACTTTAAGCAAACAGGGATTGCCCTAGCCCTCCTGGCAGCGCCACTGATGGCGCAAGCCGGCAATGTGCCGCAATCCACTGCCGACAAGCTGCCCTACTGGCAGGACATCCAGACCGTATCGGTCAACCGCGAAGCACCGCGCTCGGCCTTCATGACCTACGACAAGCGCGAAGATGCACTGAGCGGACGCTATGAGCAGAGTCCCTTCTACCGTTCGCTCAACGGTACCTGGAAATTCTTCTACACCGACTCCCACCGCAGCCTGCCGGCCGACATCACCGAGAGCGTGAGCCACGCATCAGGCTGGTGCGACATCCAGGTGCCCGGCAACTGGGAACGGCAAGGCCACGGCCTGGCCCTCTACACCAACATAGGCTACGAATTCAAAGCGCTTAATCCCAAGCCGCCACAGCTGCCCAACGACATCCCCGTGGGTGTCTATCGCCGCGAGATTGAGATACCCCAAGGCTGGATGGAGCGCGACATCTTCCTGCACATCGCTGGGGCCAAATCGGGCGTCTATGTCTATCTCAACGGCCAAGAGGTGGGCTACAACGAAGACTCCAAGAACCCGGCCGAATACCTTATCAACCCCTACGTCAAGGAGGGCAAGAACACCTTGGTGCTGAAAATCTTCCGCTGGAGCACCGGCTCCTACCTGGAGTGCCAGGACTTCTGGCGTCTGAGCGGCATCGAGCGCGACGTCTTCCTCTACAGCCAGCCCAAGACGGCTATCCGCGACTTCCACGTGGTCTCCACCCTCGACGACAGCTATCAGAACGGCCTCTTCCGCCTCGACATCGCCCTGCGCAACCACAATGCTCAGGCCAAGCAAGTGGAGGTGAGCTACGTCCTGACCGATGCTGTTGGTAAGCTGATTGCTCATGCCGAACAGCCCTGCAGCGTGGAGGCAGCAGCCGAGAAACTGGTGCACTTCGATGCCGAGATTGACCAGGTGAACACCTGGAGCTCGGAGTCGCCCACGCTCTACCAGCTGCTGATGACGGTGAAGGAGAACGGACAGGTAACTGAGGTCATCCCCTACCACGTCGGGTTCCGCCGCATCGAGATCAAGCAGAGCGAGCTCCGCGCACCGAGCGGACGACAGCTCACCCTGCTCTACATCAACGGCCAGCCTCTGAAGCTGAAGGGTGTGAACATCCATGAGCACAACCAACATACTGGCCACTACGTGACTGAGGAGGATATGCGCCTCGACTTCACGCTGATGAAGCAGAACAACATCAACACCGTGCGCCTCTGCCACTACCCGCAAGACCGCCGCTTCTACGAGCTGTGTGACGAGTATGGCCTCTACGTCTATGACGAGACCAACATCGAAAGCCACGGCATGTCCTACAACCTGAGCAAGGGCGGCACGCTGGGCAACAACCCCGAATGGCTCAAGCCCCACATGTACCGCACGGAGAACATCTACGAACGCAACAAGAACTACCCCTGCGTCACCTTCTGGTCGCTCGGCAACGAGGCCGGCAACGGCTACAACTTCTACCAGACCTACCTCTTCCTGAAGGAGAAGGAAAAGAACGGCATGAACCGCCCCGTGAACTACGAGCGTGCCGAATGGGAGTGGAACACCGATATGTTCGTGCCCCAATACCCCTCAGCCGAAGACCTGCACCGCTGGGGTGAGCGGGGAACCGACCGCCCCGTGGCTCCCTCGGAGTACTCGCACGCTATGGGTAACTCCAGCGGTAACCTGTGGGACCAATGGAAGGAAATCTACAAGTACCCCAACCTGCAGGGTGGCTACATCTGGGACTGGGTGGACCAAGGGCTGCTGGAAACCGACAACGAAGGCCGCTCCTACTGGACCTACGGCGGCGACTACGGTGTGAACTCGCCGAGCGACGGCAACTTCTGCTGCAACGGTATCGTGGGCCCCGACCGCAAGCCTCATCCCGCCATGCAGGAGGTGAAGTACAGCTACCAGAACGTGGCCTTCGAGGCCGTAGATGCCGCCAAGGGAATCTTCAAGGTCATCAACCGCTTCTACTTCACCAACCTGAAGCGCTACACCATCATCTATACCCTCCAGGCCAACGGCAAAGTGGTGAAGCGCAACCAACTGACGCTCGACGTGGCACCGCAGCAGAGCAAGGAGTTCCGCCTGCCCCTCACGGCCCCCGCAGCCAAGGCCGGCATGGAATATTTCGTGAACTTCAGCGTCGTGACCAAAGTGGCCGAACCGCTGATACCTGTTGGACATGAGATAGCCTACGAGCAGTTCCTCCTCACCGGCAAGGGTACCCCGACGGCCTACAAAGCCAACGGCAGCGAGCTGACCTATGAGCTTGGCGACGAACAGGTGGTGGTTGAGAACAAACAGCTCCGCCTGGTCTTCGACCGCAAGCAGGGCATCATCACCTCCTACAACGTGAACGGCAAGGAGTACATGGCCGACGGCTTCGGCCTGCAGCCCAACTTCTGGCGCGCCCCGAACGATAATGACTACGGCAGCCAGGCCCCCTACCGCCTGCAGGTATGGCACGAAGCCAGCGCCAACTTCAAGGTCAATCAAGTGGAGGTCAATAAGGTGGAAAACAACGTTGAGCTCCGCCTGGGCTATGACCTGCCCACGGGACAGCAGTACAACGTGACCTACCTGATTTATCCCGACGGCGTGATGCACCTGCAAGCCGCACTCACCGCTGCCGACAGCAAGGCTCAGGTGGCCGACCTGCCCCGACTGGGTATGCGCTTCCGCGTGCCCACCGCGCTCAACAAGGTGGAATACTTTGGTCGTGGACCCGAGGAGAACTACTGGGACCGCAATGCCGGCTCGATGATTGGCCGCTACAAGACCACGGCTGAGGAGATGTTCGTACCCTATGTACGCCCGCAGGAGTGTGGTCACCGCACCGACACGCGCTGGGTGGCCCTGACCTCTGCACAAGGTGAAGGCCTGCTGCTCGTGGCCGACAGCCTAATGGAGTTCAACGCACTGCGCAATAGCGTGGAAGACTTTGACAGCGAGAACGCCGACCATCCCTACCAGTGGCAGAACCGTTCGCCCGAGGAGATTGCCGCCAACAATCCCGCAGAGGCCCGCTACAAGCTGCGCAAGCAGACCCATATCAACGACATCACCGAGCGCAACTACGTGGAGGTCTGCGTTGACCTGCGCCAGCAAGGCGTAGCCGGCTACAACAGCTGGGGTTGCCGTACCTCACCCGCTTACACCCTGCCTGCCGACAAGGCCTACGAATGGGGCTTCACCCTGCTGCCCATCAGCAAATCGGCCGACATCGACAAGGCCATCCGCTACAGCTATTGAGGTTA
>JBJEKS010000245.1:0-1859 GCA_051878755.1 Bacteroides sp. | reverse complement strand
GTCGTAGGGATTGCGGTTGCGATAGGTCTCATATAGGGCGATACCGTAGCTGTTATCCTTGGCCACGAGGGAGACGTTGCCGTTCATCACCTGTTCCCAGCTCCCCTCGTCGGTGGTGGAGAGGGTGGAGCCAAACAGGAAGGAGTTATTGATGGGGTCTTTGGTGATGATGTTGATGGTGCCACCCACGGCATTGGCACCGAAGAGGGCTGAACCACCACCGCGTACCACTTCTACGCGCTCAATCATGTTGGTGGGAATCTGCTCCAGGCCATATACTCCACTCAGGGCACTGATGATGGGGCGACTGTTGATGAGAATCTGCGAATAGGGTCCTTCAAGGCCGTTGATGCGCACTTGTGGAAAGCCACAGTTCTGGCAGTTGTTCTCTACACGAAGACCACTCTGGAAATTAAGTGTCTTGGCCAGGTCAGTGGAGTTTACCATCTCAAAGAGTTTGGCACTCATCACGTTGACCACCACGGGGGCATCACGTCTTTTCACCTCGTTGCGGTTGGCTGAGACCACAACCTCGTCGGTCAGGTAGCTCTCCTCCTCCAGTTGGAAGTGGAGCAACGTGGTATATTGGGTATTGACCTCCACGCTCTTCTCTTGCGTCTTGTAGCCGATGGCCGATACGCGCAGGGTGTAGCGACCGGGCTTGAGGTCACGGAACTGGAACTGCCCCACTTCGTTGGAGGTAGTGCCCAGGTCGGTTCCTACAATCAATATGGTGGCATACGGAATATTCTCTTCACTGTTTTTCTCGACCACATGGCCGGAAATCATATTGCCCTCCTTGATGGGATTGACGGGCATAGCGATGCAGGTACTCCACAGCAGGAGCACCAGCACCGTAATGTACTGTTTCATTGACTTGTTACGTTATGATGTTATTGCAGTCTGTTTTTTATGTATTCTTGGGAAAATCAAATAAAAAGACACTCCTGCGGAGGGGCACGTAACAGGGGGAGATTAAGGTGAATGCCGCTATGCATCGGCACAGCAGGCAAGACCTCCAAGGCGGCGAGCAGCGGAAGCTGCGGACGCGCTATGGTCACCTCACTCACTTCGGTCGTGAGGAAGTGGCTCAGTTGGGCCAACTGGATGTAGCTGCCAGCTTGGTGGTCGTGAGCAGAGGTGAAGGGGTGAGAGTGAACGATGGTCACCCCGTTGATGATATGAGTATGGGTAAAGCCGAGTACAGCCCATTGGTAGCCCACAAAGAGCACGAGCAGCCAGAGCGCCTTCAGGGCGCGGCTTCGTGGCGTGTGGCAGCAAGGGATGACAACCGGTTTACTCATTTCTTCGTTCCAAACAGCAGTTTATAATCACGCTCAGCAGCAGGCTTTACCCACTCCTCGGGGATGAAACGCCAGTTGTTCAGCGGCTTGGGTGAGAGGAAGGGGTGCTCCTCTACGTACTTCATCAGGTAGTAGCGCAAGTCAAGTTCCGAAGCATATACTATGCGATTAGGCAGCTCCTCGAACGGGATGCCTGCACCGAGGGTGAGCAGATTGCCTCCTCCATTTCCGCGGTAGGAGTTGACAGCCACGAGATAGTTGGTCTTGAGATCAAATGGTGTGCCATCGGCAAGGCTCGTAATCGTAATCTTCTCCCCTTGCGGACGGGTGACATCTACCGTGTAGTTAATGCCTGCCGCCGAATCAAAGTTGAAGGTGTAAGAAACGAAGCGATAGTTCTTGCCCCGCTGCTTCTCGATGCGCAGCAGATGGTCATCTGGGCTCGTCATGCGGTTGGTCCAGTCGGCATACGAGGCTTCCAGGGCATCCTTAACCTCCTGTCCTGTGAGCTGCATGGTGTAGAGCTTATTCTCGTATTTGTAGAGGTTAAACATG
>JBJEKS010000244.1:0-10368 GCA_051878755.1 Bacteroides sp. | reverse complement strand
AAATATAGATATATATAATTGATATTCAGTTAAATAAATAAAATTCAGCAAACACCAATTAGGCGGATTGGATGGAGCCAACGCCAGCCCAGCCATCACCCGCTCTCCCATTCTAGATGATGGTAGTAACTTCTTCTATAATGAAAGTTCTATTCCAGAAGATGCCAATACCATGGGCATCTATGTTTTGGCTCCTCAAGGTGAATGGGCAACAGGTGGTGATGAAGCAATGCTTCTTAATAACATCGAAGGAATAGGAACTAAAACATCAAAGACTACTGATGAAGGAGCAATAGACAACGATGTGAAGAAAATCTCACTAAAGACTGTAGGCAAAAGCCAATGGGGAGGCGTATATTACTACCCTATGGTCACCAAGTATAACTATACATTCTACGGCTATGCTCCCTATCAAAGCACTACAGGTACGGTAAGCACTACTAACACAAAAGTCACATTTAATAACTTTGATGGTAGCCAGGATATTATGTATGCTACAGCTAGTGCTCCTACTGTAGCTGCAGAAGCTATTTGGATTAACTCTAGTTATGAGGAAAACACTACGGAGTTGCATGGCTATAATGCGAAATACATTCGCCAATTAAAGTATCATAAAGAATTAAATGATGCCGCTAACACAAAGGGGAAAACGCCAAAAGAGGGTAATCACCCATGGGTACCCAATTTGGAATTTGCCCATAAACTGACGTGGCTGAAATTTGCGGTAGTTGCGGCAACAGAACAATCAGCTGCAGACAAAATTGAAGCAAAAAAATTAAAAGTAAAAGATATCAAAATATTGAATCATGGCAACACCGCAACATTAGACATTCTTGATGGTACTCTTTCATTCTCAGGCACAGAAACACTTGAGATGAAAAATGCCTCAGAAGGTACTTTTACAGATGATAAAGCAACAGGCATCTATCAACCTGAAGACCCAACAAATCCCACTATAAGAGGATACCTTTTAGTTAACCCCTCTGATACATACAAGGTGCAATTAACGGTTGAACCTGAAGAAAATGCTGCTGGAGTGACTCCGCCAAGCCAGACTTTCAATATTGATTTAAAGATTGCAGGAGGCTCTTTTGAAGCCGGCAAGAGCTATTTAATCAAATTGGGCATCTACGCTATGCAAGAGGTAGAAGCCACAGCAAGCGTTATTGCATGGGGTAATGATACAATAGTTGAATTCCCCGTGGAGTAACCCGAAACAACACGTAAACGTGAAACTAAAATTTTGAATTTCGAATCAAAGCGAAATGAGTAAATTAACAACAAACCTATCGATTCTCTTTGGCCTCGCACTCCTGATGCTGACAGGGTGCGAGCAAAACACCACTGTGGTTCTTCCCCAACCCGGGGAAGAACCCACAGAGGTGCTTTTCAGTGCCCGTATTGCCCAAGTGGAAATTTCCACCCGAGCCAGTTCAAACTACTCCGAGAAAACTGGCTTCGAGAAAAAAGACGAGATAGGTCTGTTTGGATGGAAAACTGAAACAATCAAAAACGAGAACCAATACCTCGGCAACGTCAAGTTGGTCAGCAACGCAGGTGGTTCAAACCTCACAAGCGACGGACAGAAAATCTATTTCCCCGTCCAGACGCAAACTCTCACCCTTTGCGCCTATTATCCCTACAGCGACACAGAAGTTTCCGGAACAGAAGTAAACATCAAGAGCGAACTGGCAACAGAAGAGGCATATAACAAATACATCGAAGACCCTCTTTGGGGCCAAACATCTGTGGACAAACCCACATCATCCACCCCGGCAACAGCCCAATTCGAGATGGCTCACCGCATGGGAAGACTGAAAATCTATGTCTATAAAGATGCAACAATTGTCGAAACATACAAACTGAAACAGATTAAGGTGACCTTCTACAACCAACAGGCTGGCAAAATGGACATCACCTCTGGAACAATTTCAGCACCGAATACTACAGAATCAACCTATACAGATGACTATGATGCGATTTTAACTGACGAAAGCTCAGGAACGGCTCAATATGACCACACTATCCTGCCCGCAGAAGCAGTTACAGCAAACAGCGCAGTAAAAACTATAACCATCTACATAGCAAAAGATGGAGTAGAAGCCTCCCCCACCCCATCCTACGAAATCTACAATGCAGAATTAGGTTCCACAGCCATTAAACCTACAAATGGCGGCGTGACCCGTGTGAATGTGAAATTTAATCCTACCACGCTGACTAGTGCAAGTGTTGGCAACTGGTCAGAGCAGGAACTCAATATAAACAAGTAATGATGAAACGCAGACTCCTACATACTATCCTCTGCTGCCTCGGCCTCTGGGTGTTGAGCTTGCTACCGCAGCAGGCGCAGGCACAGCAGGTGGCCGTCAAGACCAACGGACTGATGTGGGCCGCCATGATGCCCAACGTCGCTACGGAGTTCGTGGTGGGCGAACGTAGCACCATCGACCTCGGCATCTTTGGCAGTACATCCATCTACGGTCACGAGGCGAAGATTTTCGGTATTCAACCCGAATACCGCTACTGGTTCAACGGTCGCCCCATGACGCGCGAGTTTGTGGGCATTGCCGCCATCGGCGCTACCTACGACATCGTCTGGAGTGACCGCAGCTACGAGGGCGATGCCTTCGGCGCAGGTGTCACCATGGGCTACGTGCTCAACCTGGGTAAGCGATGGAACGTGGAGTTCTACGGCGGCTTTGGGGCCGTGGCCTTCAAGCAGAAGGAGTACTTCCTCAACACCAACTTCGAGGACATCAACGACGACCAGGCCTCGCACACCAACTCCACAGGCTACAAGCTGCTGCCCATCAAGATTGGTGTCTCCATAACCTATATCATCAAGTAACCACACCCTGCACATGAACAACGACCTGACATACTCCCTCCGCCTGCGGCTCCTGCTGCTCTGCCTCCTCCTGGCCGCAGCAGCCACCAACACCCTGCAGGCACAGCGCATCACCATCGTCTCGGGCAAGGTGCTCAACCTTCCCGAGGGAGAGCGCAAGCCGCGACCCTTCCCCGCCGATGAGATTATCCGCATCTGGGGATTCCACACCGTCGCCGCCGCCAAGGAGGCGATGAAGGCACTCGACTCGGGTAGCGGCTTCGTCTCGCCCGACGCGGAGACCATGCCCGGCTCCGACGGCTACTACGAGCTAAGCGTCTCGGAGACCGGGGCCATCCTGGTGTTGGTGCAGATGACAAGGGAGCTGGCCGAGGTGAACCACCGCGACGTCATCAACTTCTCCATCAACGGCGGTATCCAGATTGAGCAGGTGGACGTCATCGGTCAGAGCAAGACCATCAAGCCCGACCCCAAGGCGGGCAAAATCATCGGCAACAAGCTGATACTGGACAGCAAGCTGGACATCCCCCGACTCTACGGCGCACCCAACCGACGCCTCATCGCACAGCCATACGTGCTCGACTGCATGACCGAGGACACCATCTTCTGGGTGCGGGCGCAGGTGATCGAGGGCGAGGACTACCAGCTGACGCAGGAGCGCCGCATGCTCTACGACTCGAGCCGCGACCCCATCTCGCAGTTTGTCATCGCCAAGCTCGACACCCTGCCCGAGAAAATCCCCATGACGGTGGAAATCAAGGACACCGTCATCGTGAAGGACCCCAAACGGAGCTACAGCGCCTCGCTCATCGTCAACGTGAGCGACTACACGCAGAACCTGATGCAGGAGTCCTACCCCATCATGACCTGCAAGACCAAGCGCCCACTGCAGTTCCTGGAGTTCTCCTTCCCCGAGTTCGTGCTCGACGCCAACAAGTATAAGGAGACCCCGCGACGCGAGAAGCGCGGCACCACGGGTAACATCCAGCTCACCTTCCTGGTGGGCAAGGCGGAGCTGGACGACTCAGACAGCACCAACGTGGTGCAGCTGGCCAAGATGCAGAGCGACCTGATGGCCATCATCAACGGCGAGGGCACCACGCTCAAGGAGTTCAAGATTACGGGTGTCTCCTCGCCCGAGGGACGCTACGCCACCAACCTGGAGCTCTCCAAGCGACGCATCGCCTTTGCCGTGAACAAGTTCTCGTCGGCCATCCCCCACCGCCAGTGGGAGATGGTCTATAAACACCCGCACGAGGTGCGCGTGGCCACCTGGGGCGAGGTGGCCGACCTGCTGGAGCAGGACAGCCTCACCGCCCAGGCCGCCGAGATACGGGCCATCGAGGAGCAGTACAAGGACCGCGACGCGCAGTTTGCCGCCGTGCGCCGCCTCGCCTACTACGACACGCTCATCAAGGACCGCCTGCCCAAGCTGCGCACCGTGCAGTATCAGCTGGTCTATGAAATCTTCCGCGAGCTGAACCCCGACGAAATCGTGGACCGCTACTACCACGACCCCGACTACATCAGCGGCAAGAAGAGCTTCACCCGCTACGAGTTCTGGAACCTCTTCGACCAAATCAAGGAGCCGAAGGAGGCGGAGAAGATCTACCAGCGGGCCTACGAGGAGACCATGGCCTACGATGCGAAGGGCAAGCCCATGCCCTGGGTGCTGGCCGCCAACAACCTGGCCGTGGCCATCCTGCGGCGCGACACCTTCGACACGGAAATCCTGCGACCGCTCATCGACCTGAAGAGCCCCGTGAACAAAATCAACCGCTTCAACGACGGCTTCGGCGAGGTGGTGACCGAGGTGAACCCCGAGGCGGTGGTGGCCAACCAGCTGGCCATGTACATCCGCGCCGACAACTTCGAGGATGCCAGCGTGCTCTCGAAGATGCTGCCCAACACCGAGCGCTTCCGCATGGTGAAGGCCTTTGCCGAGTGCCTGGGAGGCTACTATGACCGACGCAACGTGGCCACTCAGGCCGAGAAGGAGAAGTGCGACAGCATCTTCCAACTGGTGCGCTCCTCTTCCCCACTCAACAACGTCATCATGCTGATGGCCAAGGAGATGCCGGCCATGGACAAGGAGGCGAGCAAGGCCATCGAGGAGATGGAGATGACTCCCACCCTGGAGTACCTGAAGATTGTGCTCTTCATCCGCCTCAACAAGCTGACCACCGACCCCGAGTTTGAGTTCGACCAAAGCAAGTACGTGGAGGCCTGCCAGATGCTGGATGCCCTCATCAAGAAGGATAAGAAATACTACAAGATAGCCATGAACGACGGTGAGTTTACCGAGGAGTTCATGAAGTTCTACGACCAGGGTGACTGGAAATTCTACTAATATTTGGATGGCATGATGAAGAGAACCCTCATATTGACGCTATGGATGCTGCTGGGCAGCACGCTGCTGCCGGCACAGGAGAAGAAGGACTCGGTGAAGAGGCAGAACACGCAGATTAATGCCACCGACTGGGCCTTCCAGAAGCGCTACCGCTACCCCGATGCGGTGCCCTTTGAGAAGAAGCTGAAGAACAACCTCTTCTTCTCCCTTTTTGGCGGTATGGACCAGCTGGTGCCGCGCGGTGATGCCGACTTCAGCACAGGGCCCGTGGGCGGCTTTGCCGTCAACTGGCAGCTGAGCGGATCGCACGCCCTGAGAGGATCGCTGCTGCTGGGCAGCTTTGCACGAAAGATTGACAACGAGACGCTGACCCGCATGGGGCTGCAGGTGGACCACCTCTTCAACGTCTCCTCCTATACCCGAGGCTACAACCCGGGACGCCTGGTGGAGTTCCTCACCGTGGCCGGTGTGGGCCTGCAGATGTCGTCGCTCGACGGTGAGAAGAAGATGGTGCCCGAGCTGCACCTGGGCGCACAAATCAAGCTGCACCCCACGGCCAACGTGGATTTCTACCTGGAGCCGCGCTTCGCCCTGACAGGCGACGGCATTGACCACTCGAGCAACAAGAACTGGCATCAGTACGACGTGACCTACGGGGCCGTGGTGGGCATGAGCTACCGCTTCAAGGGGTGGACGCCCTTCGGCAAGCTGAAGAAGCTGGACGGCGACGAGCTGGGCGACAACACCTTCATCAGCATCATGGGCGGCGGACAGTTCCAGTCGTCGGAGCTGGTGAGCGAGGTGGGCCTCATCAACAGCATCGAGCCGCACTTTGCGGTGTCGGTGGGTAAATGGCTGATTCCCGCCGTGGCGCTGCGTCTGTCGCTCTTCGAGTCGGCCGACACCTGGCACATGAAGGTGATTGAGCCGACGGAGACCACCCGCGGCGAGGCCTACCTGGAGACGAGCACCTACGCCGGTGTGCGCCTGGAGGGTATGCTCAACGCGAGCTACCTGCTCAACGGACACCGCACCGACACACGCTGGAGCCTCAACCTGCTGGCCGGCGGTGAGCTAGGCTCCATCCGCAAGGAGAACTCGGTCTATCCCGCCAAAGGGGGCTACACGGGCTTCACGGGCGGCCTGCAGCTGAAGTGCCGCGTGTGGGACGACCTGGCCATCTTCGTGGAGCCACGCACCACGATGGCCTCCTACTCGCAGCAGACCTCAGAGATGCAGGGCAACCGCCGCGTATCGAAGCGCTTTACAGATAACCTCTTCAACATCAACCTGGGTGTGGAAATCAGCCGCTCCAACAAGGAGACGCGCCTGGCCCGTGAGGTGCTGGCCGACGAGTTCCAGCCCTCCTTCTTCGCCACGGCAGGTGGTGGCTTTGCCATCCCCCTGGAGGTGAAGCGCTACCGCCAGCAGCGCTACTTCAACTACACCGCCATGGCAGGCATAGGACGCATCTTCACCCCCACCAGCTCGGTACGTCTGGCCGTGGATTACGGCCCGCTGACGGTGAGCGCCAAGGGGGGCAACGTGGATTTCACAATGATAGGCGTGGGGCTGGATTACCTGCTGAACGTGGGTAACCTGATGATGGGTTACGACCCCGACAGGAAGTATGACGTGCAGCTGCTTATTGGTCCTGCGGCCACGATGCGCTCCGCCTCGTCGGTAGAGACCAGCGACGAGGACCTGAACAAGAGCAAGACCCTCTTCGGCGTGGAGCTGGGCACACAGCTGGCCTACCGCGTAGCACCGCGCTTCCAGGTGTTTGCCGAGCCCAAGGTGCGGATGCTGAGTGGCAACGGCCTCCTACGCCAGAGCAACGTGCAGGGCAAGGACATCATCACCAGCCTAGTCATCGGCACCAACTTCAGGTTCTGACATTTTAATCATCCTTCTTCATACTTCCGGCCTCCCGTCGCGAGACACGAGGCCGGAATATTTTTTATTCAGAAAACAGGTCATCCATCGTGACTACGGTAAACTCCTCGCTATAGAATTTTATCTCGCATAGGTTGTATTTCTTTGCTTCTCCCTATTATCCTAGCCATAAGAAATATGCTTTTATTTTTCTGCAAATGTATAAAAAGTACGCTTCACCGAAAAATAAAAGCCTATTTTCTTCCACAGTTTAACAATTATTGCATCTACGAAGCCGAAGGACTACCGGCTGTCAACTTCTCTTTGAGGAACTGACCCGTGTAGCTGGCACCGCAGGCGGCTACCTCCTCGGGAGTGCCTTGGGCTACGATGTTTCCGCCACGGTTGCCCCCTTCAGGACCAAGGTCTATCACGTAGTCGGCACACTTGATGACATCCATGTTGTGCTCGATGATGACGATGGTATGGCCACGCTGGAGCAGGGCATCAAAGGCTTCGAGCAGCTTCTTGATGTCATGGAAGTGAAGGCCTGTGGTGGGTTCGTCGAAGATAAAGAGCGTGGGGTCACTCTTCTCCTGGCTGAGGTAGAAGGCGAGCTTCACGCGCTGGTTCTCACCGCCCGAGAGGGTGGAGGAGGATTGTCCCAGCTTGATGTAGCCCAGGCCCACGTCCTGCAGCGGCTGCAGCTTGCGCACAATCTTCTTCTGCCCGTGAAGGGTGAAGAACTCGATGGCCTGGTTGACCGTCATCTCCAGCACATCATAGATGCTGGCATCGTGGAACTTCACCTCCAGGGTCTCCGTCTTGAAGCGATGGCCGTGGCACGACTCGCACTCCAGCACCAGGTCAGCCATAAACTGCATCTCGATGGTCACAGTCCCCTCGCCCTTGCACTCCTCACAGCGACCTCCCTCGCTGTTGAAGCTGAAGTAGCCGGCATTCCAGCCCATCTGCTTGGCCAGAGGTTGCTCGGCATAGAGCTTGCGTATCTCGTCGTAGGCCTTGAGGTAGGTCACAGGGTTACTGCGCGAGGACTTGCCGATGGGGTTCTGATCCACAAACTCCACGTTGCGCAGGTTCCGCAGGTCACCTCCGATGGAGGAGAATTCTCCCGGACGGTCGCTGCACTCATCCAGCTCACGCTTCAAGGCACGATAGAAGATGTCGCGCACCAGGGTGCTCTTGCCCGAGCCGCTCACGCCGGTGACCACGGTCATCACGTTGAGCGGGAAACGCACGTCGATGCCTTTCAGATTGTTCTCACGGGCACCCTTCAGCTCGATATACTGGTTCCAGTAGCGGCGGCTTGTGGGCACGGGGATGGTCTCGCGTCCCAGCAGGTAGTTGACGGTATAGCTCTCCGTAGGTTGCTCCGTCCCCTCCTTCAGGAGTTGGCGTGCATCGCCTTGCCATACCACCTCTCCGCCCAGGCGTCCAGCCTTAGGGCCGATGTCGATGATGTAGTCGGCTGCGCGGATGATTTCCTCGTCATGCTCCACGATGACCACCGTATTACCCAGCTGCTGCAGTTGGCGCAGCACGTGGATGAGTCGGTCGGTATCACGGCTGTGTAGTCCGATGCTTGGCTCGTCGAGGATATAGAGACTGCCCACCAAGCTGCTGCCCAGTGAGGTGGCCAGGTTGATGCGCTGGCTCTCACCACCCGAGAGGGAGTTGCTCAGTCGGTTGAGGGTGAGATAGCCCAGGCCTACGTCGAGCAGGAATTGCAGGCGGTTGTTGATTTCGGTAAGGATGCGTTTGGCTATATCCGCTTCATGCGGCGTGAGCTTCAACTGGCCAAAGAACTGCTTCAGTTCCGTCACGGGCAATTCCACCAGTTCAGAGATGCTCCGTCCGCCCACCTTCACGTAGTTGGCTTCCGGTTTGAGTCGCGTGCCGTGGCAAGTGGGGCAGGTGGTCTTTCCTCGGTAGCGGGCCATCATCACGCGGTATTGTATCTTGTATTGGTTCTCTTGCACCATTTTGAAGAAGGCGTTGATACCTTGGAAGTAGGGTGTCCCCTCCCAGAGCATCCGTCGTTGCTCATCGGTCAGGTCGATGTAGGGGGTGAAGATGGGGAATCCCGCCTGTTCAGCTCCGCGGATGACCATTTCTCGCCATTCGCCCATCACCTCGCCACGCCAGCACACCACGGCTCCATCATAGAGCGAGAGCGAGCGGTCGGGGATGACCAGGTGCTCATCAATGCCGATGATACGGCCAAAGCCTTCGCAGGTGGGGCAGGCCCCTAGAGGGGAGTTGAAGGAGAACATCTGGTCGTTGGGCTCCTCGAAGACGATGCCGTCAGCTTCAAACTTCGTGCTGAAGCGGTAGAGGCTGGTGGAGCCGTCACTGCGGTAGAAGCGGAGCATACAGGCCCCGTCGCCCTCGTACATCGCCGTCTCGGCCGAGTCGGTCAGTCGGCTCACACTCTCCTTCTCGTCTGAGGCCACCATGCGGTCAATCATCAGGAAGACCACATCGCCCTCCTTGTATTGATACTCCTCGATGCGCACCGGCTGTCCGTTCACCTCCAGGCGGTTGAAGCCCTGCTTCTGGTCCAGCTCAATCTGCTCCGGGAGCGTCCGTCCTTCACGTGCCACCACCGGAGCCAGCACGGTGAAGCGCGTTCCCTTCTCCTGCTCGAGCATGCAGTTCACGATATCCTCCACCGAATGTTTCTTCACCTCCTGTCCGCTCACGGGGCTGAAGGTATGGCCCACGCGGGCAAAGAGCAGGCGCAGGTACTCGTAGATTTCCGTTGAGGTGCCCACGGTGGAGCGTGGGTTACGGGTGGTCACCTTCTGCTCAATGGCGATGGCAGGCGGTATGCCCTTGATGAAGTCACATTCCGGCTTGCTCATGCGCCCCAGAAACTGGCGGGCATAGCTGCTGAGGCTTTCCACGTAGCGCCGTTGCCCTTCGGCATAGAGCGTGTCGAAGGCCAGTGATGACTTGCCCGAGCCCGATAGGCCTGTGATGACCACCAGCTTATTGCGTGGAATCTCCACGTCGATATGCTTCAAGTTATTGACGCGGGCCCCCTTGATGACGATATTGTTGTTTCCAGACATAGCTATTCCTGTTTTTAGTATTGCAAAAGTAGGGAAACCCCAGGAATTAACAAAGGCTTTCGGGATAAATTAAGGTTTTTCACGAAAAAAATAATCCTCAAACGCACAAAAGAGTATTAAATATTGGTATATATAAAACACCCTCGTTATTGTTAATATAAAGCTTTTAAATTCAATGCTTTAACGAGCAAAATAGTTCT
>JBJEKS010000243.1:0-1877 GCA_051878755.1 Bacteroides sp. | reverse complement strand
TCTGTGCATAACTCTGCCGGTAAGCGTTATGCTTCACACGCTCACTCAACATCATGTTCTCCCAAAGTGCTCCAGCATCGGTGCGCAAGTTGCCACTGTACGAAGGCAATCTCTCTTTGATTTTTTAACTTGGTTGCAAAGGTACGACTTTCTTGGGACGCAGACAAGAATAAGAGCGGTTAATCTACAAATTTATATTGAAAACGTAGATTATAATCTACAAATTCATATTGAAAACATAGATTAGGAACAATGAATGAACAATAAAAACAGAGATAAACCAATATGGCAGCAACAGATCTACTCCAACATGCAGCGGCTGAACGGCCCATTATTTACGCTTACCTGTCTGCCCAGATACCTGTTTGCCCAGAACCATGCACTTGATTATGCACCGTTGCGGTTTTCAGGGCGGACACACAGGTCCGCCCCTACGGTAAATGCTGCTTATTTCAACTCTGAAATGTAGGCTTCAATTTGTTTCTTCAACGTACCAAGATCATTCTTATAAGTATCAAAGATAAAAACAGGACTGGCTGTATAGTAGCCATGGACAAGTACATGACGCATACCAATGATATCTATCCAGGTGGATATGGAGGAGTCTATCGTAATCCTTAATCTTTTCTCTCATAAATCAGACATTTGTCATGGTTTGCGGATTCTACAGCGAATGGCTTCAGTGTCCCCTCTTCAACGAGGTCAACATCTCGACCAAGACGTTCTTTCAGTTCTCTCCAGATTCTGGCATAGGTGAGCAACGTGACAGGTTGTCCACTTCTGTCAAACTCCACAAGGATATCCACATCGCTGTCTGGCGTCTCTTCTCCACGGGAAAAAGAGCCGAACAGCCATGCCTTCTTGATGGGTTGCGTCGAGAAGTACTGACGCATGTTATCTATCATCGTAGCATTCATAGGCGATAGTTTTCGTTCGATTTCGACTACAAACATACAATCAAATTTCCAATTCACCAAACTTTTCATGGAAAATCCGCCGCACCTGCTGAGTACATTATAGAGAAAACAGTTTGCACAATAGAAAGAAAACAGCTATATTTGCAGCGGAAATGTTTCGCCTGGCGAAGACAGGACCAATAGTAACAACAAAATAACGAGTAGTAAGAAACAGAAACAGTAAGTAACAGAACATATTCGGGCACGACGGCCACCCTGCTGGCCCGCCGCTGGGAGAGCGCCCTGCTGGTCAACGTGGACAATGCCACCCTCAGCCGCCTGCTGGCCAGCCCCGAGGCGATGAAGGCGCTGATGAACATCGAGGGATTCCGTGCGCTCAACAAGGAGATTGAGACCATCATCAACAAGTCGGAGGCCATCAAGAAGGCCAAGAAGGAGAAAGGCGACCAGCTCACACCCAAGGAGAAGAAGCAGCTGGATGAGCAGGAGAAGGAGTACAAGTCGAAACGGAAGGAGATTCAGCAGAAACTCATCAAGTTTGCCACGCGCATCCCTGTCTTCATGTACCTCACGGACTACCGTGAGTACACGCTCTACGACGTCATCCATCAGCTGGAACCGGAGCTCTTCCGCAAGGTGACGGGACTCACGCTGCCCGATTTCGACCTGCTGGTGTCGCTGGGCGTATTCAACCGCGAGCTGATGAACGATGCCGTCTATAAGTTCAAGCGCTATGAGGATGCCTCGCTCGTCTATACGGGCATCAACACCCACGAGGGAGAGAACGTGGGAGGCTACGACACGGTCATTACGGAGCAGACCTACAAGAGTCAGGTCCCGCTGGTTGACCTGGCTGCCAAGCCCCCTGTCGTCACCGCAGGCCTGCAAGAGAAGCCTACCGCTATGCAGGAGGAGCCTAATGTAGCGAAGGAGGAGCACCCCGAATATACCGTAGGCACT
>JBJEKS010000242.1:0-10514 GCA_051878755.1 Bacteroides sp. | reverse complement strand
TAACGATGTTTAAGGGGTTATGAAGTCATGCGTTGAGGTACTTTTACCTCATGCAGCGACTATCTTTGCTCTGTTTAACGCTGCAAAGATACAAAAAGTTTTTAGACTGACGCATTGAATGGGGATTTTTTTTGTGAAAAAAGTGTGGCTGGCAGGCCTCCGGCGTGGTAGGGACAAAAAAATCGGGATATACAGCCCGATGGCGTATATCCCGATTGGAAAATTGTTATACCTTTATATAAAGAGGTTTATTCCTCTTTTTTCTTTCGCGTGGTGCTCTTCTTTTCAGCAGGTTCTTTCTTGGCAGCAGCCTTCTTGGCAGGCTCTTTCTTCTTCTCTACCTTCTCCAGCTTGGCCTGTGCCTTCTCCAGCTCCTTGCGAAGCTCTTCGATTTCGCGGCCCTGGTTGTCGATGGTGGTGAGCAACGGGTTGAGCTCTTCGTTGTCCACATCAACGGGGTAGAGTGAATCTACGCGCTTGATGAAGTCGCCCAGGATGTTCATGTAGTTGGTGAAGGCATCGTAGGGGCTTTCGTAGATACCACGGAACAGGGTTACACTGCTCTGCTTGGTGGTCATGAAGCGGAAGTTGTTGCTGGCCTGCAGGTAGTCCCAGTCCTGCTTGATGCGGCGGTCATCGCAGAGGCGTACGCGCTCGGCCACGCTGTAGAGCTTGTTGAAGGCTTCGCGCTGCATCACGTTACCCAGCCAGCAGCTGGTGTCGCGCTCTTCGTCCACCCACGACAGCGGGTAGGGTACGTCGAGCTGAGATACGGACTTCAGCTTGCTGACAATCTCGGTAGGCGTAGAGAAGGTGATGCCCTTCTCCTTGGCGCAGGCGGGCAGGGCGCGCAGGAAGTCGAGGACGTGGCTCGACAGGGGCTGATAGATACCCAGGGCGCAGAGCTCCATGAAGATGTTGATGACCTGCTCTTCCTGAGGCAGCTGGTCAATCCAGGAGATGTACTTGTCGGCCATCAGGGGGTATTCGCTCCATTCGCTGTTGCTGAAGCGCAGGCTGATGTCGTCAGAGAGCTTGTAGTCGCGGAGCAGCAGCTTCAGGTTGGGGTTCATGTTGCAGTGGTAGAGGTAGTGGGGGCTCTTCCATCCCAGGATGTGCTTGGCACCTTCGGTGAGCATGCCCTTGAAGCCCATGCTGGCTACGGCGGCGCCAATCTCGTCTGAATAGATGAGGCTGGAGTTGCGGAACACCTTGGGGGCTTTGCCGAAGAGCTGCTTCATCTTCTCGCTCTGGCGCATCACCTCTTCCTTGAAGCAGGTCTCGTTGGCCAGTGAAGAGAGGCCGTGAGAGTAGGGCTCAGCCAGGAATTCGCAGCAGCCCGTGTCGTTGAGCTGGTGCAGCAGTTCGATGACGGCAGGAGCATAGATCTCCAGCTGCTCGAGGGCTACGCCTGAGATGGAGAGGGCTACCTTGAAGGCTCCGTCGGAGCTCTTCACCATGTCAATCAGGGTGTTGAGCGCGGGGATGTAGGAGCGTTCGGCTACGTCGTTGATGCTGGTTTCGTTGGCATAGTCATCGTAGTAGTAGTGGTTGGTGCCTATGTCAAAGAAACGATATCTTTTCAAGTGGATAATCTGGTGTATTTCGAAATAAAGACAAATGGTTCTCATATCGTTTGATCGTTATTAATTGTTTTTACTTGCTTGAGTTCCTGATGGTGTTGTCGTAGAGGGCGCGTATGCGCAGGCCCACTTTCTCCCAGGTGATGCCATCGACCTCCTTCTTGCCCTCTTCCTGCAAGTACTGGAAGAGCGAGGGATTGGTGCAGATGGAGTAGATGGCGTCGGCCATGGCGTGGATATCCCAGTAGTCGGTCTTGATGACTTTGTCGAGGATTTCGCCGCAGCCCGACTGCTTGGAGATAATCGAGGGGGTTCCGCACTGCATGGCTTCGAGCGGTGCGATACCGAAGGGCTCGGAGACGGAGGGCATCACGAAGACGTCACTGTTCTTATAGACCTCATAGACCTGCTTGCCGCGCATGAAGCCGGGGAAGTGGAAACGGTCGGCTATGCCGCGCTCAGCGGCCAGACGGATCATCTGGTTGAGCATGTCGCCGCTGCCGGCCATCACGAAGCGGATGTTGCGTGTGCGCTTGAGAACCATGGCAGCTGCCTCGACGAAGTATTCGGGACCCTTCTGCATCGTGATACGGCCCAGGAAGGTAACCACCTTCTCCTTGTCGTGGTTGGGACGGGGGATGTCCTGCAGCTCCTGCGAGAGGGGATAGACGGCGTTGTGCATGGCGAAGACCTTGGCCGGATTCTGGTGGTACTCGTTGATGACCGTGCGACGGGTCAGCTCGGATACGCACATGATGCAGTCGGCGTGGTCCATACCGTTCTTCTCGATGCTATAGACGGTGGGGTTAACCTTGCCGCGTGAGCGGTCGAAGTCGGTGGCATGCACGTGGATGCAGAGGGGCTTGCCGCTCACCATCTTGGCGTGTACGCCGGCGGGGTAGGTCAGCCAGTCGTGGGCATGGATGATGTCAAACTCCTCCTTGCGGGCTACGACGCCGGCGATGATGGAGAAGTTGTTGATCTCTTCATGCAGGTTGCCCGGATAGCCTCCGGCAAACTCCATGCAGCCCAGGTCGTTGACGTGCATGTAGGAGAAGTCGGCATAGATGTGGTCGCGGAAGGCGTAGTACTCTTCGGGCGAGGTGTAGTCGGGCAGGCGTGACTTGAGGTAGTCCTGGTTCACGTCGCGCCATACGATGGGCACCTGGTTCATGCCAACTATCTTCAGGAATTTCTCTTCTTGCCCACAGGGCTTGGGCAGACAGAATGTGGTCTCAACATCGCCTTGCAGGCTGAGTCCTTTGGTGATACCGTAGGAAGCTACCGCGAGGCCACCATATATTTTGGGAGGAAACTCCCAGCCAAACATTAATACTTTCATCTTGTTCCTCCTTTATTATACATTGAATTTGGACAGCAGTTTCAGGATGCGGAGCATCTCGGCCACGTTCATGGCGAACGATACGGCGCCTCGGCCTACGAAGGGCGGGTTGCCGTCGAACAGCTCGGGCATCGTGCCGATGCAGTGGCAGGTCATTTCGTCTTCCATGCCGATGAGGTAGCGCTCAACAAATGAGGTACCGGCCATCTTGTAGATGCGCAGGTAGGCCTCCATGTAGAAGCCCATCAGCCAGGGCCATGCGGTGCCCTGATGGTAGGCGTAGTCGCGCTGAATCTGCGGACCGACGTAGTTGGGGTTGTAACCACCGCTCTTCGGGCTCAGCGTGCGCAGGCCCTTCGGGGTGAGCAGCTCCTTGGTGACGATGTCGAGCACCTGCTTCTTCTGTGCACGGTCCAAGGGGGAGTAGTCGAAGGCTACGGTGAAAATCATGTTGGGGCGTACGCTCCAGTCCATCATGTAGCCGTCAACGTAGTCGAACAGGTAGCCATATTCATTGCGGAACACTTCGACGAACGACTTGCCCGTCAGCTCGGCCTGTGAGTCGAGGCGGTCGGCCAGCACGCTATTGCCACCTTCGCGCACCAGGTCGGCCACGAAGCGCAGGGCGTTGTACCACAAGGCGTTGATTTCTACTACGTAGCCCGTACGCGGGATGACGGGGCGACCGTTGGCCGTGGAGTTCATCCAGGTCACGGCCTTGTCCTTACCGTTGGTGTAGAGCAGGCCGTTGTCGTGCAGGAACAGGTTGTCGTGCTTGCGCTCCAGGATGAAGTCTATGATTTCTTCCAGCAGCTTGCCGTACTTCTGGCGGCACTGCTCGCGGTTGGTCTCCTTGGCGTACTGCTGCAGGGTCCATACGGCCCATAGCAGGATGTCAGGATGTTCCATCTCATAAATCTTATAGGTCAGGGATTCACCGGCCATGAACTGCTCCAGGGCCTTCTGGGCAGTAGCCATCACCTTTTCAAACATGTCCAGCTCATCCACGCCCAGCGTCAGACCGGGCAGGGAGATGAAGAGGTCGCGGGCACGGCACTTGAACCAGGGGTATCCGGCCAGGATGTAGTCGTTGTCGCCCTGGTGGTTGTGGAACTGGTGTGCAGAGTTCTTCAGGCAGTGGAAGAAGCTGTCGCGCGGTGTGCGGTCCTCCACCTCCGCGGCGAAGGTCTGCTTGAGCTGACGCGTGTTGACTTCGCTGATACCGGCTGAGAAGACGATGCTCTCGCCCTTCTTGATATCTACCTCGAAGTAACCGGGTACGTAGAGGTCTTCGTTGAAGTCGTAGCCACGCTCCTGCTCCTTGGGGTACTCGATGCCGCGGTACCAGTCGGGCTGGAACACGAAGGTGTTCTTCTTGTTGAGCTGCATGAAGAGCTCCGGGTAGCCCGGGTACATGCAGGTCTTGATACCATTCTCAATCTCCTGGTATTCGCGGCTTGCCTGGGCGTTCTCGTGCGTGTATTCACGTACGCTGCGGAAGGCCAGGAAGGGGCGGAAGCGCAGGGTGGTAGCCGAATGGGCATCTACCAGCGTGTAGCGGATCAGGATGCGGTTCTCATGGTGCACGAAGATTTTCTCCTTGCGCAGGATGACACCTCCAACACGGTAAGTCGTAGCCGGTATGTGTTCGCAATCAAACTCGCGGATATACTTATGTCCGTTGGGACTGTAGTTGTTTCCTTGATATTTGTGCAACCCCAGGTTGAACTCTGCACCGTGCTGAATTACTGTTTCGTCTAATGAAGAGAGCAATACATGGTTCTCATCATCCAGGTTGGGGACGGGAATCACCAACAGACCATGGTACTTGCGCGTGTTGCAGTCCACGATTGTTGTACAATGATAAGCCCCCGACTTGTTCGTCCGCAGGATTTCCCTAGGAAGTGATTCTTCCAGGTTAATCATGAGGGTCTTGTCGAATCGTAAATAACTCATAGTTGTGCAATATTTAAAGGTTAATTATTCCTGTTTTGAGGTTTTCAGGCCTCATTACTTTGCCAAAATTACAAAAAAAAGCTAATAGCAAAAACTAAATCGAACTTTTTTTGCGATTTTCACGAAAATTATATGTAGTATTGTCGTAAAATTGATAAAAATAGTCCGAAAATATGAAATCTGAATTGCAAAAGATGCTTCTGGCGGGGGTAATTCCGCTCTTCCTGTTGCTCGTGATTTGCCTCATGAAATTCCTGGAGACGGGCATGGATTGGGACTTCACTCACCTGGGTATTTACCCCCTGCAGCAGCGGGGCGTATTCGGCATCTTTGCCCATCCGCTGGTACATGCCAGCTGGCGCCACCTGCTGGCCAATGCCTTCCCGCTCTTCTTCCTGACCTGGTGCCTATACTATTTTTATAAGGATATCGCATCGCTTATCCTTTTTTCCATCTGGCTGCTCGAAGGGGTGGGTACGTTCTGCATCGGTCACCCTGGTTGGCACGTGGGGGCAAGTGGCATCATCTATGGCCTGGCCTTCTTCCTTTTCTTCAGCGGACTGCTCCGCAAGCATGTCCCACTGATTGCGGTGGCTTTGTTGGTCACTTTCCTGTATGGCGGACTGGTATGGAACATGTTTCCCCACTTCGTGAGGGTCACCACCTCGTGGGAGGGGCACTTGAGTGGGGCCATTGCGGGCACCGTCTGTGCGCTGCTCTTCAGAAGCAAGGGGCCGCAGCGGGTGGATCCCTTTACCGACGAGGAGACGTGTGAAGCCTCACAAGACCCTATGCTGTTATTAAAAGAGGATAAAAATACTGAAATGGAGAACGAGAAAGAGGGATAATTGCTACTTTTGCAGCTAATCTAAATTTAGTATGCCCATGGATAGCATGTTTGATACTCTTTTGCAACTTCCTTTGTTCCAAGGAATGACGCTTGACGACCTGACGATGATTGTCGAGAAGACCAAGATGCATTTTGAAAAAAGAAAACAGGGGGAGCTGATTGAACAGGCAGGTACCTTGTGTGACCATTTTACGTTCATCCTGAAGGGTGACGTGGAGGTTATCACGGTTTCACCCGATGGGCTGTTTGCTTTTACCGAATACGTAAGTTCTCCTTACCTGATTGAGCCTCAGTCGCTTTTCGGCCTTTTCACCACGTTTGTATCTACAGTAAAAGCGGTGGGTGAAGTGGCTACCGTGCGGATTGATAAGCCGACGATTGCACGGGTGTTGTTCAACTATGAGATTTTCCGTCTGAATTACCAGAATATCATCAGCGGCCGTGCGCAGAGCATGCATCGCCGCCTCTGGGTGACACCTGTCGGGAATCTCCGTGAGCGGATGACGCAGTTTTTCCTGACTCACATGGAACGCGTCCAAGGAAAGAAGGTCGTAAAGGTCAAGATGGAGAACCTGGCGCAGATTCTCAATGAGACGCGACTCAACGTATCGAAGGTACTGAATCAGATGCAGGATGAAGGCCTGCTCTCGCTCCACCGCGGCGAGATTGAAATCCACGAGGCCAGTTTGCTCGTTTCCGACAGGCTCTGATATAACCACGGTATTCCCTTTTTTGAGGATCTAATTGACTCTAATTCAATTTAGTCTAAGACTCTTTTTAGCAAATTCTCGCCTGTAGGGGCGGACCTGCGTGTCCGCCCTGAAAACCATAGCTGAGCATGATTATTAAGTGAATGTAGCCGGGCAGACACATAGGTCTGCCCCTACAGTGACGGTGATAGAGGCAGGCTTTCTTCTGAAGAGTTAACTCTCCAGCCGTGGAAGTTTAACTGTTCAGCGCTGGAAGTTTAACTGTTCAGCGCTGGACATTTTATTGCTCACAGCAGATGAATAAATAAAAGAAAATCACCAGTTAAGCCACTTGCTGCTTACTGGTGATTTCCTATTTTTGTATAGGTACTCAGCAGGTACCTACCGGATGAAACGGGATTATTTCAAAGCATCGTGCATGGAGGCAGCAGCACGGCGTCCGTCGCCCATGGCCAGGATGACTGTAGCTCCGCCACGCACAATGTCGCCACCGGCATAGATGGTGGGGATGTTGCTCTGCATCTGCTCGTTGACGGCGATGGTGTTCTTGCGACCCAGCTCCAGGCCTTCTACCGACTTCGGTACAATGGGGTTGGGCGATACACCTACGGCTACAATAGCCATGTCGATGTCCAACGTCACGGTGGCACCAGGTATGGCTACCGGACTGCGGCGACCGCTGGCATCAGGCTCGCCGAGCTCCATCTTCTGCAGGACAACCTGCTTCACGGCTCCCTTCTCATCGGCAATGTACTCGATGGGGTTGTGGAGCGTCATGAACTCAATGCCCTCCTCCTTAGCGTGCTTCACCTCCTCCAGACGGGCCGGCATTTCGGCCTCGCTGCGGCGATAGACGATGCGTACCTTCTCGGCACCCAGGCGCTTAGCCGTGCGGCAAGAGTCCATAGCTGTGTTACCACCGCCCACTACGATGACGCTCTTTGCAGGATTGATGGGCGTATCCGTCTCGGGATTAGAGGCATCCATCAGGTTGACGCGCGTCAGGTATTCGTTGCTCGACATGATGTTGACGCTGTTCTCGCCTGGGATACCCATGAAGTTGGGCAGGCCGGCACCTGAGGCGATGAAGATACCCTTGAAGCCCTGCTCCTGCAGGTCCTTGACTCCTTCGGTCTTACCGATGATGCAGTCTTTCACGAAGTGTACACCCATCTTCTCCAGGTTATGAATCTCTACATCTACAATCTTGTTGGGCAGACGGAATTCGGGGATACCATATTTCAGTACGCCGCCAATCTCGTGCAGGGCCTCGAAGACGGTGACGTCGTAACCGTACTTCACCATGTCGCCCGCGAAGCTCAATCCTGCAGGACCTGAACCTACTACGGCCACCTTGATGCCGTTGCGTGGAGCCATCTCAGGCAGGATGATGTTGCCGCTTTCGCGTTCATAGTCAGCTACGAAACGCTCCAGGTTGCCGATGGCTACGGCGGGCTCGTTCATCTTCAGGTGGATGCACTGGCTCTCGCACTGCTTCTCCTGCGGACATACGCGACCGCATACGGCGGGCAGGGCAGAGGTGTGCTTCAAGACATGGGCTGCCGCAATGAACTCACCGCGCTCAATGTTCTTGATGAACGAGGGAATGTTGATGCTCACGGGGCAACCTTGCATACAGGTGGGGTTGGCGCAATCCAGGCAACGCTTGGCCTCGGTCATGGCCTGCTCGCGGGTGTAGCCGGTGTTCACCTCTTCCGTACGGGTCGTGGCACGATAGACAGGGTCCAGCTCGTTCATCGGGCAGCGGGCAATGGCAGTGCGCTCTTTCGGCTTCATGCTCTTGCGGAGCTCTTCACGCCAGGGGGCCTTGCGGTCGAGCAGCTCAGAGAGCGGAGCTTCCGCAGCATTCCCCGCGGAGAGCTGGCAGGATGCCTGAGCCTCCTCTGCCGCAGCTTCGGCTGTATGAGCCGGAGCCTCCAGATGGCTCATCTCTTCGCGCTCTACGTTTTTGAACGAACCCATGCGCTTGAACATCTCGTCGAAATCCACCTGGTGGCCGTCGAACTCAGGACCATCCACGCAGACGAACTTGGTCTTTCCACCCACCGTGATGCGGCAGGCACCACACATGCCGGTACCATCCACCATGATGGTGTTGAGCGATACGTCGGTAGGTACATTGTATTTCTTGGTGAGCAGGCAGCAGAACTTCATCATGATGGCAGGTCCGATAGCGAAGCACTTGTCCACCTTCTCGCGCAGGATTACCTTCTCGATGCCTTCGGTTACCAATCCCTTGGTTCCATAAGAGCCATCGTCGGTCATGATGATGACCTCATCCGACGATTTGCGCACCTCTTCTTCCAGGATGATAAGCTCCTTGGTACGTCCGGCCAGCACGGAGATGACGCGGTTACCAGCAGCCTTCAAGGCCTGGATGATGGGCAACATCGGGGCTACACCCACGCCACCACCGGCGCAAACCACGGTACCAAACTTCTCGATATGCGTGGCCTGACCCAGGGGGCCCACCACGTCGAGGATGTAGTCACCGGCATTCAGACGGCAGAGCTTAGTGGAAGAGAGTCCCACCTCTTGCACAACCAGTGTGATGGTGCCTTTAGTCAGGTCGGCACCGGCAATAGTGAGCGGCATGCGTTCACCCAATTCATCGACACGAACGATGACGAAGTGTCCCGCCTTGCGTGATTGGGCAATCAGCGGAGCTTCCACTTCAAACTTGAACACTTTCTCAGAAAACTGTTCCTTGCTAATGATTTTGTTCATTATTCTAATGCTATGTTTTTTGTTGGTATATACGTTTCAACTATCGAGTTTACCTAAATGCGTCAGCAAGCTTTGCATTCTTTTTGTCTCAGCAAACAGCAGCATTCTTTTCGTTAACTCAACAGCAAAAGTAGTGCATTTTTGTAATCTGAGAAAATAAATGGGAAACAAAATGTCTTATTTGGACAAAATTTGGCTATTTCTGTACAATTATGTCGGTTCGGGTGGTGTGAAGTTCCACTCCGGCGGCGTCAATGTCGGCATTCATCGGGGGATTTCGCTTGAGCAGGGTAAGCTCAATCGCGCTGATGGAGGGGAAGTCATGGTAGAGGCGGGTGGTGATGCGGCCGGCCACATGCTCCAACAGCTTGGACGGGATATTCATCTCCTCTCGTACGGCCATAAAGACATCAGCGTAGCTCACCGTGTCGTTCACGTTGTCGCTCTGCATGGCCTGGCTGAAGTCGGTGGTGAGACGGAGATTAATCATAAAGTCGTTGCCCACCAGTTGTTCCTGTGGGGCTACGCCATGATAGGCGTGGCAATGGAGGTTTTGCAATAGGATATATTGTGTCATCGTCTTCTGTTCGTATTAACGTAGAGAAGGTAAAGAGGTGGGGGAGTAGTGGACTCCTGTGCTCTTTACCTTCTCACTAGGGTTATGCTCTGGATTTATCTCCCAGAGAGGGCTATCAGTTGCCTGATTTTTTCGTTCAGCTCATCGGCTTTCAACAACTCTTCCAGGGATAGGTGCATGCGCCAGCGCCAGTAGTGGCGTGGGTTGGCAGGTACGTTGATGCGTTCAGCCTGTGCGTCGGGGTAGCGCAGCTGGCCATCGATGGAGAGCCAGTCTTGCCAGGAGAGGATGCAGAGGATGGATGCTCCTTTGAGATGGTGTGTCACCACCTCCTCACAGAGTGAGGCATCAGCTACGGCAGGAGCGGCACCTTGATGGCCTAGCATCCGGTTGTAGAAGTGCTGTGTCTGTTCGGCATTCTCTTCCCACCAGCCGCGCAGGGTTGACATGTCGTGCGTGGAGATGGTGCATACCGAGCGGTAGGGGTATTCATAGGGATTGGCAAACTCCTGCTTGGGGTCCTTAGGCATGCGCTGAATCTCAAGCGAAAGGATGCGCAGGTCGCTCATCACCCAGGGTACGCAGTCGGGAATCATACCCAGGTCTTCGCCGCACACCAGCATGTTGGTGCTCTGCGTGAGCTGCGGCAGCTTCTTCATGGCTTGCTGACCCCAGAAGTCGTTATGACGGTGGTAGTAGTAGTGGTCATACAGGCGGTTGAAGCAAGCCTTCTCCCAGTCGTTGAGCG
>JBJEKS010000241.1:0-1897 GCA_051878755.1 Bacteroides sp. | reverse complement strand
CCCAGCTGGCGGAAGCACTTGGTCAGCTTCTCTACGGCAAAGTCCACCTGTTCGCGCGTGTGGGTAGCCATCAGGGCTACACGCACCAGGGTGTCTTGCGGAGCGCAGGCGGGTGGAATCACGGGGTTGATGAAGATGCCCTCGTCGAAGGCCATCTTGGTCACGACGAACGTTTTCTCCGTATCGCGCACGTAGAGCGGGATGATGGGCGACTCCGTCTCGCCGATCTCGAAGCCCGCCTCGCGGAACTTCTTCAGGGCGTAGTTGGTGATGTCCCACAGCTGCTGGATGCGTTCGGGCGAGTTCTTGATGATGTGGAGCGCCTCGCGTGCAGCTGCCGTGGCGGCCGGCGTGTTGCTGGCCTGGAAGATATAGGAGCGTGCGTTGTGGCGCAGCCAGTTGATGACCTCTTTGTCGCCGGCCACGAAGCCGCCGATGCTGGCAAGCGATTTGCTGAAGGTACCCATGATGAGGTCCACGTCGTCGGTCACGCCGAAGTGGTCGCACACGCCGCGTCCCTCCTTGCCGAAGACGCCCAGGCCGTGGGCTTCATCCACGTAGATGCTGGCGTTGTACTTCTTCTTCAGGCGGACAATCTCGGGCAGGTTGGCCAGGTCGCCCTCCATGGAGAATACGCCATCCACGATGATGAGCTTCACCGCGTCGGGTTCACACTTCTGGAGTTCCTTCTCCAGGGCTTCCATGTCGTTGTGCTTGTATTTCAGCTGCGTGGCGAAGGCCAGACGGCGTCCGTCCACGATGGAGGCGTGGTCGCGGTCGTCGCAGATGATGTAGTCACCACGGCCCACCAGCTGCGGGATTACGCCTTCGTTGACGGTAAATCCGGTGGAGAAACAGAGTGCATCGTCCTTGCCTACAAATTCGGCCAGCTCCTTTTCCAGTTCCACGTGGATGTCGAGCGTGCCGTTGAGCAGGCGTGAACCGGCACAGCCTGTGCCATATTTCTTGGTAGCTTCGATGGCTGCATCGATGATTCGTTTGTCGTAAGTAAGACCCATGTAGGCGTTTGAGCCGAACATCAGCACCTTTTTGCCGTCCATCAACACCTCGGTGTCCTGATGTGAGTCAATGGTGCGGAAATAGGGATAGACGCCTTTCGCCATGAATTGCTGCGGAAGGTCGTATTTCGCAAATTTTTCTTTGAGTAAATTCATTTACTATCTTATCTATTTATATTACTTCTCGTCACTTTCGTCAATTCTCCCTGTCACGGGGAGCGTATCACGTTCGATACAGCGTGCAAAGATAGGGAAAAATGTTATTTTCTCGCCTATTTTCGCCGAAAAAGTTGCTTATAAACATAAAAAATCGACAAACTAGCCGTTATTTCGCCTATTTGTATTACTTTTGCAATCTGTTTCAACGTAAAAATTAGGCTAAACGTATCACTTTACGCAACATGGAAGAAAGGAAGAAGATTGCATTCATCATCAACCCCATCTCGGGTACGCAGAGTAAGGCGGCCATCGTCAAGCAGGTGGACGAGTTGCTCGACAAGGAGCGTTTCGAGGCGGAGATTGCCTATACCGAGTATGCAGGACATGCCACGCAGCTGGCGGCCGAACGGGCCGAGCGGGGCTATTTTGCTGTCGTTGCCGTGGGGGGTGATGGTACCATCAACGAGATTGCGCGTTCGCTCGTCCATACCCAGACGGCCCTCGGCATCCTGCCCTGTGGCTCGGGCAACGGCCTGGCGCGCCACCTGCAGATTCCGATGGAGGTGAAGGGTGCCCTGCAGGTCATCAACGGGGCGAAGACCGCCGAGATTGACTATGGAAAGATTAACGAGGTGCCCTTCTTCTGTACCTGTGGCGTGGGGTTTGATGCCTTTGTCAGCCTGAAGTTCTCGCAGGCGGGCAAGCGCGGCCCGCTCACC
>JBJEKS010000240.1:8494-10570 GCA_051878755.1 Bacteroides sp. | reverse complement strand
AAGATGGGGTAGATGCTGGGGGCCTTCTTCTTGTCGTGGGTGCGCTCAGGCTTGAGGAAGCCGCTGCCGCCGTAGAAGTCGAAGCCCGCCTTGGGCAGGTCGAGGGCAATCTCATAATACCAACTGCGGTTCTCCTGATGGGCATAGAAGGCCGAAGGGGTGGCGTGGTCGATGCTGACGCTTGTGGTGACACCCACGCGCTTGCCGCTGCGCTTAGCCTTGACGGCAACGCTCTCCACCGGCTCCTTGTCGGGGTTCACGCCGATGGCACCGTTGTAGGTCTTGACACCCGTTGCCAGGGCGGTACCTGCAGCCGACGAGTCGGTGATGGAGTTGGTGGCTGAATAGCTGGTGGCATAGCCGGCATAGGGGAAGGAGGCGAAGCAGAGGGGCGAGGTGCCGATGCGGCCATCCTCCTGCTCAGCGAGGAACATCTCCGTGACGTTGACCTGGTTCAAACCCATACCGTCGCCGATAAAATAGAATACATACTTGGCTTGCTGCGCTTGCAAAGTGACAGCCAGCAGCACGAACAAAAGGGAAAATGTGAATCGTTTCATAACAAAATATTAAGAATAACTGAGCAAATGTAGCCATTTTCCTCCACATTCCGCTCGAAAAGGACAAAAAAAAGACAAAACCGGATAAGTTTTGTCTTTTTTTAGGGAATTATGCTGCAATTACTTGCTCAGGATAGCTACGGTATCTGATGCAATCATCAGTTCCTCGTCGGTAGGAATCACTACGACCTGCACCTTCGAGTCGGGGGTAGAGATGACGATCTCCTCGCCGCGAACCTTGTTCTTCTCGGCATCGAGCTTCACGCCCATGTACTCCAACCCTTCGCAGGCAGCTGCACGGCAAGAGGCCTGGTTCTCGCCCACACCACCGGTGAAGACGATGATGTCCACGCCACCCAGGGCAGCGGCATAGGCACCGATGTATTTCTTGATGCGATAGAAGTACATCTTCTCGGCCAGGATGGCACGCTTGTTGCCAGCGGCAGCAGCCGACTCCAGGTCGCGCATGTCGCTCGACTCACCAAATACACCCAGCACACCGCTCTTCTTGTTGAGCAGGTTGGAGATACCGGCAGAGTCAAGACCTTCCTTATCCATGATATAAGATACGGCACCACCGTCGATGTCACCACTACGGGTACCCATCATGAGGCCCTCCAGCGGGGTGAGACCCATGCTGGTGTCCTGACACTTACCGTCCTTGATGGCTGAGATAGAGCCGCCGTTACCGATGTGGCAGGTGATGATGCGCTTGCCTTCGGGAGATACGCCCAGGAACTCGCACACGCGCTGCGAAACGTAGCGGTGGGAGGTGCCGTGGAAGCCGTAGCGACGCACGCCATACTTGGTGTAGAGTTCGTAAGGCACGGCATACATGAAGGCGTAATCGGGCATCGTCTGATGGAAGGCGGTGTCGAACACACCAATCTGAGGCACGTTGGGCAGGATAGCCTCTACGGCACGTACACCCTTCAGGTTGGCGGGGTTATGGAGCGGAGCCAGGTCGTTGCAAGCGATGAAGGCGTCGAGCACCTCCTTATTCAGGAGTACTGACTCGCTGAACTTCTCGCCGCCGTGCACCATGCGGTGACCTACGGCATTGATCTCGTCCAGGCTCTTGATGGCACCATATTCAGGGCTGGTCAGCGTCTGGAGGATGAACTCCACGCCGACGGTATGTTCGGGGATGTCCTTCTCCAGAATCTTCTTCTCGCCCGAGGGGAGGGTGAACTTCAGGAAGGAATCCTTCAAGCCGATTTTTTCGATACCACCTTGGGCAATGACCGACTTCTGCTCCATGTCGAAGAGCTTGTACTTGATAGACGAGCTACCGCAGTTGAGTACTAGAACTTTCATAAATAGTGTGTTTTTATGGGGGTGATGATTATTGTTGTTTAGCAGCAATAGCCTGATTAGCCGTGATGGCAATCATGCGATAGACATCCTCGATGGAGCAACCACGGGAGAGGTCGTTGACCGGACGGGCGATACCCTGGAGGATCGGGCCGATGGCATCGGCATGACCCAGGCGCTGAACGAGCTTATAGGAGATGTT
>JBJEKS010000240.1:0-8394 GCA_051878755.1 Bacteroides sp. | reverse complement strand
ACGGCAATCTGAGCCAACTGGTCGGCATCAGGAACGGGCGTCACAGCCACGTCACCCATCACGAGCACACCGTTGTTACCATATTCGGGAGCGTGCGTCAGGAGCAGCATAGCGCCCGATACGCAGGTGATACCCGGGGTGGTCTTGATGATCTGCAGGGCAGGACGAAGCACGTCGCCCGTGGTGTTGCGCGCACCGGCCAGCTGACCGTCGGCATCGCCACTCTTGATGATGAGGCAACCCAGGTAGAGGGGGTTCTCCACCAGCTTGCGGGCCTCCTCGATAGTCATGCCCTTCTTCTTGCGCAGCTCGCAGAGCAGCTGGGCATACTCCTCCTTCTTGGGATGGTTCATCGGGTCGATGATGGTAGCCTTGCTAATGTTACCCAAGCCCCACTCCTTGGCGCAGGCCTCAATCTCAGCCGGATTACCCAGGATAATCAGGTCAGCCACACCATCCGTCAGAATCTGGTTGGCAGCCTTCAAGGTACGTTCTTCGGTACCTTCGGGAAGAACGATGCGTTGGCGGTTGGCTTTCGCGCGTTCTACAATTTCGTCAATAATCTTTTGCATAATACAATATATAATATATGATGATAAGTTATATGATAATAAGTCTTTATCTTGTCTGGACACATCATGTCTTGACGGTGGTCTTGACGGTGCAAATTTAGTTTAAAATGGCATAGAAGCATAGTAAAAATTGGGATTTTATTTGTTACTCCGTCCAATATTGCACAATTTAACAATAAAAGCACTAACTTTGCGGCCGCTTATCCATAAAACATCTACAATTAAGTACGAGCGATTATGATACGTCAATGCACGATTTTATTCGGCTGTCTAGCCCTTGGTGAGCTGATAGTCTTCTTGACAGGGGTCAAGCTGCCGTCGAGCATCATCGGTATGCTGCTCCTCACCCTCTTCCTGAAGCTGAAATGGATTAAATTGGAGTGGGTGCAAGGTTTGAGCGATTTTCTTGTGGCCAATCTCGGTTTCTTCTTCGTACCGCCTGGCGTGGCGCTGATGCTCTACTTCGACATCATCCAGGCGCAGTTCTGGCCGATTGTCGTTGCCTCGGTGGTGAGCACCCTCCTCGTGTTGGTCGTGACCGGCTGGGTACATCAACTGGTTCGTAAACTGAAATAAACATCCGTTGCATTATGAATTTCCTTTCCAACCCCATTTTTCTCCTGGCCATCACGTTTGGCCTCTTCTTCCTGGCCAAGCAGCTACAGAAGCGCACGGGCTTGATGCTGCTCAACCCTATCCTCCTCACCATCGCCCTGCTGATTATCTTCCTGAAGTCGGCCGACATCAGCTACGAAAGCTACAGCGAGGGCGGACACCTCATCGAATTCTGGCTGCGGCCGGCTGTGGTGGCCCTGGGCGTGCCGCTCTACCTGCAGTTGGAAACCATCAAGAAACAGCTGCTCCCCATCCTGCTCTCGCAGTTGGCCGGCTGCGTGGTGGGCATCGTCTCCGTGGTGCTGATTGCGCGCTGGATGGGGGCGCCCGATGAGATTGTCTATTCCCTGGCTCCGAAGTCGGTCACCACCCCCATTGCCATGGAGGTGACCCGGACACTGGGCGGCATTCCTTCGCTTACGGCGGCTGTCGTGGTCAGCGTAGGCATACTGGGTGGCATCTGCGGCATGAAGACGATGCAGCTGACCCGCATCGGAAGCCCGATGGCGCAAGGGCTCTCGCTCGGCACGGCGGCTCATGCCGTAGGCACCTCCGCGGCCATGGAAATCAGCCGCAAGTATGGGGCCTTTGCCAGTTTGGGACTCACCATCAACGGCATCCTCACCGCCCTGCTCACCCCCACCATCCTCCATCTGCTGGGGATGGCTTGACGGCATTCCCTCGAAGAACCCTAATAAACGTAAACGAAAACAACCATGATTCATTTCAAAGAGATCACCCTCAACGACCGCGAAATCATCCAACGCTACACCCTCCGCAGCCCCCGACGCAACTGCGACCTCGCCTTTGCCAACCTCTGCAGCTGGCGCTTCATGTATGGCACGCAGTATGCCGAGTTGGACGGCTTCCTGCTGCTCAAGTTTCGCGCCGAAGGGCAGCTGGTTTATATGATGCCCATTGGCGAGGGCGACCTGAGCGCCGTGCTCCACGCCTTGATTGACGATGCCCATCGCGAAGGCGCTCCCTTCTGCCTGCTGGGCATCTGCAGCGACATGTGCTCGGAGGTGGAGGCCTTCATGCCCGGGCAGTTCCGCTTCACGGCCGACCGCGACTATGCCGACTACCTCTACCTGCGCAGCGACCTGGCCACCCTGAGCGGCAAGCGCTTCCAACCCAAGCGAAACCACGTGAACAAGTTCAAGCGCACCTATGCCGATTACGCCTACACCCCCATCACGGCCGACCGCATCCGCGAGTGCCTGGAGCTGGAGCAGGAGTGGTGCCTGGCCAACGACTGCGACAAGCAGGAGGGCACGGGCAACGAGCGACGCGCCCTGACCTACGCCCTGGAGCACTTCGAGGAGCTGCAGCTGAGGGGAGGCATCCTCCACGTGGAGGGAAAGATTGCCGCCTTCAGCTTTGGCTCGCCCATCAACGCGGACACCTTCGGCGTACACGTGGAGAAGGCCGACACCCGTATCGAGGGTGCCTACGCCATGATCAACTACGAGTTTGCCAACCACGTGCCCGAGCAATACACCTACCTCAACCGCGAGGAGGACCTCGGCATCGAGGGGCTTCGCAAGGCCAAGCTCTCCTACCAACCCGCCATCATCCTGGAGAAATACATCGCCTGCCTCAAGAGCGAACCGGTAGAAAACATCAAATGGTAACCTGAAAAATCATCCAATGATAATCATCGCATGAGTCCCAAACTTGAATCAATGAAAGCCCTCTGGCTACGTTGTTTTCCGGAAGACAACGAGGCCTACGTCAACCTCTTCTACAGCTATTATGGCCACTCCCGCTACCACTACACCATCGAGGAGGCGGGAAAGGTCATCTCCATGCTGCATCACATCGACACCTACAAGTACCCCCTCTTCGGCAAGGAGTTGCGCTGCTCCTACATCTATGCCGCCTGTACCTCACCCGAACAGCGGGGGAAAGGGCTCATGGGGCAACTGATGGAGCAGACGCTCCGCACCTTGCACGAGAAGCACATCCCCCTCTGCGTCACCATCCCCGCCACGAAGGAGCTCTTCGACTTCTATGGCCGCTTCGGCTTCGTGCCTGCCTTCAAGCGATGGTATGAGCGATGGGACAAATCTCCTTTCCACGTATTCGTGGATGATATGATGCTCCTCTACGACCTGCCCGATGAGCTGGTTGTGGATTGGCTGACGACCACCATCAACGGCCGCCTCCAGGGCAACATGCGCCATACGCCGCGCGACATCCGCTTCGTGTTGGAATCGACGCGGCTGAGCGGCGGCTACACCGTGGGGGTAGCCAACAATCGACAGGAGCTGGTGGCCTTCGCCATCGTGGATAAGACCGACCTGGCTCTCCGCGTACGCGACTATACCGCCACCACACCCTTCGCCATCTGTGAGCTCTTCGAGTTGCTCCGCCGCACCTTCCCGCTCCCGCTCTGCATCGAGCAGATGGTGCCTGGCGAGGAAGAGGAGTATTTCGGCGCGATGCGCATCGTGGACCTCCCCCTGCTGATGAAAACCTTCGCTACCCATCCCCACATGCCCGACGAGATATGCTACATCAAGGACCCGCTCATCCCGGCCAACAACGGACTTTACCAGTTCATTGACCGCCACTTCAGCTTCCAGCCGTGCGATCCGCCTGAGCTTTCGGAGGATGGAATACCTGTCTATGACATCGCGGAATATACCCAGATGCTCTTCGCCAAGCAACAGAGCTTCATGTCGCTGATGATGGATTAACGCCTGACGATGATGTAATTACGCCTGCTGATGAAGAATCAGCAGCCGCTGGCGTTGATGCCCTCGAAGGTGAGCGTGGGGATGCGCCAGTTGGATTCCAGGCGCGGGTCGTTGCCCACGGCCACGAGCTGCTTCCAGAGGTCGAGCATGTTGCCCGTGACCACCATCTCGCTGACGGGTTGCGTGAGCCTTCCCTGCTCGATCAGGAAACCCTCTATGCCGTAGGAGAAATCGCCCGTGGAGCTGTTGCAGTTGCCCCCGTTGAAGGCGGTCACGAAGAGGCCGTGCGCCACGTCGGCTATCAGCTCCTCCTGGCTCTTCTCCCCCGGGGAGAGGACGAGGAGCGAGGGCGAGGCAATCGTGGGTTCCACCTTCATCTTGCAGGCGCTATAGGTATCAATATAATAGGTACGTAGCGCGCCGGCATCAAACACCGGCATAGGGCGTGTGGCCACCCCCTCGCCATCGAAGTAGCGTGCGCCGTTGGCACCTATCAGATGGGGCTCGTCGAGCAGGGTGAAGAGGGGTGCCCCCACCTGCTTGCCGAGGCTGTTGAGCAGGAAGGAGTTCTGCTGATGGAGGGCAGGGCCGTAGAGCGCACTCACCATAGGGCTGAGCAGCTGACGTACGCAAAACGCATCCACCACCATCGTGTAACGCCCCGTGGGGGCCTTGCGTTGCCCTATCTTCCGCAGGGCGCGCTCGTAAGCCAGCTGGCCATACCCCTCCTTGGGGAGGAGGTCGTAGCGGAGGGAGGTGATGTAGCTGAAGCCGGAGGGGCGTGCCTCTCCCTCGCCGCGCAAGGCCACGCTGGCCGACAGGGCGAAGCAGGTGCCGCGCCGTTCGCCCTCGAAGCCGTTGCTGGCTATGCGGTAGGAGCCACTCTCGCCGTCGCTGTAGGAGCTCTCCACGGAGATGATGCGGTCGTCCTTACCCAGTACCTCCTCGGCCACGGCACGCGCCAGGGCCACTTTCTCGTCGGGGTCGTAGGTCAGGAAGCAGACATCAAACTGCTGCAGGTCGGGCAGGTCGCCCTGGTAGTAACGCGAAGCATCGGGCAGCTGGCGGCAGGGGTCCTTGGCCAGGTAGCGCGTATGCTCTATGCCGTGGAGCAGGAAGCGCTTCAGCTCCTCCTGGTGGAGGCGGTTGGTGGAGTAGGTGCCGTAGCGTCCGTCCACGAAGAGCGAGATGCCCAATCCGCTCTCCGAGGCCTGCTGCAGGCGGTCGATGGCGCCATCGCGCAGGTCGAACGAGGTGGTACTTTCGGTATAGAGAACGAGGCGCGCCTGTTGTGCCCCATGCTTGAGTGCATAATCCATGGCCCATTGAGCCAGCTGCTTGTTTTCTTCTGTTATCATGGTCGTGATACTGTTATTGCCTTTCTGATGCTGCTGTTATTTCCTTTCTGATGCTGCTGTTATTGCCGTTTTGATGCTGCTGTTTATTCGCCGCCCACGGTCAGCTGGCTGACCAGGACGGAGGGCATGCCGCAGGTCACGGGGCAGGATTGCCCCTCCTTGCCGCACGTCCAGGTGCCGTTGTCAATCTTGCTGTTGTTGCCCACCAGGGTGATGTCGGCCAAGGCTTTGGGTCCGTTGCCGATGATGTTGATGTCCTTCAGGGGGGCGGTCAACTTGCCGTCCTCGATGAGGTACCCCGACTTGACGTAGAAGGTGAAGTCGCCGGCACCTATCTGCACCTGTCCGTTGACGAAGTTATCCACATAGACGCCCTGCTTGACGGAGGCGATCATCTCCTCCTCGGTCGTGGTGCCCGACTCCATGTAGGTGGCCCTCATGCGGGGCAGGGGTACGTTGCGGAAGGTGTCGCGGCGGCCGTTACCGGTGGGTGCCACGCCGTAGTAGCGGGCGCTGATGCGGTCGTGCAGGTAGCTGTTGAGGATGCCATCCTTGACGAGGTAGGTCTTCTGTCCCTCCACGCCCTCGTCGTCGAAGTGGATGGAGCCACGGTTGAAGGGGATGGTGGCGTCATCGACCACCTGTATCTGTTCGTTGCAGATTTTCTTGCCCAGCTGGTCGCAGAAGATGGAGGTACGCTTGCGGTTGAAGTCGGCCTCGAAGGCATGTCCGATGGCTTCGTGGAGCAGGATGCCTGAGCCGCCGGCTCCCATCACCACGGGCATCTCGCCCCCTTTGGGCTTGATGGCCTTGAAGAGGATGGAGGTCTGCTTCACCACCTCGCGCGCCAGGGTTTCCACCAGCTCGTCGCCCATCATCTCGAAGCCCCTGCGGAAGGCACGGGCGGCGTAGCCGTTCTCCACCATGCCCTCCTGCTGCATGACGCACACCACCGAGAAGGCACCCATGGGGCGGTAGTCGTAGTAGCTCACCCCCTCGCTGTTGCAGAAGAAGACGTGCGAGGTGCTGTCGGCCAGGGTGGCTTGCACCTTGATGACGCGGTGGTCGAGCGCGAAGATGCGGCTGTTGAGCTTCTCGAGGTAGGGAATCTTGGCCTTCAGCTCCACCTCCTCCCAGGGCTGTTCGATGAGGTAGCAGTCGCGTGTGCGTTGCTTCTCGATGCGCACGGCCACGGGGTGTGGCTGCCCCGATGTGGCGATGCGTGCGGCGGTATGGGCGGCACGCAGCAGCTCCTCGGGGGTGACCCCTTCGACGTAGGCATACCCTGTCTGCTCGCCGGCAATCACGCGCACCCCTACGCCAAAGTCAATGTTGGAGCTGCAGTTGTTCACCTGGCCGTCCATCAGGCCTACGAGGTTATTGAAGGTGTGCTCGAAGTAGAGGTCGGCATAGTCGCCCCCCAGCTCGAGGGCGGCGGAGAGCACGCGGCGCAACAGCTCCTCCGTCACGCCGAAATGGTTCATGGCTTGTATGGTTGATGAGAACATTTTCTAGGGATTAGGAATTAGGGATAAGGGATTAGTGTTTAGTGATGAGGGATTAGTGTTTAGTGATGAGTGATGAGTGATGAGGTTCGTGTTATTCGTTGATGAGGAGGCTTTCCAGCTCTTCGGCGTTGAGGCGGAGGTAGAACTGGCCTTTGTATGCCACGGAGATGGCGCCCGTCTCTTCACTCACGATGATGGCGTGGGCGTCGCTGGCTTGCGAGATGCCCATGGCCGCCCGGTGGCGGAGGCCCAGGTCCTTGGGGATGTCCAGGTTGTGGGAGACGGGGAGGATGCACCCGGCAGCCTTGATGCGCTTCTTGCTCACCACCATGGCGCCGTCGTGCAGGGGGCTATTCTTGAAGAAGATGTTCTCTATCAGGCGCTGGTTGATGTCGGCGTTGATGACATCGCCCGTGCGCACCACGTCGTCCAGGGGCATGTTGTGCTCAATCACGATCAGGGCACCCACCTTCTGCCTGCCCATGTTGAGGCACGCCATCACGATGGGGAGGATGTCGTTGTGCTTCAGCTCCTCCTTCTTGGCACCGGTGAGGAAGCGCACCAGGGCGCTGGCGTGCTGATGCGAGCCGAGCGTCAGCAGGAAGCGGCGTATCTCCTCCTGGAAGAGCACGATGAGGGCGATGACACCCACGCTCACCAGCTTGTCGAAGATGGAGCCGAGCAGCCGCATCTCCAGCACCTGCGACACCACGAGCCACAGCAGGATGAAGACCAGGATGCCCGTGAATACGTTAATCGAACCTGAGGCCTTCATCAGCTTGTAGCTGTAGTAGAGCAGGAAGGCCACGGAGAGGATATCGATAAAGTCCTTGATACTGAAATCGATAAACATAACAGGGAATGATAAAAAGGGTCGTTTTGATTAGTTTTGCCGCATCTTCTCCACAATCTTCACGGCCTCGACGGCGGGCTTGACGTCGTGCACGCGCAGGATGTGGGCGCCCTTGAGCAGGGCGATGGTGTTGAGCACCGTGGTGCCGCCAAGTGACTCCTGGGGCGTGGTGCCGAGCAGGCGGTAAATCATCGACTTGCGCGAGATGCCCACCAGCAAGGGAAGGCCGAAGCAGGCAAGCTCCTCCATCTGCGAAAGCAGCTCGTAGTTGTGGTCGAGCGTCTTGCCGAAGCCGAAGCCGGGGTCGAGGATGATGTCCTTCGCGCCCAGCTGGCGGAGGCGATCCACCTTTTCGGCGAAGTACTGCATCACCTCCTTCAGGAGGTTGTCGTAGTGGGGGTTAAGCTGCATATCCTGCGGGGTGCCCTGCATGTGCATCATCACGTAGGGCACGCCGAGGCGAGCCACCGTGGTGAACATGTCGGCATCCATCTCGCCCCCGGCGATGTCGTTGATGATGGCAACGCCATACTCCTCCACGCACATGCGCGCCACATCAGCACGGAAGGTATCTACCGACACCACAGCGTCGGGAGCCACGCGGCGGAGCACCTCAAGGCCACGGCGCAGGCGGTGCATCTCCTCCTCGGCAGAGACGTGGTCGGCATTGGGGCGCGACGAATAGGCACCCATGTCGATGATGTCGGCCCCCTCCTCCAGGAGACGGATGACTTGTTGCTCCACCGCCTCGACCGTCTGCATGCGGCTCTCGGCATAGAATGAGTC
>JBJEKS010000239.1:0-1908 GCA_051878755.1 Bacteroides sp. | reverse complement strand
GGGATGGCATCTACATTGGGGCCACCGCCACCCGTGGCATGCTCATCTCGATGGCCGTGGCCACACTCACCTTCTTCCTGCTCTACGCCGCCCTCCACACCATCTGGGGCAACCATGCCCTCTGGCTCTCCTTCCTGGCCTACCTGACGCAGCGCGGCCTCGTGCAAACCCTGCTCCGCAAGCAAGTCTATCATAAAATAACTTGACAGAACAAAAGAAGCTACTCCCAAGCAACTCCCCCAAACCTCTAATCAACCTCTAATCGATCTCTAATCAAACTCTAATCAATCTCTAATCTGGGATTAGACCTGGATTAGAGTTACTTTAGACTTACTATTGAGTTACTTTAGACTTACCTTAGACCTGCCTTAGCTTCACGAGCCTCCGACCACTTCTGCAATAGAACAAGAAAGTGATATCTTTGTTCTATTATTCCTATTCAGAAGAAAACAGGCTACGAAAGGGCAGAAATAAAAATTCTTCACTACCTGCATAAAAATATGGAAGAAAAATGAGGTTTTTCAGAATAAATGCCTAACTTTGCCTTGATTTTAACCATTAACACTAAAAAAAGTCACACAATATGGCCAATTACAAACGGATATTACTCAAGCTCAGCGGCGAGAGCCTGATGGGCGAAAAGCAGTACGGCATCGACGAGAAACGTCTGGCCGAGTATGCAGCACAGATTAAGGAGGTTCACGCCATGGGCGTACAGATAGGCATCGTGATCGGCGGCGGCAACATCTTCCGCGGCCTGAGTGGAGCCGGAAAGGGCTTCGACCGCGTGAAGGGCGACCAGATGGGTATGCTGGCCACGGTCATCAACAGCCTGGCCCTCAGCTCGGCCCTCGTATCGGCCGGCGTCAAGGCCCGCGTGCTGACCGCCGTGCGCATGGAGCCCATCGGCGAGTTCTACAACAAGTGGCGCGCCATCGAGTGCATGGAGGCAGGCGAAGTGGTCATCATGTCGGCCGGAACAGGCAATCCCTTCTTCACCACCGACACCGGCTCTAGCCTGCGCGGCATTGAGATTGAGGCCGACGTCATGCTGAAGGGCACCCGCGTGGACGGCATCTACACCGCCGACCCCGAGAAGGACCCCACAGCCACCAAGTTCCACGACATCACCTACGACGAGGTGCTGAAGCGCGGCCTCAAGGTGATGGACCTCACGGCCACCTGCATGTGCAAGGAGAACAACCTGCCCATCATCGTGTTCGACATGGACACCGTGGGCAACCTGAAGCGCGTCATGGCCGGCGAAGAGATTGGTACACTAGTACATAACTGAAATAACTAAAACAAGAACAATATGAAAGAGGTTAAAGAAATTCTGAGCGAAGCTCAAGAAAAGATGGATATGGCGAGCATGTACCTGGAAGATGCACTCGCTCACATCCGTGCCGGTAAGGCTGACGTACGCCTGCTCGACGGTATCCGTGTAGATTCCTATGGCAGCATGGTACCCATCAACAACGTAGCCGCAGTCACCACCCCCGATGCCCGCAGCATCGCCATCAAGCCGTGGGACAAGAGCATGTTTCGTGTCATCGAGAAGGCCATCATCGACTCCAGCCTTGGCATCATGCCCGAGAACAACGGTGAAATCATCCGCATCGGCATCCCGCCCCTCACAGAGGAGCGCCGCCGCCAGCTGGCCAAGCAATGTAAGGGTGAAGGCGAGACCGCCAAGGTGAGCGTGCGCAACGCCCGCCGCGACGCCATCGACCAACTGAAGAAGTCGGTCAAGGAAGGTCTGGCTGAAGATGCCCAGAAGGGCGGTGAAGAGAAGCTGCAGAAGATTCACGACAAGTTCATCAAGCAGATTGATGACATGCTGGCAGCCAAGGACAAGGAAATCATGACGGTATAATACTTGGATACTGCCTGATTCGGACAGGTGAT
>JBJEKS010000238.1:0-10602 GCA_051878755.1 Bacteroides sp. | reverse complement strand
GGATGAAGTTATTTCGTTCGAGAGCTTTGAATACGATGACCCAGAACCCCAAGGTGTTCCACGTGTGAGAGTCATCAAATAGAATGATTTGAAATCATTTGATTTGATGAAAATAACAAATAATAACTACTACGTCTTAGAGATTAAGTCTAATTATGAAATAATATAGCTACCTTTGTCCAAAAATCTATGAACCGATAAGAATTATCCGATGGAAGATACTAAGAGTCAGGGCGGGACGTTTGTCATAGAGGGGGGACGCCGCCTGCAGGGTACCATTATCCCTCAAGGTGCGAAGAACGAGGCGCTGCAGATACTCTGCGCTACGTTGCTTACTACAGAGGAGGTTGTGGTCTATAACCTGCCCGATATAGATGATGTCAATAACTTGATAGCCATCCTGCAGCAGATGGGGGTGCAGGTAAATCGCCTGTCTGATGGAGGCTGGAGCTTCCAGGCACAGACGCTGGACGAGGAGTTCCTCAGCTCGCCGCAGTACATCACGCGAAGTGCTTCGCTACGGGGAAGCATCATGCTGGCCGGACCGCTGCTGGCCCGTACAGGCAAGGCACTCGTGCCCCGTCCAGGAGGTGACCGCATTGGCCGCCGCCGACTCGACACGCACTTCCAAGGCTTCCTGGACCTGGGGGCCACGCTTCACTACGATACGCAAGCCAACCTCTCCATCCTCAAGGCCGAGCGGCTGGAGGGATGCTACATGCTGCTGGATGAGGCTTCGGTGACGGGTACGGCCAATATCCTGATGGCTGCAGTCCTGGCTCACGGACGTACCATCATCTACAATGCTGCCTGTGAACCCTACGTGCAGCAGCTCTGCCGACTCCTGGTGAGGATGGGGGCGCGCATCAGCGGCATCGGCTCCAATCTGCTGACTGTTGATGGAGTCAATCAGCTGCATGGCGCTACGCATACGCTTCAACCGGACATGATTGAGGTGGGCAGTTTCATCGGCATGGCGGCCATTACTCGCAGCGAACTGACCATTAAGGGGACTTCGGCTGCTGACCTGGGCATCATTCCCAACCAGTTCCGCCGCCTGGGCATACAGATTGAACAGCGGGGCGAGGACCTCTATATCCCTGCGCACGAGCATTACGAGATAGACACCTTCATGGATGGTTCCATCCTGACGCTGGCCGATGCACCTTGGCCGGGACTTACGCCCGACCTGCTGAGCGTGATGCTCGTGGTGGCCACGCAGGCCAAGGGTACGGTGCTCATCCACCAGAAGATGTTCGAGAGCCGCCTCTTCTTTGTGGATAGGCTTATCGAGATGGGGGCGCAGATTATCCTGTGTGACCCGCACCGCGCTGTGGTGGTGGGCAACGATCATCAGAAGCCGCTTCATGCCGGACGCATGGCTTCGCCCGACATCCGTGCCGGTATTGCCATGCTGATAGCGGCCATGAGTGCCGAGGGTGTGAGCGAAATCAGTAACATCCAGCAGATTGACCGCGGCTATCAGCACATCGAGCAGCGCCTCAATGCCCTGGGGGCAAAGATTGAGCGTCGATGACCCGCAACTGACCTAATCGTTTATTCAGAACTACGCAGAATGAAACAACAGATACCCAATACGTTTGGCATAACGGCTTATGCCAGTCAACTGCTCTGCTACCGTTCGGTGGAGGAGCTGCAAGCTATTATCCGTGAGGGGGGGCTCTACACCCCTTTGCTCCAGGTCGGTGCAGGAAGCAACCTGCTCTTTACCAAGGATTATGAGGGCACGGTGCTCCACTCTGAGATACGCTACATCCGTGTGCAGGAGGAGGACGAGCAACAGGTCATCCTCGCGGTAGGCTCAGGAACCTGCTGGGATGAGCTGGTGGCCCACACCGTGGATCAGGGCTGGCAGGGGATTGAGAACCTCTCGCTGATACCTGGTGATGTGGGAAGTGCGGCGGTGCAGAACATCGGAGCCTACGGTGCCGAGGTGGCCAATGTCATCTGTTCGGTGCATGGGGTGGACATCCTGACCGGACAGCCCCATGCCTGGAGCCGCGAGGAGTGCGACTACAGCTACCGTTACTCCCTCTTCAAGCAGCCCGAGATGAAGCACTATGCACTAACCGAGGTGGTCATCCGCCTTTCGAAGCAGGGTGAACTTAACCTCAGCTACCGCGGCTTGTCGGAGCAGCTGGCCCGCAGCGGCTCGCCCTGTACGCTGCAGGCTGTGCGTCAGGCAGTCATAGACCTGCGCCGCTCCAAGTTGCCCGACCCGGCAGAGCTAGGCAATGCGGGCAGCTTCTTCACCAATCCCATCGTACCGGCCGGGCAGGCTGAGAAGCTGAAGCAGCGCTATCCGCAGTTGCCGGTCTATTCCACAGCAGATGGTCGTGTCAAACTCTCGGCCGGCTGGCTTATCGAGCAAGCGGGATGGAAGGGGCGTGCCATCGGCGATGCAGCGGTCTATGAGAAGCAGGCCCTCGTGCTCGTCAACCGGGGGAATGCAACAGGAGCGGACATCTACCACCTTTCGGAAGAGATTATCCGCTCCGTTGAAGAGAAGTTTGGCGTTCACCTCGTGCGCGAGGTGAACGTATTCTGAGTTTATCCCTGGCAGCTCTTCTTCTTGGCTACCACGGCATCAATCACGGCCACAGCCGTCAGGTTGACGATGTCGCGCACCGAGCTCTCGAAGTCGGTGAAGTGAATCGGCTTGTTCAGACCCATCTGGATAGGACCGATGATTTCAGCCTCCGTATGCATGGCCTGCAGCAGCTGATAGGCGGCGTTGGCCGAGCTCAGGTTGGGGAAAATCAGTGTGTTGACATCCTTGCCTTTCAGGCGGGTGAAGGGATATTTCTTGTCGCGCAGCTCGCGGTTCATGGCGAAGTTCACCTGCATCTCGCCGTCAATGGCCAGCTCGGGGTAGTGGCTCTGCATGTAGCTCACGGCCTCGTGTACCTTCTGCGGGCTACCCTCAGGGTCGGCACCGAAGTTGCTGTAGCTCAGCATAGCCATCACGGGGGTGTGGTTGAAGAAGCGCACGGTCTCTTCGGTGAGTCGGGCCACGTCAATCAGCGTCTCCGTGTCGGGGTGGCGGTTGATGAGGGTATCGGCCAGGAAGAAGGTGCCCTTCTTCGAGTTAAGGATGTGCATCGTGCCGAAGTGCTGGTAGCAGGGGCGGATGCCGATGACCTCCTTGGCCACCTTGATGGTGTTGCTGTATTTGGTGTAAAGGCCGGTGATGAAGGCATCGGCTTCGCCCGTCTCCACCATCATCATGCCGAAGTAGTTGCGCTCAAACATCTTATCGTTGGCCTCTTCGTAGGTCACGCCTTCGCGGGCACGTTTCTCTGCCAGGATGCGGGCATAGCGTTCGCGGCGGGGAGCCTCGTCGGGGTGGCGCAGGTTGACAATCTCGATACCCTCCAGGCTCAGCTCCAACTCGGCAGCCAGCTTGGTGATGGCTTCGTCGTTGCCCAGGAGGATGGGGTAGCAGATGCCTTCGGCGCGGGCCTCCACGGCAGCCTTCAGCATGTTGGGGTGAATGCCTTCAGCAAAGACCACACGTTGTGGGTTGCGGCGGGCGGTGTCGCGCAGCTGACGTGTCAGCTTGCTCTCCTGACCCATCAGCTCCTTCAGGTGCTGACGGTAGGCCTCCCAGTCGGTGATGGGCTTGCGGGCCACACCGCTCTCCATGGCGGCACGTGCCACGGCCATCGACACCTCAGTGATGAGGCGTGGGTCAACAGGCTTGGGGATGAAGTAGTCGGGGCCGAAGGTGAAGTTGTTGACGTGATAGACCTCGTTGACGATGTCGGGCACGGGCTGCTTGGCCAGGTCGGCAATGGCCTGAACGGCAGCCAGCTTCATCTCTTCGTTGATGGCCGTAGCAGCTACGTCGAGGGCTCCGCGGAAGATGTAGGGGAAGCCGATGACGTTGTTGATCTGGTTGGGGTAGTCGCTGCGGCCCGTGGACATCAGCACGTCGGGACGTGCGGCCATGGCATCTTCGTAGGAGATTTCAGGCACGGGATTGGCCAGGGCGAAGACGATGGGATGGTCGGCCATGCTGCGGATCATATCCTGTGTCAGCACGTTGCCTTTCGAGAGGCCGAGGAAGACGTCGGCACCCTTGACTGCCTCTTCCAGGGTATGGACATCGCGGCGGTCGGTGGCAAAGTAGCGCTTGGTCTCGTTGAGTCCTTCACGGTCGCTGGTGATGACTCCCTTTGAGTCGAGCATCAGGATGTTCTCGTGGGTAGCTCCCAGGGCCTCGTAGAGCTTGGTGCAGGAGATGGCTGCGGCACCGGCACCGTTGACCACAATCTTCACCTCTTCTATCTTCTTGCCGGCCACCTGCAGGGCGTTGAGCAGGCCGGCGCTGGAGATGATGGCCGTGCCGTGCTGGTCGTCGTGCATCACGGGGATGTCGAGCTCAGCCTTCAGCCGGCGCTCTATCTCAAAACATTCGGGAGCCTTGATATCCTCCAGGTTGATACCGCCGAAGGTGGGGGCGATGGCCTTCACCGCCTCCACGAACTTATCGGGATCTTTCTCGTTTACCTCAATATCGAATACGTCGATACCTCCGTAAATCTTGAACAGCAGGCCCTTGCCTTCCATCACCGGCTTACCGGCCATGGCACCTATATCACCCAGGCCGAGCACGGCGGTACCGTTGGAGATAACGGCCACCAGGTTACCCTTGGCCGTATATTTGTATGCATCCTGCGGGTTCTTCTCTATCTCCAGACAGGGCTCGGCCACTCCGGGCGAGTAGGCCAGCGAGAGGTCGGTCTGCGTACGATAGGGTTTGGTAGGAACCACTTCAATCTTTCCGGGCTTGCCCTGTGCGTGGTAGAGCAAAGCCGCTTCCTTTGTAATCTTTACCATATATCCTTTGATTTGTTTGTACGTAAAATCGCGGCAAAATTATAGAAAAAAGCTTGAATAGGGTGGAAAAATTCATCCTTTTGTTGCAATTATAACAATTTTGCCCCTTGTTTGGTTGATTATTCCACCCGATTCCTACTCAGTGGGCGCTGCTCATGGGGTAGCTGAACTTCACCAGCTGTGCTGCTAAGTCCACTTGATAGCTTCCGCCAAAGTATTCCAGGGTGAGCTGGTTGATTTTGTGACGGAGGTTGCGGCGCTGGTTTTGCTCCTCGGCACGGGCCAGGGGGGAGCCAACCACGGTGGCATGGAGTGTGCTGCCCTCTACATAGACGGTCAGGATGACCTCACCTGTAATCATCAGACCCACCTCGATGCCGCTAAGGATGCTTTCGAAGAGCTGCTGCATGCGCATGGGGTCGGTGTGGACGGGGAAGGTGACTGGCGGCAGGGAGTGATGCAACGTAAGGGCTGGATGGAGGTAGCATACTTTGCTGACGCTTTGCTGCAGCAGCTCTATCAGGTCGCAGTCGGCCAGCTGCCACTTGGTCATGCCGGCCTCCAGGCGCGACAGGTCGAGCACGCTGTTCACCTGATACATCAGCAGTGCAGTATTGCGGTTGATGATGTCGGCATACTCTGTGCGCTCCTCCTCGCTCAGGTTCTCTTCACTGGCGATAATCTGCGAGAAGCCCACCACGCTGTTGAGTGGCACGCGGATGGCGTGGCTCATAGCGCCCAGGAAGTCGCGTTTGGCGTTGTTGGCCTCTTCGGCTTGCAGCATGGCCTCGCGAGCCCGCTCACGGTTCTTCAGCAGTCGGCGCTTGATGTGGTAGATGTAGATGACGGAGGGTGCGGCAACGGCTACAATCAGCAAAATCGCTATCAGCAAGGCCCGGAGTACGCTTTGCCCGAGCCGCTCCTTCTCCAGCCTGAGGCGGTCAATCTTGTACATGCTGCGGTATTCGTCCAGCTGCATGTCGGTGATGACCTTGGTCAGCGAGTCGCGTTTGGCTCCGGCCAGGTCATAGAGGCGGCGTGCCTCTTTATAGTTTTCCAGGCTATAGTATATGTCACCTCGCTGCTCCATGCAGTAGATGTAGTCTTTGCCTCGCTCGCGGAACTCCTTGATGCGCTTGAGGGCACTGTCGTTCATGGCGAGGGCCTCGTCATACGCTTTGTGGGCCAGGTAGTAGGAGGTGAGTGCCTGCGTGTAGATGATGTAGTAGGGCTGATAGTTCACCTTCTTCTGATAGCTTTTGAATTGGGAGATGTGTTCGTCTGCTTGCTCCAGTTCGTTACAGTGTACGTGCATGCTGATGCTGTAGCACTCCAGCAGCATGAAGTAGTCGTTGAGTGCTTTAGCCATGGAGGGAATCTGACTCACCATCTGATTGAGCTCTTTCCTGAGTTCAATCAGGTAGGGCCTCATGTCGGTATAGCGGTTGACGGCATCCAGATAGGTCAATGTTAATTTGAGCACCGAGATTTTGTTGGCCATGGGAGGATTCTGGCTGAAGAGGTCGTGTGCATGCTTCAGTGCCTCTTCCGTCTCTTTCCATTGCTGGGTGCTGTAGTAGGCGATGGCCAGGCAGCTGTAGGCAATGATTTGTCCTGTGACGGCTTGCTGTGCTTTGGCTTCGGCCACCATCCGGCGGGCCTCATCCTTGGCATACTCGTAGGAGTGGGCGTAGATGTAGGTCTGTATCAGGGTGTATTTCATCTGGAAGTACATCGCCCAGTATTGGCAGCGCTGTGCGATGGGCAGGGCGTAGGAGGTCCAGTAGCGTATGCTGTCGATGTCGCGTTCACTCTGGGCGAAGAGGTGGTTGATGAGGAAGGCCACGCTGTAGGCTACCAGGCTGTCGTTGTTGGCCTCCTGCGCCTCGTGGAGCAGCTGGCGGCTGTCATCGATGCCCTCTTTGCTCATCTGCGAGGAGCGAACCAGCTTCCGGAGCAGTTGCAGTCGTTCTTCCCCTGGTGGGAGGGCGTTGGCCTCTGTGCGTAGTTTCTCTACGACAGACGGGCTGCCCAGGCTCCATGTGGTGGAGGGTATCAGGAGGACGGCGAGGGTAAGCAGCACGCCCAGCAGGTGGGCTTTGGGATTCATGGTGCTCATACGTTTTCCTCCTTTCTGTGCAGCGGGTGGGTGAAGCAGAAGCGGGCCCCTTCGTGGTAGGAGGGGTCTATCCAGATTTTTCCGCCCATTTCCTGGATGATGAGTTGGCAGATGCTGAGGCCCAGGCCGGTGCCTTGTGCCTGCTCGTTCAGCTTCTCGAAGCGGTTGAATACCTTGTCGTGCAGTTCGGGCGCAATGCCACAGCCCGTGTCGGTCACGCTGAAGAGGGCCTCTTGGCCGCGTTGCTCCAGCGACAGGGTGATGGTGCCTTCCGAGGTGAACTTGGTGGCGTTGATGAGTAGGTTGATGAGTACCTGTTGCAGGCGGGCTGCATCGGTGGTCATCGTCAGTTCGGTGTTGGGGGTGACAAACACGACTGCGGCTGAGGTCTGCTTGATGCGCTCCACGGTGTCCACCACTTTGCGGCAGAGCGCCACGGCTTCCGTCGGGTTGTAGGTGAAGTTCATGCTTCCTCTTTCCAGGTTGGAGAGGTCCACCACGTCATCAATCAGCTTAATCAGCAGGTCGGAATTCTGCTTAATGATTTCGTTGCATTGATGTTGCATCTCCTTATCCACACTCCGGTCTGTCAGGATGGACGAGAAGCCGGAGAGGGCGTTGAGCGGGGTGCGGATTTCGTGGCTCATGTTGGAGAGAAAGAGGTTCTTGCGCAAGATGGATTGCTCAGCGTCCTGACGTGCCTGCATCAGTTCCTGTTCCGAAAGCTTGAGCCGGCGGTTGGTGCGGCGCAGGTGGTAGATGCTGACAATGATGGAGGTCAGCAGGAGCGTACAGCCCACGATTTGGTAGAAGAGCAGGCGGTTATGCTGCCGTTCGTTGTGGAACTTCAGCTCGTTTACCTCGTGGAGCGTGCGTTGCAGGTTGATTTGTGCAATGTAGCTTTGGGGGCTGGTGACGTCAGCGCGCTCCTTCTCCTCCCGGTAGCGGTCGCAGGCGTTGCGGTCGCTATCGAAAGGTGTGGCCGGTTGAGCAAGGGCCGGCCACAGGAAAAGGAGGAAAAGGAGTACTCTTTGCATAACGTTTTTTCTCAGGATGATTATCTTCCTTTGTTGATTTGTCGTGGAGTGCGTGGGGAGTGTCAGCCCAGTGCCTGCTCGATGTCGGCAATGATGTCGGCAGCGTTCTCGATGCCCACGGAGAAACGAATCAGGTCGGGGCGTACGCCGGCGGCCATCAGCTGCTCATCGGTGAGCTGACGGTGGGTGTGGCTGGCGGGATGGAGCACGCAGGTGCGGGCATCGGCCACGTGGGTCACGATGGCAGCCAGCTTCAGCGAGTCCATGAACTTGATAGCCACATCACGTCCGCCCTTCAAGCCGAAGGTCACTACGCCACACGAGCCGTTGGGCAGGTACTTCTCTGCCAGGGCATGATACTTGTCGCCAGGGAGACCGCTGTAGTTCACCCAGGCCACCTTGTCGTTCTTCGACAGGTATTCGGCCACGGCCTGTGCATTCTTGCAGTGCTGCGGCATACGGAGGTGGAGCGTCTCCAGACCCAGGTTGAGCAGGAAGGCGTTCTGCGGGCTCTGGATGCTTCCCAGGTCGCGCATCAGCTGGGCGGTGGCCTTGGTCATGTAGGCCATCTTGCCGAAGGCCTGCGTATAGGTCAGTCCGTGGTATGACTCATCCGGCTGGCAGAGGCCGGGGAACTTGTCGGCATACTGCTCCCAGGGGAAGTTGCCGCTATCCACCACGGCACCACCTACGCTCGTAGCGTGACCGTCCATGTATTTGGTGGTGGAGTGGGTCACGATGTCGGCACCCCACTCAAAGGGACGGCAGTTGATGGGGGTGGGGAAGGTGTTATCCACAATCAGGGGTACGCCCTGGCTGTGGGCGATGCGGGCAAACTTCTCGATGTCGAGCACCTCCAGCGTGGGGTTGGAGATGGTCTCACCGAAGAGGCACTTGGTGTTGGGGCGGAAGGCGGCGATAATCTCCTCCTCCGATGCGTCGGGGTTGACGAAGGTCACCTCGATGCCCAGTTTCTTCATGGTCACGCCAAAGAGGTTATACGTACCTCCGTAGATGCAGGAGGAGCTGACGAAATGGTCGCCTGCCTGACAGATGTTGAAGACGGCATAGAAGTTGGCGGCCTGTCCGCTGCTGGTCAGCATGGCACCTACACCCCCTTCGAGGGCGGCAATCTTGGCAGCCACGGCATCGTTGGTGGGGTTTTGCAGGCGGGTATAGAAGTAGCCGTTGTCTTCCAGGTCGAAGAGGCGGGCCATCTGTTCGCTGGTCTCGTATTTGAAGGTAGTGCTTTGGTAGATGGGGAGTACGCGCGGTTCGCCCTTCTTGGGGTTCCAACCGGCTTGTACGCAAAGTGTTTCGGGATTCAGTTTCTTCATATTGCTTTATTTTTATTATTTGCTATTTATTTATCTATGGTCTTATAATCAGGTTTTTATGTGTGATTCGGTGAGGGGGGGATTAGGTTTGCTGAAGATGACGGAGATGACGCGATGGTCGAAGTCGGTGTCGTAGCTGCCGTCGAAGTGCTCCAGGGTCAGGCGGTTGATCTGGTGCCTGAGGATGCTCTCCTGGTTTTCGCGGCTGCGGTCGGCCAGTGGACTCCCTTCAATGGCCAGCTCCAGCTCATCACCGGCTCTGCGCATCTCGACAATAACCGTCTCTGGCGCAGGGTGAGGGGTGGTGACGGTGCCTGCTATCATGCTGATAAACACCTGCATCAGGCGTCCCGTATCGGTATGGATAATCCATTCCTCCTCGCTGAGCTGCAGGTCAACCGTAATCTGTGGGTAGTTCATCCTGACGCTTCCAGCCGCATCGCGCAACAGCTGGAAGAGGTCATAGTCGGCCAGCTGCCACTTGGTCATGCCGGCCTCCAGGCGGGAGAGGTCAAGCACACTGTTGACCAGGAACATCAGCTGCTCGGTATTGTAGCGCACGATTTCGCCATACTCGCTCCGCTCCTCGTCGGTTAGGGTGGTGTCGGTGGAGAGCAGCTGCGAGAAGCCCACAACGCTATGCAGGGGCACGCGGATGGCGTGACTCATCGTGGAGAGGAAACGGCGCTTCTGCTCGTTGGCCTCCTGCTTGATCTGGGCGGCTCGGCTGGTGGCCTCTGTAGAGAGGGTCAGCTGCTTGTTAAATTGGTAGTTGCGTAGCCAGAGGATGATGAATACCAGGATGATGAGGGCAACGATGCCAATCACGGCCCATTGTACCCGTTGCCTCATCTTTGCCTCTTCGAGGGCCAGGCGGTCCATGGCGTACATCTCTTTGATCTCCTCCATCTGCCGGTCGGCAATGACGTGGTTGACCGAGTCGCGCAGGGCCTTGCTGCGTTGGTAGAGGGGGAGGGCCTTGTCGTAGTTGCCCATGGTATAGTAAAGGTCTCCTTGGCGCTCCAGATGGAGGATCATGTCATCGGCCTGTAGCCCGTTGCGTACGATGACCTTCTGTACGGAGTCGCCGTAGGCCACGGCTTTGTCAAATTGCTTCAGCGCTGAGTAGTAGTCACACAGCGCCTCAAAGTAGAACTTGTCATAGGCCTGCAAGTTCATGATTCTGCGCCATTTGTTTGCTTGCGGGATGTACTCTCCGGCTTTCTGCGTCTGTCCCAGCTTGGAG
>JBJEKS010000237.1:0-1917 GCA_051878755.1 Bacteroides sp. | reverse complement strand
CCACCAATCGAACCGAGGTAGAAGCCACCGTGCTTCTTGCAGGCATCGGTCACGGCCTGGCTGCGGTTACCCTTAGCCAACATGATCATGCTGCCACCATGACTCTGAAAGAGGTCCACATAGGGGTCCATACGGCCAGCCGTCGTGGGACCCATCGAGCCGCAAGCCATGCCAGCAGGCGTCTTGGCCGGTCCGGCATAGTAGATGGGATGATCCTTGATGTACTGGGGAAGCTCTTCGCCACGGTCGAGGCGCTCTTTAAGCTTGGCATGAGCGATGTCACGACCCACGATGATGGTGCCGTTCAGCGACAGACGGGTAGCTACGGGATATTTGGTCAGCTCCTTCAGCACGTCAGCCATGGGCTGGTTGAGGTTGATGCGAACCACGTCGCCCTCGCCGGCCTGACGGAGTGCCTCAGGAATCAGCGAACCGGGGTTGTCGTCCATCTTCTCAATCCAGATACCATCGGCATTAATCTTACACTTGATGTTGCGGTCGGCCGAGCAGGATACGCCCAGACCGATGGGGCAAGAGGCACCGTGACGCGGCAGACGGATGATGCGTACGTCGTGCGCCATGTACTTACCGCCAAACTGTGCGCCGAGGCCAATCTTTTGAGCCTCTTCGAGCACCTGCTTCTCCAGTTCTACATCACGGAAGGCACGTCCGTACTCGTTACCCGTGGTGGGCAGCTCGTCGTAGTAGTGGGTAGAGGCCAGCTTCACGGTGAGCAGGTTCTTCTCAGCCGAGGTACCGCCGATAACGAAAGCGATATGGTAGGGAGGACAGGCAGCCGTGCCCAACGTCTTCATCTTCTCTACCAGGAAGGGAACCAGCGTAGCGGGGTTCAGGACGGCCTTGGTCTCCTGATAGAGATAGCTCTTGTTGGCCGAGCCGCCACCCTTGGTCACGCAGAGGAAGCGGTATTCCATGCCCTCAGTAGCCTCCAGGTCAATCTGAGCAGGCAGGTTGCAACGGGTGTTCACCTCGTCGTACATGTTGAGGGGAGCATTCTGCGAGTAGCGCAGGTTCTCCTCGGTATAGGTCTTATAGACACCCAGCGAGAGGGCCTCTTCATCGCAGTAGCCAGTCCATACCTGCTGGCCCTTTTCACCATGGATGATGGCCGTACCGGTGTCCTGACACAAGGGGAGCTTACCCTTGGCAGCCACCTCGGCATTGCGCAGGAAGGTCAGCGCCACATACTTGTCGTTGTCGCTGGCTTCGGGGTCGCTCAGGATCTTAGCCACCTGCTTGTTGTGTGCTCTGCGGAGCAGGAACGATACGTCGCGGAAAGCCGCATTGGCCATAGCCGTCAAACCCTCCTTTTCAATCTTCAGGATGGGTTTACCTTCAAACTCGCTCACCGACACGTAGTCCTTGGTCAGCAGATAGTACTCAGTTTTGTCCTCACCATGCTCAAACATGGGTTGATAGTGGAACGGAGGATTTGCCATATTTATTTAAGTTTTTAAGTTTATGAGTTTTTAAGTTTCTCAAGTTTTCCACAAAGTTACGAACTATTCGGGTGCGAAATCGATTCTTTATAATAATTAACGCTCTGAGGCGCATTTTTTCTCTGTTTCGCGCATCCGGGCAATCAATTCATCGCCCAAAGCGCTCTTTGTATCGATGTGTCGCAGCACGGCGGTGACGAAAGGATTGCTCTCGAAGTCGCCCCTCACCTGCTCAAAGTCGAGCTCCTTCTCCAGGCGCGAGCCGTCGGCACCGAAGCCGGTCATCGAAGCGAGCGAGAACTCCTTCTTGGCATCTTCATACACCATGCGGTCGAGTCCCACCACAGCCTCTTTCCATTGCTCCACAATGCGGATGATATCTGCAGCCGTCATCTTATAAGGGCTTACGCCGTAGAACTCCTCCAGCCTGTCGTAGGCCCAGGTCCACTCGTAGGTG